>JAKAGB010000038.1 GCA_021817705.1 bacterium | reverse complement strand
TCTACCTCGCGCGCCGCAAGAAAGGGAATCCGGTCGCGTAGATGGCTCGATGACACGGCGCGGCCGCGTTGCGCGGCCGCGCTGTGCATGGTAGGATTGCCCGGCAATGAAAGCCGACACCCATCCCGCTAGCTACCGCACGGTTCTCTTCGAGGACTTGGCTTCGGGCGCGCAGTTCCTCATCGGCTCGACCATCCACACGACCGAGACCGGCACCTTTGAAGGCAAGGAGTACCCGAAGTTCGTGGTGGAAATCTCCTCGAAGAGCCATCCGTTCTACACGGGCGAAGACCGCTCGCTCGATACCACCGGCCGCGTCGAGAAGTTCAAGCAGCGGGCCTCCAAGAAGAAATAACGTTCCTAGAAACGCGCGCCGCTTCGCGGCGCGCGTTTCTGCTATCCTTACCGCATGGAATACTCGCCGGAATTCAAACAGAACTTCGCCACCGCATACCTTGCGGAAGAATACGAGAGACTCGAAGACGAGGCGCGGGATGCGCGCGCAACAGCCGAGAGCGACCCGGAGCTGAAGAGCATCGCGGAAGAAGACGAGCGACGCATCCGTGCGCGCCAGGCCGACATCCTCGCAGAAATCGAGCGCATCGTCGCCAAAGAGAAAGAGGAAGCGGCGAAGCCGAGCTCGGTCGTCATGGAATTCCGTGCCGGCGCGGGCGGCGACGAAGCCGCCATCTTTGCGCGCGACCTCAAAGAGATGTACCAGAAGTATGCGGAAGGACGCGGCTGGAAGACGCGCATCATAGACGACCTCACGCTCGAGATAGCCGGCGCGGACGCGTACGACGCTTTGCGCTACGAGACCGGCGTGCACCGCGTGCAGCGCGTGCCAGAAACGGAAAAGAGCGGACGCATCCACACCTCGACCGCCTCGGTCGCGGTGCTGCCGATTCGCGAGAAGTCGGTCGTTGCCATCAATCCGGCCGATATCGAGATGGAATTTTCGCGCGCTGGCGGCGCGGGCGGCCAGAACGTGAACAAGGTGGAAACGGCCGTGCGTCTCGTCCACAAGCCGACCGGCCTCGAGGTGCGTTCGCAGAGCGAGCGCTCGCAGCAAGCGAACCGCCAGAAGGCCATGCAGATACTTTCGGCGAAGCTCGAGCAGCTGCAGGAAGAGGAGGAGGCTAAGAAGCACGCGGCGGAGCGCAAGGAGCAGATAGGCACTGGCGACCGTTCGGAGAAGATCCGCACTTACAACTTCCTGCAGGACCGCGTGACCGACCACCGCCTCAAGGAAAGCTGGCACAATCTGCCCAAAATAATGGCGGGCGGCATCGGCGACCTTGTGGACGCGCTAGAGGCTGCCGCGGCCGCGGGCGGGGTGGGGAAGGCGGAGGAATCCTAAGGGTGACGCGCGCCCATGTAGGGTGTCCGACACCCTACATGGGCGCGCGTATCCGGGGGTTGCTTCGGGGCGGCTATTCGTGTAGAGTAGCCGAACCAATGAATACGACCGCGAACCCGGCAGAGATAAAGCGCCTGTTTGAAGCAGGCGCGCATTTCGGACAGGTGAAGAGCCGTCGTCACCCGAGTGCGAAGCCGTTTGTGGCGGGTCTTGCCGGCCGCACCGAAATCATCGACCTCGAGAAGACGGCAGCGCAGCTCAATCGCGCCGCGTCGGCGCTCGAAGCGCTCGCAAAGGACGGCAAGACCGTGCTCTTCGTCGGCGGCAAGCCGGAAATCGCTCCCCTCGTGAAGGCGGCCGCGATGCGCGCCCGCGCACCCTATGTGGCGACACGCTGGCTCGGCGGCACCATCACCAACTGGAGCGAAATCAAGAAGCGCATCGACCGCCTCGCGCAGCTTCGCGAAGAGTCGGCGGCAGGCACGCTCGCGAAGCAGCACACGAAGCTCGAGGTCGTGCGCCTTACCCGTGAGATGGAACGCCTTGCAGAGCGTCTCGACGGTATCGCGGAGCTCACGAAGCGCCCGGACGCGCTCGTCGTCGTCGACACGAAGCACGAGAAGCACGCAGTGAAGGAGGCGCGCATGGCGGGCATTCCGGTCATCGCGCTCCTCTCGAGCGATTGCAATCTTGCGGATGCGGCATACCCCATCATGGCGAACGATTCTTCGCGCGCCTCGGTGGAAGCGGTGCTCAGCCGCTTGGCGGACGCGCTTACCCGCGGTACCATAGCGTAAAGCCGCAGTGCGGCCGGTGCGACGGCAGCGAGCGGTGCGCCACTAACCACTTTTTCTTTTTCTGTACGGTATGGAAATCAGCATGGACATTATCAAGGCACTGCGCGACGCGACCGGCGTCTCGGTGATGCAGTGCAAGAAGGCGCTTGAAGAAGCGGCGGGCGACCTCGCCAAGGCCGAGGCGGTTCTGCGCGAGAAAGCGGGCATCGCGGCTTCGAAGAAGTCCGACCGCACGATCGGTGCAGGCGCGGTAGGCACCTATGTGCACGATGGCGTCATCGGCGGCATGGTGCTTCTTGGTACCGAGACCGACTTCGTCGCGAAGAATCCGGAATTCGCGGCGCTCGCGCGCGAGCTCGCCATGCAGGTGTCGGCTATGGCGCCGGAAAACACCGAGGCGCTCCTCGAGAGTCCGTACATCAAGGACGGCTCGAAGACCGTGCAGGACCTCTTGAACGAGGCTACTCAGAAGTTCGGCGAACGCGTGGAGCTTGCGCAGTTCGCGCGCATGAGCGCGCGCTAGGCCATGGGGGCGCTCGTCGCTTCACTCGTTTCTCTCGCACTCCTTTGCGGCTTTCTCATACTTACGGGCTGGGAAGCGCGGCGCGGCACGCGCTTTTTTGCGGCGGAACGCAGCGCTCTTGATGGCCACGTATCGCGCGCGGCGTTCATCGCGGAGCACGTAGACCTTGCCGCGTATGCGCGCGCTGAATTCGCGCGCGCCATGGCGCGCGTGGGGCATATGGTCGCGGGGTTCACGCTTGAGCTCGTGCGCACGGCCGAACGCTTCCTCGCGCGTCTCGTGCGCCGCATGCGCATGCGTCACGAGCTTTCGGCGCCCACACGGCCGTCTTCGCGCGCGTTCGTGCAGACGCTGTCCGAATTCAAGGGGCGGCTCCACGACACCCGCCCGGAGGGTATCGATAAGCCGCTCGTATAATAGAAATAGAAGCCGCCTTAGCTCAGTTGGTTAGAGCAGCTGTTTTGTAAACAGCAGGTCCCCCGTTCGAATCGGGGAGGCGGCTCAAAGAATGAATGTCGCGCGCCCGAAGGGCGCGCGTGCTATTTTGCTGCGGTCGTCGTCGCGAGCGAGCCCTTCGGGAATTGCTTCTCGAGGGTCGCGAGGTCGGTGAAGCCGTACGAAGCCTTGCCATTTATGACGAACGCGGGCAACGTGTTCTGCACGTGGTCGAGCGAGATGAGCGTCGAGAGCGCGCCGAGGCTGAGGTTGTAGTCGAAGGAATACACGCGGAGTTTCGGATATGTGTCGCGCAGGTAGGAAAGCGCGTAGCCTGCTTTGGCGCAGTCGGCGCAGTCGCCCGCATTCGAGTAGAAGTAGAGCACCGTGACCGGGTGTGTGCCGCATGCGGCAGCCAGCTGCTTCGTCACGAGGTAGTCGCGGATTTCGAGGAGCGAGTACTGCTCTTTGAGGCGCAGCACCTGCGCGTTCTCGCTGCCGAGCTGGCCCTCAGCATAGGCGAGGCGGTCGCCAAGGTCGGCGAGGGCGCCCGTGAGATCGGTCGAGCTCGCGGCGTTCGCGCACGGAGCCGCTTCGAGGAGCGAGAACTGCGTGTCGAGAGAGAGCGTGTCTATGGAGATCTGGTCTTCGATGGCAGTAAGGTCGGCAACGCGTTGCTGGTTAAGGTATTGCACGGCATAGGCGACGGTCGCGATGAGTGCGATGGTGACGCCGAGGGCGATGAGTGCGTTGCGCAGCGTGAGTGACATGGTGTTCGCAGCCTACCGCTTCGCACGGGTTCTGGCAAATTGTAGGTTCAAGTGTCTTCGGCGCAGCTCCACGCCGGATGCGCGGACGGGGTACGCGTCGCCTGCCCCTGCCGGCAGGCGCGCTCGCTCGGCTCGCAAATTTCCGCGCAGCTGCCCTACGGCGCGGAAATTTCCATGCTGCTTCGCCTCCGCGAGCCCCCGTCCGCGCATCCGGCGCTCCGCTGCTTTGCTCGTTAGGCGAGTCTGCTTACCGCCATCCGCGCTTTTTGCCGAAGGTAACGTCGAACGCGGATTGCGCGAGCCAGAGAGGCGCGACGAGCCCGTAAAGGAACGCGTACGAAACGATGCCGAGTCCGAGCGACCCGGGCGTCTTCGAAAGACGCTTGCCGGCGATAATCATACCGACGGAAATAATGAGTGTCGCGACGCCGAGCCCGACGAAGAACGTGCCAGGCAGATAGAACCAGTCGAAGTGCGAGACCGGCGGTACCCAGGCATAAGAGAAGGGAATGCCGCTCCGGACGGCGATAGCAGTTGAAATCATGTCCCACATGCGTACGACTGCGAGTCCGGTAAGGAGGAGGCCGCTCGCGATGGCGAGGAAGCCCAAGGGCAGGACGATGATGCCGAGCGCGCCGTACTGCCGCCTCCCCACGAGACCGCGGTATTCACCAAGGACGTTCCTCAGGAATCCGCTCGTCCAGCGCACGCGCTGCTTCACGAGCTTCGGCAGGGTAGCCGGGGCCTTCGTGTAGACGCGGGCGCGCGGCGCACTGTCGATGCGGTAGCCTGCGCGCTGGAGGCGCAGCGCCATCTCCATGTCTTCGGTCTGGTAGCCGAACTGGAAGCCGCCGAGCGCGTCTACGACGGAGCGGCGATAGAGCGAGAAGGGGCCGGGTGTCACGTGAATGCCGTTTACCGTGGCGAGCGCGTGGCGCAGGATGATGCCGAAGATATACTCGGCGTTCTGCATGTGGCGCAAGATGGTGTCGGGCGCGTGCACGCTCATGGCTGCGGTAGTGGCCGCAACTCGCGGGTCATCGAACGAGACGATAGCCTCGCGCAGCGCGTCGGGTGCGACGAACGAGTCGGCGTCGAGACAGCCGATGAATTCGGCGCTCGTGGCGGCGATGCCTGCGTTCACGGCGTGATGCTTCCCTTGCTTCGATTCGTGCACGAGGCGCACGCGCGGATTCTCGCGATACCGCTCCATGATGCGCGGCGTGTCATCGGTCGAGGCGTTGTCGACGAGCACGACTTCGAGCTTTAGGGCGGGGTAGTCGAGCGCGAGCACGGATTCGGTGGTGGCCACCAGAGTTTCGCCTTCGTTCCAGCAGGGAACGATGACGGCGACCGCGGGCAAGGCGTCGTCGTTTGTGGCCGGTTTGCGTGCGCGCGTAGCGCGCGCGGGCTTCGAGAGCAAGGTCACCAAAATGAACGACTCGAAGAAGAGCGCCAGGAAGAGGAACGGATATACGATGAGTGCCGTGCCCATAGACAGCGGCAGTATAGCATGGCACGCGGAAAATGCGGCTCCTTACAGAGCCGCATTTTCCGCGTGCCCCTTCCTAGCGTATCGTTGCGCCGAACGTCTCCTTCGTGGCCGTTTCGAGCTTTGCGTGGAGCGCGCTCACTTCTTCGCCCGTGAGGGTGCGGTCTATCGCGCGGTAGGTGATGCGGTACGCGTAGCTCACGTTGCCCGAGCCCAGCTTCGCCTCGTTCTCGTATTTGTCGAGGAGCGCCACGTCTTCTACTACGTCGCCGCCCACTTCGCGCACGAGGTCGAAGTAGTCGTTCGGCACGAAGGTGTTCGGCACGATGAATGAGATGTCGC
>JAKAGB010000004.1 GCA_021817705.1 bacterium | reverse complement strand
TTTCCTGCGTAAGAGCGAGAAGAGTTTCAATAGCGAATTCGGCGTACCGCTCACCATCTTCGGCGTGCCTAACCCCGAGCGGAACATCATGTGCTGGCTCGGGGTGGCGAAAAGCGCGCTCGCGCTCCTCCTCCTGCCGAACCACTATCCGAACCTCCTCGTGCTCGAGGTCGGCGCCGACCGCCCGCGCGACCTTGCGAAGATCCTGCGCATCGCGACGCCGCAGGCGGTCGTCGTGACGCGATTGCCCGAAGTGCCGGTGCATGTGGAAGCGTACGCGACGCCCGAAGACGTGCGCGAAGAAGAATTCTCGCCGGCGTACGCGCTTCCTCCGGCCGCGCCCTTGGTGTACGCGAGCGAGGACGCATACGCGCGCCGCTACGCGGCGCGCGTCAGCGCTCGCCCCTTCACCTACGGCGAATCAGCCGACGCTAGCGTGCGCCTCTCCGACGCAAGCTTTTATGCAGAAGACGGCCGCGTGCTCGGCATGCGCGCGCGGGTAGAAACGGCAGCGGGCGAGTCGGGCGAACTCATCGTGAAGGGTTCGGTGGGGAAGACGCAGCTTCTTCCGGGCGCGGCAGCCATCGCCACCGGCCTAGCCTTCGGCGTTCCGCTCACCGAAGCGCTTGCGGCACTTGCCGCATACGAACCGCCGCCCGGGCGCGGCCGGCTTCTTGCCGGAAAGTACGACAGCACGCTCGTCGACGAAACGTACAACGCCTCACCCGCGGCCATGGAAGCGGCACTCGCCACCCTGCACGCCTTCCCGGGCGCGAAACGCCGGGTCGCCGTGCTCGGCGACATGCTCGAGCTCGGACGGTATTCCGTCGCCGAGCACGAGCGCATCGGCGCGCTTGCGGCGCAGGCCGCCGACCTCGTGGTTACCGTCGGCGTCCGTGCGCGCCGCATCGGCGAACAAGCCACGAAAGCGGGTGCAGAAGTCATCGCGTTTGACGACTCCCGTGCCGCCGCCGCTGCGCTCCTTCCGCAACCGGGCGACGTCATCCTCGTGAAAGGCTCGCAGAGCATGCGCACGGAGCGCATCGTGCATGCGCTCCTTGCCGACCCTTTGGACACCGCCCGCCTCGTGCGCCAGGACCGCGCCTGGCAGAAGCGCGGCTAGCGCATTACGGTTTTTTCTGCTATAAAAATACGCGTTCCGTTCACTTTGGCCCCATATGTAAGCATATGGGATCGCGTTCGGCGAAAGAGCACGAACGAAGGCGCTCGCTCTCTTTGCCTCACTTTGGCCCCATCGTCTAGCGGCTAGGACACATGGTTCTCATCCATGAAACCGGAGTTCGATTCTCCGTGGGGTCACACGAGCAAAAAGGCGGACTACTCCGCCTTTTTTGCATACGTGTGACTGCCGGAGCGATGTCGAGCCAGCAGGCGAGGCCGTGAGGCGGGGTCACGGAAATCCGCGAGCGAAGGCAAGCGGATTATCCGTGACCACAAACAGCGATTCCAGAGATCAAAACGCTTAGTCATACGTGACCGACGCGTTCACGCGCATTCCCATGCGCGGAACTTCTCCGCAGGTCACAAATTAGTGATGATGATACTTGTGGGGGTTGCGGGAGATGAGGTAGCGGTTTACCGGCACGGTGATGATGAATGCGACAACGAGCGCGGCGATAATCTTGTACCAATAGATCGGATTGCCGATGTACGCGTTCATGGCGCCGGGAATGAGGAGCAGAAACGCACTGTCGACGGTTTCCATAGAAAATATGGAGGAGGTCTCCGTGCCCACTGCCGCGCGGATTGCCTCGCGCCACGAAATGCCGCTTTTAACCATGGACCACGAGGCGAACAGGAATCCAAAGAAGAATGCGAGCGGAATAGAGAACACCACTTTTGCGAGCACGACCCAACCCAGGATGGTGGTAACCGTCATGCCGAGTATTTCGCCTACCGAGCAACCAAGCAGGCAGTGCAGCGTGTGTCGCACGGCCGCGCGCGTGAGAGTGTCTAATGCCATATCCCACAGTATACCGTCCGCGTGTGCGGTATAATGGCTACATGAATCCGTTTGAACGGCCGCAGAAGTTAGAAAAAAACGCGAATGATAATCGCGCTGAGGGTGCGGCTGCGGCCGCGGCAGAAGCGAGCCCTGAGGATACGGAGTTTCGCAAGGCGCGCGCGGCGGAACTCATGCCCACGCTCATGGACCACGAGCGGCTCGTGGGCGAGATGGAGGAAACGCGACGAAAGATTTTGCGCGCAGAGCAAATTGTGGCGTTTGCAGAAACGATTCTGCGCGCGGAGCCAGAGAATCCGGCCGTAGAAGCGCAGAAGGCGAGGAGCGAAGCCGACCTCGCGGCGCGGAACGGTAGGCTCACAGAGCAGCAAGAAAAACTGGCAGCTATGGATGCCGAAATTGCACAGAAAGAAGAGCAGATTCGCGCGCGGCTTCACATAGCGGCGTCGTAGTGCGGGTACTAAATAGGTTAGACCCGCAGAGCTTCATACAGCGCTCTACGGCAGTGCATTCAAACAGAATGCGTGTCGTATAGACAATACAAAGATGCGGGTCTCTAATCCCGCGATATTTTTACAGCGTGCGCATGTGCCGGCGTTTCCAACGGCGAAATGCGAGTCGGGCAGCATACACGAAGCTGGCGGCAGCGCCGCACAAGCTCGCATACGCAATGAGCGTTTCGATGCTCTCAAGGCCGAAGGGCGGCTGCGTGCTCGGGAAGACGCTAAGGCCTTCGCGCCACGCTTCGTCCGCACTTGCGTGCGCCACGAGTGCCTCGGTGGCGAGCTCAAAGAGCGCCGCCAAGCTTGCCCCAAGCAAGATGAAAAAATAAATCGCGAGTAGTTCTACTGTGTGAAAGAACTTTGTAGCCACAAAAACCTCCCGTGTTTGCTACGAAAATACTGTAGCACATACCGTAGAAAAAAGCAAGGGCGGGACAATTGTCCCGCCCTAAAAGTCGAACTCCGGCCGCTCACGCTCGCGCTTGAGGCGCTCGTGAAGCTTGGCGGTTTTCTTCGCGGCGGCGCGCTTCCTTGCCGCCGCGTTTGCGCTACGCGTTTTTGAAGAGGCAGCCAGGAATCGCTTGTGCAACTCGCTTGCGAGCCACTCGGCGTCTACTTCTGCGCCCCACACGGCGATGCGGCGGAATGCGCACGCATATTCCACGAGCGCTTGCTTCGTGTACTTCCCGTCACTCGGCTTTTTTCGGCCGCGCTTCACATACCGCTCGAACGCGTTGAGCTTTTGCTTGTCGGTGAGGGGCATCTATGCCTCCTCGGGTTCGTAAAGCGCGTCCTTTGCCGCCGCTTCGATAGTGGCGAGTTCGCTCCAGGAAAACGCGGCGTCTCGAGGCTTACTCGAGCATTCGACGCCGCCCTTCCCATCTTTGCGGAATCCGAACTCTGCGCCATTCGGCGTCGTGATGGTAACGCCCGTGGCGTTCTTCTCGATATGAAGCTGCATTTCCGTCCTCTTTGAAAAAGCTTCCGGATTCACGGTACCACGAAATTACTATTGCAGCAAACTGTCGGCGACCTCTTTTACGACACCGCCATCGGCCTTGCCCTTCAGTTCCTTCATCACCGCGCCAAGGAGCTTGCCGCTCTCGGCTTTGCTCGAAACGCCGAGCTCGGCAATCTTTGCCTTTACCACGGTCTCCACTTCTTCGCGCGACATCTGCGCAGGGAGGAAGCTCTCGATGATGGCGAGCTCAAGCTTCTCGGGCTCCGCAAGCTCGGGGCGGCCACCTGCGGTGAACTGCTCGATGGAATCCTTGCGCTGGTTTGCCGCGCGCTTTAGCACCGCGAGCGCGTCGTCGTCCGAAAGGAACGCCGTGGGGCCGAGTTTCTTGGCGACGGCCTCGTTCGTCATAGCGGTCACCAAAGAGCGCAGGGTAGTGAGGCGCACGGAATCCTTGGCGCGCATGGCGTCAGGAATCCCGGCTTTCAAGGTTTCGTGGATAGTCATGAGGGCAGTATACTACAGGCATGGATTTGCTTCTCGTTCTCATACTCGTTGCGCTTCTGGCTGGCTTCTGGCTCTTGTTCCGCCGCTTGGGGCAGGAAGCGAAGCCGCAAGACCAGGGCAGCCTCATGCTGTTGCAGCAGCAGATGCAGGAGCTCGCAAAAACCTTGGACGCGCGCGTCGCCGAAAGCTCGAAGCAGATGCAGGAGCATGCGCATCGGCAGTTTTCTGAAAGCACGCGGCTCATAAAAGAAATCACGGAAGAGGTGACAAGCGTCAAAGAAATCGGCCGGCAGACGCAGACCTTCGCCGAGCAGTTGAAAGGCCTGCAAGACATTTTGAAGAACCCGAAGCAACGCGGCGTCCTGGGCGAGTACTACCTCGAGACCGTGCTCAAAAACGTGCTTCCGCCCGGCATGTACCAGATTCAGTATCCGTTCGAGAATGGCGAAATCGTGGACGCAGCCGTGTTCGTGAACGACAAAGTGGTGCCGGTAGATTCCAAATTTTCGCTCGAAAATTACAACCGTTTGGTGAACGCGGCCGAGAGCGAGAAACCCGCCTTGGAGAAAGCGTTCGTAAATGACCTGAAGCTGCGTATTCAGGAAACCGCCAAATACATCCGCCCGGAAGAGAAGACCATGGACTTCGCGTTCATGTTCATTCCGAGCGAAGCGATTTATTATGACCTCCTCACCAATCAGGTGGGCGGCGGCGAGGATGAAAACCTGATACAGCGCGCGGCGGGGAAGTACAAGGTCATCATCGTTTCGCCGACCTCGTTCCTTGCGTACCTGCAAACCGTGATGCAGGGCTTGAAGGCGATGGAAATCGAGAAGCGCGCCGAAGACATCCAGAAGCGCGTGGGCGAGCTCGGCAAACACCTCGGCAAGTATGAGGAGTACTACAAGAAGCTCGGCGTCTCTTTGGGAACCACGGTCAGCCACTATAACAGCGCATACAAAGAGCTCGGGAAGATAGACAAAGATGTGTACCGCATCGCTGGCGAAAAGAACGGCACGGAGCCGGAATTGCTCGACAAGCCGACACTTGACGAGTAGCAACAACATCTGGTACTATTTCTTTAGACCTTGCGGCAGGGTGTGCCGCGTAGACGAGGAGTTTAACCATGTCTTTCGGTATCTTTAGTCCACTAATGGATCCGCATGGGAAACGATTTGCAGGCGTCCAGGTCGACACGTACCGGCCTGCGCGAAGTTCGCGCACAGGCGCCATCGCAATCGTGATTTCTGGCCTGTTGCTCACCGTTGCTCTTCTCTACACCGGTGTGTTCGGCTGATAGTCGTACAAGCTGGCCTCATTCCATGCCGCGGAGGGAACACTCCGCGGCCTTGTTTTTTGAAGGGCGGGGTGCTATATTTACAGGCAATGGAAATGGCCGTAATCAAGACGGGCGGGAAGCAGTACGTAGTCGCCAAAGGCGACGCTATTTTCATAGAGAAACTCGCCGGGAACCCCGCAGCCGGTGAATCGGTCGTCTTTGACGAAGTCCTCATGGTGGACAATGGGAAAGATACGACGCTCGGCACGCCCGCAATCAAAGGCGCGCAGGTGAAAGGCACCGTCCTTGCGGAAGGCAAGGGCAAGAAGATTGAGGTGGTGAAGTTCAAGGCCAAAAGCCGGTACTACAAGCGCCGCGGTCATCGCCAGCCCTTCACGAAGGTTCGAATCGACAGCATCGCTTAAATCGGGCGCGCCATGGGCGCTCATAACGCGGCGTTCTGCCGCACTAATTACACATGCAAATAGGTAGGTGGAATCACCAGGGTACTGGTGCAGGTTCGCATAGTTCTCATGGCGGAAGCGACGAAGGTCGCGCGTTTTCGGCGCGGCCGCCGCGGAGCGGCGGCCGCGGCAGGGCGCGTCGCGATGATTACGACGACCGCGACTACTACAGCGGTCCGCGCCGTGCCCCGCGCGCGGGAAGGAGCTATGGCACCTATGGCCGCGAGCGTTTTAGCCGCGGTGGCGGCAGGAAGAAGGGCGGCATCGGCGCCTTCGGTCAGACGGAATCGGAAATCCAGAAATTCATAAACAAGGCGGTCGTCGTTGAAGAAAAGGAGGACGTGTTCGTACCCGAGCACGCGTTTAACGATTTCCCCGTAGATGAGCGCCTCAAGGCGAACATCGCGAAGAAGGGGTACGAGACGCCGAGTCCGATCCAGGACAAGGCCATCCCGCACGTGCTCCACGGGCAGGACGTGGTGGGGCTCGCCGAAACCGGCACAGGCAAGACGGCCGCGTTCCTCATCCCGCTCATCGACAAGGTGGTGAAGGGCATGGTGCTCGGCCACCGTGAGCGCGTGCTCATCATGGCGCCCACGCGTGAGCTCGCCGTGCAGATCGAGCGCGAGCTCGCCGGCATGGCGCGCGGCCTCGGTTTCCGCGGCATGATTGCCGTGGGAGGGGCAAACATCAACCCGCAGATAAAGGAGCTCAAGTTCGACCCGGCCTTCGTGGTGGGCACCCCGGGGCGCCTCAAGGACCTCATGGAACGCAAGAGCCTCGACCTGTCGGGCTTCCAGTCGGTCGTTCTCGACGAAGCCGACCGCATGCTCGACATGGGCTTCATCGATGACATGCGCTTTATACTCGGCCACCTGCCGAGGGAGCGCCACACGCTCTTCTTCAGCGCGACCATGAGCCGCGACATCGAGAAGCTCATCGGCGACTTCCTCAAGGAGCCGGTCATCATTTCCGTGAAGACACGCGACACCTCGAAGAACGTCGACCAGGACGTTGTGCGCCTCATGCCGGGCGAAGACAAGTTCGACCGCCTGTGCGCGATGCTCGCCGACCGCGATTTCACCAAGGTGCTCGTGTTCGTGCGTACGAAGCACGGTGCCGAGCGTCTCGCGAAGATGCTCTCCAGGAACCGCATCTTCGCGGAAAGCATCCATGGCGACAAGACGCATCATGCCCGACTGCGCGCCCTGGAAGAATTCAAGCGCGGACGCGTGCAGGTCTTGGTGGCCACCGACGTCGCCGCGCGCGGCCTCGACATCCCGGATGTCTCGCATGTCATCAACTACGACCTGCCCTCGACCTACGAGGACTACGTGCACCGCATCGGCCGCACCGGCCGCGCCGCGGCCAAGGGCCAGGCGCTCACGTTCGTGGCGGCGTAGATTCCAAGAAAATCCCCGCGCGGTACTCCGCGCGGGGATTTTCTTTTGTGGCATACTGGTTCAAGACGCTCAGAAGGGAAGTGCCATGAATGACAATCCGTACCAGCGGCTCGCGAACCTGTATGTGGGCGCGCTCGGTGGTCTTGCGCTCACATTCTTTATCATCGGTCTTTCGGCCTCGCTGCCGTTCTTTCAGTATCCGCCCGCGCCAAAGGAACCGGAAAAGGACTCTTCCGAAAAATCAAAACCCGACGCCCCGCGCTAACGCGCGGGGCTTTTTATGCCTCGTGCCGGTTCGTGAATGCGGCGCGCAGCGTTTCGGCGTCGGAATATTCGAGCTCGCTGCCGGTCGCAAGCCCGCGGCCGAGCACGGAAATTTTGACGGCATCGCGAAAGGGCGCTAAGAGCGCGCGCACGTGGTCGGCCGTGTGCTCGCCCTCGCTCGTGGCCGAGAGCGCGAGGATGATTTCTTTGAGGCCGCGCGCTCCGCGCGCGGCAACCGCTTTCAAAAGTTCTTTTTCGCGGATGGCGCCCTTGCCCGAGAGCGTGAGCACGCCGCCAAGCACGAAGTAGCGCCCCTTGTAGGTGCCTGCGCGCTCGACCGCTATGAGGTCCTGGTCTTTTTCAAGCAGCATGAGGAGCGTGTCGTCACGGCTTTGGTCGGTGCAGTAGCCGCACACCTTTGCATTTGTGCCGTTATAAAAGCGCAGGCACTCGGGACACTGGCGCACGTTCTCGGAAAGGGAAGCGACGAGCCCTGCGAGCTGCGCGCGCTCAGCAGCCGGCGCTGCGAGCAGATGGTACACAAAACGCTTCGCCTGCCGCGGACCTATGCCTGGCAGCTTTGCGAACGCACGCGCAAGCTCGTCTATCTTGTCCATACCGTGCTAGAACTCGCCCGCGAGCTCGCCGAGGCCGGATTTATCCATGGGCTGGAAGGTCGCGCGCTTCGCATCGAAATACAGGTCGACCTTGCCCGTTGGGCCGTTGCGGTGCTTTTCGACCAGGATTTCCGCCTGGTAGCCCGTGCGGCTGCCAGAATCGCCGCCCTCCATCTGCGCCTCGCCGCGGTGCACGAACATCACGACGTCGGCGTCCTGCTCGATGGAGCCCGAGTCGCGTAGGTCGCTAAGGCGAGGTTTGCCGCCGCGCTGCTCGACTGCGCGCGAGAGCTGCGAGAGCGCGATGACCGGCACTTCGAGCTCGCGCGCGAGGCCTTTCAAGGAGCGCGAAATCTCCGTGACCTGCTGCACGAGCGAGTCGGCCGCTTTCGTGTTGGTGGGCGTCATGAGCTGCAGGTAGTCCACCACGATGAGTCCGATGCCTTTCTCGCGCTTCAGGCGCCGTGCGACCGCGCGCATGGAAAGAATGTTGTTGCCCGGTTTGTCGTCGATGAAGATGGGCGCCTTCGAGAGTGATTCGAGCGCATCGCGGATGCGCGCGAAGTCCTCCTCGTCTCTCACCTGGCCGGTGCGCAGCTTCCACGAATTGACATACGACTCAGCCGAGAGCATGCGGTCGATGAGCTGCTCGGCGCTCATTTCCAAGGAGAAGATGCCGACCGGCACGTTGTGGCGCACGGCCGCGTTCCGCGCGATGTCGAGGGCGAGCGAGGTCTTACCCACCGACGGGCGCGCGGCAAGGATGACGAGGTCGGAAGGGTGGAAGCCGGAAAGCAGGTTGTCGAGGTCCTGGAATCCGCTCGGGACGCCGCGGATGCCGGATTCGCTCTTGCCGAGCGCTTCGATGCGGTCCCACGCCTCGTGCACCTTGTCGCCGATGGCAGTGAACTTGTGCGAAGCGGATGCGTCGCCGATCGCATAAATGCTCTTTTCGGCTTCGTCGAGCACTTCCAAGGTGTCGCGGGCTTCGTCGTACGCATTCTCGGTTATCTCGTATGCCGCGTCGATGAGAGAGCGCATCAGCGATTTGCGCGATACGAGGTCGGCATAGTGCGCGTAGTTGCCGGGCGCAGGCGCCGAACCCGCGAGCTCGGCAAGGTATGCGCGCCCGCCCGCGCGCTCCAGGAGCCCCTGGTCCAGGAGGCGCTCGCCCAAAGAGAGCAGGTCTATCGGCTCGCCGCGGTCGGCAAGCTCGCGCATCGCAGAAAAGATGATGCGATGCTTTTCGGCGTAAAACGAGTCGGCATGGATGGTGTCCATGACGTCGTGGATGACGTCTGGCTTCAAAAGGAGGGCGCCAAGGAGCGCGCGCTCGGATTCGAGCGATTGCGGTGGGACGCGGGCAACTGAGTCGGCCATGTGCCGATTTTATCACCCGCGCCGTTTTGCCAACACCGTCCCTTCCGCGGAGTCTTCCACACGATATCCACGGGTCTCAAGCTCCTCCCGGAGGCGGTCGGCCTCGGCAAAATCCTTCTTGGCGCGGGCGGCGTCGCGCGCTTCCGCGAGTGCGCGGATGTCTACGGGCGCGTCTTCGGCCGCGAACTTGCGCACTATCTTCGGCGGCGATAGGAGCGAAAGGCCGAGGTGGACGTCGGCAACTTCGAGGAGCCCGCGGAGCTCCTCAGGCGTGTTCTCGTCGCTCCGCAGCGCTTCCCAGAGCACGCTCAAGGCTTGCGGGGTCGCAAGGTCGTCGCGCATGTGTGCGAGGAAGCGGTCGCGCGCCTCGGAGCCTTCTGATGCCTTCGCCTCCGCAATCACCTCGAGCGCGCGCGTCCAGAGGCGACGGAGCGCTTCGTCTGCCGCGGCGAGCGCGTCCCAGCCGAAGGAGAGCGGCGTGCGATAGTGCGCCTGCAAGAAGAAGTAGCGCAGCGCGAGCGGGTGGAACCCTTTCTCGGTGAGATCGGAAAGGTACACGACATTGCCGAGCGACTTCGAGACCTTCTCGCCGCCCATGGTGAGGAAGGCGTTGTGGAGCCAGTAGCGCACGAACTGTCGTCCGCTGGCGGCTTCCGACTGCGCTATCTCGTCGTTGTGATGAATCATCGCGAGGTCCTCGCCGCCCGTGTGGATGTCGATCTGTTCGCCGAGGAGTACGCGCGCCATCGTGGAGCATTCGAGATGCCAGCCCGGATTGCCCGTGCCCCACGGTGAGTCCCACTGCTGCAGGTCGTTCGGCTTCGCGGCGCGCCAGAGCGCGAAGTCGTTCGCGCTCTTCTTCTCGCCCATAGCGACACGCTTGCCGGGGAGCAGTTCCGCGTGGCCGACGTTGCCGAGCGCGCCGTAGTTCGAGAATTTCTGCGTATCGAAATAGAGGCCGTCGCGCGTAGCGTAGGTGAAGCCCTTTTCTTCGAGTGTCTTCGCGAGTGCGATCTGCTCCTTCACGTATTCGGTCGCGCGCGGGAAGCGGATGTCCTCGGTACGCACGCCGACCTCGTCGAGGTCGGCGATGAACTGAAGGGCGTAGCGCTTCGCAATGGCTTCCGGCGTGGTCTTCTCGAGGCGCGCGCCTTTCGCCACTTTATCTTCGCCCTGGTCGCCGTCATCGGTCAGGTGCCCGACGTCAGTGATGTTCATGACGCGACGGACGCGGTAGCCCGCGCCCTCGAGGGTGCGCGCAATCGTATCAGCCACGATGCCCGGACGCAGGTTGCCGATGTGCTGGCGGCTGTAGACCGTGGGACCGCACGTATACATGGAAACGGTGCCCGCTTTGTGCGGGATGAAGCGCTCCTTACGCCCCGAGAGCGTGTTCGTGAAAAATACGGAGGGCAGTGCCGGAGCTTCTTTCTTTCGCGAAAACGGCCACATGGAGACAGGATACCAGGCTTTAGGCTTTAGGCACTAGGCTTTAAGCACCCTGTCGCGTTTCGCATGCTCCACTAAAACCTAGCGCCTAGTGCCTATCCGGCTGGGTTAGAGTATCCAGCGCTTTTTGGCGAACACGGCAATCATGAGGCCGACCGTCGCGAGCATCCCCGCCATGATTATCCAGAACGCGTGCGGATTATTCTCGAGCGGCGTTCCCAAGGCATGCATGCCGAAGACGAACGCGATGAGCTCGAGTGGCAGCACGATGACGGTGATGGTGGTGAGTGCGCGCATAATCTGATTCTGGCTCGCTTCGATCAAGGAGGCATTCGTCTCGCGCAGTTCGACGGCAACCGCGCGGTAGGTGGCGGCAAGATGCGCGGCTTGTTCGCGCTCGGCCTCGATGCGCTTCGCGCGTTCGGGGAAGCCGTGCCCGTAGAATCCGCGTTCTGCTATGGCGCCGAAGAATCGCGCGAGCGGCTCGCGCTGATTCACGATGGATGCCTCAAGGTGGAGGAACTCGCGACTCACCGTAGATATGGCGCGAACGGTCTCGCGCTCCTGGCCGCTGAACATCTGGCGCTCCACGCGCGAGAGGCGCGCGGCGGTAAGCGTGGCGTGGTCGCGCGCGGCGGCATAGAGGTGCGCGAAGAGGATTTCGAGAAGCGCGTCCGGTTCGAGACGATCGTGGCCGAGCGCATCGTCGGCTTCGAAGAGCTTCCGGAGGCGATGCAGGGGCGCGACCACCTCGTAGCGCACGGTAATGACGAAATGCGGCCCGACGATGAAGTCCACTTCCTGCAGCTTCGTGTCGCCGTCGTGCTCGGGTTCGGCAGGGAAGTGCAAGACGAGGAGCGCGACGCGCTCGTCGTGCGCAAGGAGCGGCAGCGGGGTGGGGGAGAATAGCTCGGCCTCGAGCCGCTCGGATATGCTGAACTCGTCTGCCACCTGGCGCAGCTCGTCCATGGTGGGCTGCTCCACGTCGACCCAGACGCATCCTTTGCGTTCGTGACGAAAGATCATGTATCGACAGTATACCGCCCGCGCGCCGCTTCCGCGGCGCGCGCCTGTGCAAAGCACGCGTGCTACCCCGTTAGAAGTCAGGGGTGCAAAAAATTCCAATCAGATTGGAATTTTTTGCACCTACCGTGTGCCGCTCGCTCTCCCCTTTGTTATTTTTGCCTCTCCGCGTTCGCAAATGTCGCCCGACTTCTAACGGGGTGCTATACTTCCGTGCGATGCATGTGAATGATGTGGTCAAAAAGACGGCGTCATACGCGCTCGTCGCGGCAGCGGGCTTCGGATTCGGCTTGGTTGCGAACGGCACCGGCACGCCGGCTGCGGTCGCGTCGCACCTGCCCTTGATCGGCGACGGCCTCGACGCGACGCCGGATACGAACGCGAATCTCGCCGATTTCTGGAAAGCCTGGAACGCGCTCCAGAATGATTACGTCATTACTCACGCGTCGTCCACCATGCCCTCGACGCAAGACAAGGTCTTCGGCGCCATAACGGGCTTGGCAAGCAGTTACGGCGACCCGTATACCGTGTTCTTCCCGCCGCAGGAGGCCAAGGCCTTTAACGACAACATCTCCGGTTCCTTCGCGGGCGTCGGCATGGAGATCGACGTGAAGAACGGCGCGCTTACCGTCATCGCGCCCTTGAAGGGCACGCCGGCTGAAGCCGCGGGCATAAAAGCGGGCGACATCATCGCCGCGATCGACGGCAAATCGACCGATGGCATCTCGACCGATGAGGCCGTAAACGAGATTCGCGGGCCGGTGGGTTCCGTCGTCGTCTTCTCGCTCGTGCGGGGAGGCAACCCGCTCGAGATAAAGGTGACGCGCGCGACTATCCAAGTGCCGGAGACCGATGACGGCTACGACGCCGCGAGCGGCGTGTACCACATCGCGCTCTACGAATTCACCGGCGATTCCGCCGATCTGTTCGACCAGGCGTGGACGCGCTTCAAGGCGAGCGGTGCGAAGAAGCTCATCATCGACCTGCGCGGGAATCCGGGCGGCTACCTCGACGCGGCGGTCGACATCGCGAGCCACTTCTTGCCGAAAGGTGCGACCATCGTCACGGAAGATTACGGCGGCAAGCAGCCGAACGACGTGCAGGTGAGTAAGGGCTACGACGACCTGCCGGCTGGCACGAAGGTTGCGATCTTGGTCGACGGCGGCAGCGCGTCGGCCTCGGAAATCCTCTCGGGCGCACTCCAGGATAATCACGCGGCGGAAATCATCGGCACGCAGACGTTCGGCAAGGGTTCGGTGCAGACCCTCATCCCGATAGATGGTGGTTCGCTCAAAGTCACCATCGCGCGCTGGGTCACGCCCGCCGGCCACTGGATTATGGAGAAGGGCATCACGCCGGACATCGTTTCGAAAATCGCGACCTCGACGCCGCAGTTCAAGGCAGACACCGCCGCCGACCCGCAGTATGCGCGGGCGGTAAGATTCTTTACGACGGGGAAGTAGACCGCGCGTGCTCCGATTTGCTCAAAAAGTCAAGCTGCGATACTATACTTCAATGAAAGTCGTACTCACGAGAGATGTGAAGGGCATAGGGCGCGCGCACGAGACCGTGGAGGCCAAAGACGGCCACGCGCTCAATTTTCTTATTCCGCAGAAGCTCGCCGTGCCGGCCACCACCGGTGCTCTGAAGCAGGCCGAAGGGCGCCGCGCCGCAGCCGAAGCGAAGCGCGCGGTGGGGGAGAAGCTCGTCGTGGAGCGCCTTGCCGCACTCGCCGACGGTCGCATCGTCCTCAAAAAGAAAGCCAACGAACAGGGACACCTGTATGACGCGGTAGACGCGAAAGAGCTTGCCGAAGCCGCGCAGCTTCCGGAAGACGCCATCCGCCTCGGGAAGCCCTTGAAAGAGCTCGGCACGTTCGAAGTGCCGGTCGCGGCAGGGGAGACGTTCGGGAAGTTTACGGTCGCGATCGAGGCAGAGTAAGAAGGAAGGGGAGCTGAGCGCACGAGGCCTTGCGGCCTCGTGCGCTTTCGTTTCTGGCGCGCGCATGCGCTTTCGTGCTATGGTTCCTTCGGAATAGAAAAAGGAGCACCTCATGCACTTCATTAGGAATCACGATGCGCCGCTGTCCGAAGCAGCGTGGCAGCTCATGCTCGAGACGTGCGATGCGGTGAACGTGTCGCACATTCCGCAGTGTACCGAACTGCAGTTGATTACCGAATCGCTCCTCGACGAGTCGCGTGCGGAGCGGCCGGAATATCTTCGCCCGCCAAAGATGTTCGGCACGATCGTGCTTGTTATCGGCGTGTGGGTGCCTGAGGACGACGACCTGGACTGCGAATGGCGTCTGCTCGGCCTCTGGGTGCCGGACGGCTACCCGGGGCCCTGCACGACGGAAGAGGGCTTCCTACGGGCGCTCCTGCGCTACGAAGTGCAGCGGACGGGATTCCTCGTGAGTCTCATTCCATTCGTGGCGCTGTCGTTTACGGTCTTCGTCGTTGCGGCATGGTTCGGGTGGGGCATGTTGCCCACGCTCATCCTATTCGGTCTGGTCGCGCTCGCTTCTTTTACCGGCGGACGCATCGCGCGCCATGTGCTCGAACGCGAACTCTCAAAGAGTATGAATCTGTAAATGAAATCGCCCGCCTCACGTGAGGCGGGCTTTCTTCTTTGCTGGCTTCGCTTACGCGAGTATGTCGGCGTATTTCTTCGCGACCTTGTGGCCGTCAAAGTTCACTTTGCGTGCGGTGCGGTACTGCACCGTGCCCTCCGCCATCGCGAAGAGGGTGTGGTCGCGACCAGCACGCACGTTCTTGCCCGGTGCGATCTTCGTACCGCGCTGGCGCACGAGTACCATCCCCGGGCGTGCCTTCTGGCCGTCCGCGACCTTGACCCCGAGGTATTTCGGGTTGGAATCGCGCAGGTTCTTGGTTGAGCCGCCGGCTTTAGTACTTGCCATAGTGGTATAGTTGTAGCCATGAGTATAGCAGAAGCGCGGGAGCGGTGCAAGGTCTCGCTCGAGAAGGTGCCACGAGACGCGCTTATTCTCGGCGTTCTCATGCTCACGGCCGTGGCGAGCTTCGGCCTCGGATACCTGGCCGGAGCGGGTGCGGGGCAGGCGCACGCGGTTGCCGAGATTCCGGCAGGAGCGTTCTCGCAGGCCTTCGTGGCCTCCATGAGCGGTACGCGCTTCTATCCGGTCGGCTGTGCGGGCGCGGCACGCATCGCGAGCGGCAATGCCGTGTATTTTGCGAGCGCGGCGGATGCCGAAGCGGCTGGTTATCAACCCGCGAGCGGCTGCGGCAACTGATTCCCGCGCCGTCATTTGATACAATGCAACAAGCATGAACGAAGAACTCACCCACGACACCGCTGGTCGCCTTCAGAAAGCTATTCAGGAAGGGCGCGTTGCTCTGCCCGACGACCGGCCGCTCCTCGTGTGCAAACCGCAGCGTATCGAGAGCTGGCGTGTCTTTAAGATAATGAGCGAGTTCGTGGAAGGTTTCGACCTTATTCGCAGCTACGGCCTCGCCGCCACCTTCTTCGGCTCCGAGCGCGCGCAGCCGGACGATCCGGCCTATATCGCTGCGCATGAGCTTGCCACTCGCCTCGCGAAAGAAGGCTTCGCCATCATTACGGGCGGCGCTGACGGCATCATGCAGGCGGCCAACAAAGGCGCGTTTGAAGCGGGCGGCGCTTCCGTGGGACTCAATATCAATCTCCCGAAGGCCCAGCACTACAATGCATACCTTACCGAGCGATTCGGCTTCGACCATTTCTTCGTGCGCAAGGTCATGCTCACCTACGCGTCCGAGGTGTACGTCTATTTCCCAGGCGGCTTCGGCACGCTCGACGAATTCTTCGAGATAGTCACTTTGGTGCAGACCAAGAAGATTCGCATGGTGCCTATCGTGCTTTACGGCAAGGAATACTGGGAGCCGCTCCTCGAGTTCTTCCGCACCACGCTTCTCGGGAAGCACAGTGCCATCAGTGCTGCCGACCTCGACCTTCTCCACCTCACGGACTCCGTCGACGAAGCGTTCGATTACATAAAGGCGAACGTGCAGTGCTAGCGCCATGGGACTCGACTACAGCCAGAAGCGACTGATCGGCAAGCCGCTCGGCTCGCGTAGGCGCGGCGTTAACGCAGATCGCCTGAAACTGTATGCAGTACTCACCGGCTTCCTTTCGCTGCTCGTATCCCTCGCCACCCTCATCGTCCGCATTATTAAATAGGGAAGTGGGGCGGGGGAAATCGCCGACTGCGACCCGGCCAGCGTGGTATCCTCTTCCCTATGACGAAGACCAAGCACGGCCGCTTCATCGAGAATCTCGAAATCTACGCATTCTGGACGGGCTTCATGAGCACCATCATCAGTCTCATTCAGGTGATAGTTATTGCTATCAAATGACGCGAGGGAAGGCCTCAAAGGAGGCCTTCTTTTCTAGGCAAATAGTGCGCACAATATATCTTTTGCGAAGATACGAAAGACTGCGCAGCAGACCGAGTATCTTTGCAAAAGATACGGCGCGATTGTGCGTAGGCCGGGCTTCCCGGCCGTTCGCACAATCGCTTTTACGCACTTGTGTGGCGTTTGTCACGATTCGTTCGTATCTACGCAAAAGCTCGCCAAGATTGTGCTGCGTTACTTGCACACGCACAATCTTGGCCGACCGACCCTTCCGCAAGGCCGTCGTGGTCGGTCGGAATCCTGCCGAGTGGATATTCGCGCGAGCACAAAGAAAAAGCCGCCGAGTTCCCTCGGCGGCGCGAACAGACATGCTTGTCAGCAAATGTGCTCAGTTCGCTTTTCATGCAGTCGTGCTATACGAGCCACATGGCTCAGTTGAATAAGAATATCTTTTTGCCGCACCCAGCGCCCCTTCGTTTGAAGCTCGGATAGAACTTCGTCTAGAAGTCGCGCGGCTTCGTGCGGGAGACCGTCGCCTTTGGCTGCAAGCACAAGATTGTTAATCGCTATCTCGCAGCGACCTCGGGGCTCCCACACTCGTAGCGCAGCCCGAGCAGCTTCAATGCAGGTAACGACCTCCTCAAGCGTGAGGCGCTTCACTTGCCTTGCTTTTTGCATTTTTAAAGACTCCTTCATTTTTCCGAAACAGATTTATCCTACTTAAACGGCAGTGTCAAGTTCGCAAAATATGCCGCGAGGGCGGAGATGCCGAGCGTGATAAGGTGCCACAGATAGATGAAGTTGGCCTGGGTCGTGGGGTCGGACACGAGCTTCTCTAGAGAGATACCAAAAAAAGAGAGCGCGAGCACTCCGACGATGACCCACAGAATGGCCATGAACATAGCCCCATGGTAGCACAGCGGCTGCCCCGCTTCCCTTTTCGTGCACGCGCTCACCGCAAGGCAACAAACGGAGCCAGCAGGCCGAAAAATTTCGTAAGACTTGGCCAAGCGGCCCGGAGCGTGAAATTTTTCGGCCTGCTGGTGGAGTTGGCCTTGCGGTGAGCACTCGTTGCGTTTTCTAGCTAATTATTACCTTCGCAACGCTAAAAACGTTCTTCAGCGAATAGTGCGACGTGAACTGGATGTCCTTGCCATTCGGCACGTACGGGTCGCGCATGAGGTATCCGCCGCCCGAGGCTTTGGTGAGCACCACATAGTGTGTGCCGCCGTACGCATAAATGCCCACGACGACCGGATTGCCGGAGGCGAGCGTCGAGCTTATGTATGCGGATTTGCGCGTCACGCTCATACCATCGACATTTATGGTCATGAGAAGGTATGCGGGATAGTAGGCGGCAAAGTTGCCCGGGTCGGAGTTGATGGTTACGGGCGTCACGTTGCGATAGCCGTAATGCGTCATAACCATCGCCATCGACGTGATGAGGCAGCCATCGCTCTTCAAGCGGTACTGCGTGCCGTCGAGCGGATCGTTGCCCCACTGACTATCGCGCTGGTTATAGTAGCAGCCCCATGAGTCGCAGCTGGTTTGGTTCGACAGGAGTCCCGAGCCGCCGGCATTCTGCGCGAAGGTCGAGAAGCTCGCGAGCTCGGCTTTGGCCTGTGCCAAGAGCTTCTGGTACTCAGCTTCGCTCGCGTTCGTCTCGGCGAGGAGCTGCGTCTTCTGCTTCGTCGTTCGCGAAAGCGACGTCTGCTGGGCAGAAAGCGTCTGCTTCTGGCTCGTAAGCGCCACCTGCTTGTCTTGCGACTGCGAGCGCGCGCTCGCGAGTGCGTCGCGCTGCGCAGAGAGCGATGCGACGTCACCCTGTATGGCGCGATTCACTTGCGCCACTGCGTCGGCATCTTGCCATGCGGACGCGAGCGAATCGCTCGAGAGCAGCTGGGCGATGAGCGGCTGCTCGTCATTCTGTGCGACGCTGCGTAAGTCTACCGCAAGCGCGGCCTGGTCAGTCGTAATGAGGCTCTCGATCGAGTCTATCTGCGAGCCGAGCTGCGTAATCTGGATCTGCGTCGCAGCGATCTGATTCTGCGTGACCGAAATCTGCGTCTGTACCTTCTGCTTCTGCAATTCGAGCGTGTTGATGGCGTTATGAAGCGTAGCTTTGTCGGCGTTCGCTTGCTGGATGGCGGCCTCGTACTTGGCAATCTGCGCGTTCAGCTGGTCGATCTCTGCGGTGTGCGCACTCAGCTGACTCTGTAGGTCGGTTGCGGTGCTCGCGGCGCGCGCGGGCGCCGCGAAAAAGACGACAAAAACGAGGAGCGCTGCGAGGAACGGCGCACGTAATCTCATGCACCCAGTATAGCAATCGCTTTCTTCACGCGAGCGGAGGATTCTTCGCGGCCGAGAAGCGCGAACAGCGTGAACGGGTCGGGCGAGCGTTCCTGTCCGGAAAGCGCGTACCGGAGCGGCCAGAGCATGGCGCCGCGACCGCCTTTTTCCTTTGCCTCCTCGGCGTCGGCAAGCGGCATGAGCGCGGCTTTCGCCGTTTCAGCATCCGGGCTTTCCGGCAGCGCCTCTGCTGCGTGGAGCACCGCTTCAAGGCCGGCTTTCGTGAACGCTGTGCCGCGCTCGCCTTCTTTGGCGCGGAGCGTCTCGCGCGAGAGTTCCGGTGCAGCGAAGAGGCACGCGAGCTCGCCGGAAAGGAGCGCACGCGCTTCGCCGAACGTGCGGGCGCGCTCCTTGAGAAGCGGCACGGCTCTTCGCGCCACGCTCGCGAGTTCGGTCGCGTCTGGGCGCGATGCTTCAAGCGCGGCAAAGAATTGGTCGTCCGAAAGTTTGCGCATCCAGCGCTGGTTTACGGAAAGCAGCTTTTCGCGATTCCAGGCAGCGCCGCTTTTCTGGATGCCTTCCACGGAAAATGCTCCCACGAGTTCGGTAAGTGAAAAGTCTTCGCGTTCGTCGCCCGGGTTCCAGCCAAGGAGCGCAAGGTAGTTCACCAAGGCCTCCGGTAGGAATCCTTCAGCGCGGTAGTCCATAACCGAAGTCGCACCACTCCGCTTAGAAAGCTTCGCGCGCTTCTCGTCGAGGATGAGCGGCAGGTGCGCGTACTGCGGACGTTCCGCGCCGAGCGCCTCCTGGATGAGAATCTGGCGCGCGGTGTTCGGGATGTGGTCTTCGCCACGAATAATGTGCGTGACGCCGCCGTCCATGTCATCTACGACGACCGCGAAGTGGTAGAGCGCATCCGTGCGCGAGCGTGCGATGACGAAGTCGCCAAGCTCGCCCGTGTGCGTGTTGATGGGTCCGCGCACAAGGTCTTCAAAGACCACTTCCTTACCGGGGTTCTTAAGACGCACCACCTCCACTTCCCGTTCGGGGTCGTCTTTTGCCAGTTCTTTCGAAACGTAGGCCTTCCCTTCTGCAATCACCTTTTCGAGCAGTTCCGTGTAGCGGGCGGTGCGCTCGCTCTGGCGCGCGAATTCGTCCCATCCGATACCGAGCCAGTGGAGTCCTTCTATGATCTCGTCTTCGTACTCTTTCTTGCTGCGCGCGCGGTCGGTGTCTTCGCTGCGGAAAATCACCTTGCCGCCCGCGTGGCGCGCGAAGAGGTAGTTGAAGAGCGCCGTGCGCGCGGTGCCGATGTGGAGCCGCCCGGTCGGCGACGGCGGGATTCTGGTAACGACTCTATTCATGCGAAAGTGCGATAGACAGCGCTTCTTTGGCGATGACCTTCGCGGCGTCGGGGTCGGTGAACCCTTCGGCCGAGTCGCCCATCTTCTTCGCGAGCGCGCTGTCATGCAGGATACGGCGGACTTCAGAGACAAGGAGGTTCGGAGAAAGGTTCTCTTCTTCTATCACCTCGCCTGCGCCCGTGCCCGCGTAGGCATAGGCGTTCAGCTTTTGGTCGTGGCTCACCGCTTCGGGTATGGGAATGATGATCGCCGGCTTCTTCCAGAGCGCGATTTCGGCGAGCGAGGTTGCGCCCGCGCGCGACACGACTACATCGGCTGCGCCTGCCGCGCGCTCGAGCGAAAGCGCAGAAAGGTAGTCAAACGGGTGGTAGCGATCCGCATGCGGAGACTTTTGAAGCGCGACCGCAGCGATTCCTTTCGTCTCTTTGAAATTCTGCGTGCCGGTCTGGTGGATGACGTTCGCCGTTTCCACGAGCTCGGGCAGTGCGCGGAGCACTGTGTCGTTAATGCGCTGGCTTCCCTGCGAGCCGCCAAGAATGAGCACCGTCGGCACATCTTTGTCGAGCCCCAGGTACTGCTGCGCGCCTTCTTTCTCGACACGCGCAAGTGCCTTCCTCACCGGCATGCCGGTTCGCGCAATGCGCTTTTGCACGCCCTTCGGGAAATACTTGGCTGCGCTATCGAAGGTGATGGCGATCTTGGCTGCGTAGCGCGCGGCAAGGAGATTGGCGCGGCCGGGCTTCGCATCGGACTCGTGCACGATAATGGGAATGCGCAGGAAATGCGCAGCAAGCACGGTCGGTACGCTGCCGTAGCCGCCCTTGCTTATGACGACGTCCGGATAGATGCGCAGCAGCAAAGAAAGAGCCTTCAGGGTGCCCATGAGCGTTGCGAGCCAGCTCGTGAGGTTTGCGGCGGAGGCGTAACGGCGTAGCTTTCCTGCGGGAATCTTGATAAAGGTAATCTGGTTCTCGAACAGTGCTTTTTCGTCGAATGGCGCCGGCGCCAAGAAATAGAGCTGCGGCATTATGAGCCGCTCCTCGCGAGCAAGATCTTGAACGGCCTCTGCGATAGCGATGAGCGGGTAAAAATGCCCGCCGGTGCCCCCGCCGGTGAATGCGATTTTCATGGCAATAGTATACAGCGTACAGCTGGCAGCTTACAGCTTGAAATACAGGAAATACGCCCCGCGCGGCGAAGCCGCGGGGGTCTTGACACAAGCAGTTCAGTATGCTAGGTTATACACGGACAAACAAAGGAGGCTCCTATGTCCGCACACGCTGTCTGGGCGCTTGTTATGCTCGGTCTTATCGGGGTCGCCGCAGCGGGCTTCGCCTATGTCGCGGTTCAGTTGAGCCCGAAGATGAACTTTCGCAGAAAGTAGACGGGAGAACCGAAATGAAGTACGTTGCTGCATTCTGCTGTGCTGCGCTTGTCGCAGTCCTGTGGTCGGACATCTACGCGAATGATCACACGCGCCTGTACCCGCTGCGTTCCTATCGTCAGACGAGGGTATGCACCGACTACGCGGTCGATGTGCCGGTTCTGTACGGGCTGTGGCACGCGAAAGACACGGTGACCAAGTGCTGAAACAAACGGCGGGATTTCGTCCCGCCGTTTTTTATTTACGCTTTGCGATGGGACGCTACATTCAAGATAAGTCCGCACATAAGGAGCACCGCGGCGAGCGCGGTGCCACCATGCGATACGAACGGTAGTGGCTGGCCGGTGAGCGGAATGATGCCGAGCATCGCGCACATATTTATGAACGTCTGCAGAATGATGAGGAACGAGAGGCCGAGCGCGACTAATCCGCCATAGAGGTCACGCGAGTTGCCGGCGATGACGATGCCGCGTGCCGCAAGCGCGACAAAGAGCGCGAGCAAGAGTGCCGCGCCCACGAAGCCGGTTTCCTCGGCGTACACGGCGAAGATAGAGTCGCCGTCGGGCTCCGGCAGATAGTTGAACTTCTCGACGCTCTGGCCGAAGCCGCGGCCGAGGAGTCCCCCGCTCCCTACCGCGATTAAGGATTGCTGAATCTGGTAACCGGTCGAGAGCGAGTTTGCGCCCGGGTGGATGAATGTTTCGATGCGCTGCAGAACGTACGGTCGCGCAAATGCCGCGATGATGAGCGCCAGAACCGCGAGCCCCACCAGGATGCCGAAGTCACGCCACGGCGCGCCCGCTGCAAAATACATGATGCCGCCCGTGATGATGACCATCATCGCGGTCGAGTTATTCGGCTGCATGACCAAGAGACCGGCCGCAGGCGCCAGAATGAGGAGGAGCGGCAGCAGGCCTTTCTTGTAGTCGGAGAGCTGACGTGCGCGTGGCGCGAGCCACCAGGCGAGGCAGAGGACCAGGCCGATTTTGAGCACCTCTGCCGGCTGGAAGGTGGTGAAGCCGAGATTTATCCAGCGTGTTGCGCCGAGCGCATGGAGTCCCACGCCCGGCACGAAGACGAGCGCGGTGAGGAGGAGCGTGAGCCCGTAGAGGTACGGCGACCAGCGCTTTATTAAGACGAGCGGCGTTAGGCGCACGGCGAAGAGTGCGACGAATCCGAGCCCGAGGCCGAGGCCGGCCTGCAAGAGGATGTCGTGCGAAACGGAACCGCCGCGCGCGAGGAGACCCAAGGAGGCCGAGGAGAAAATCGCAAACCCAAGAAGCGCAAGCGAAAGCGTAAGCCCAAAGAATACGCGGTCGCCGGAGACGAAGCCAGTCATCAGCCTTTCAAAAGCGCGATCGACATGCCGAGCACGGCGCAGACGACCGCGATAATCCAGTAACGCATGGTCACCTTGTAGGGTGGCCAGCCGATAGCTTCGAAGTGGTGGTGCAAGGGCGCGATGCGCAGGAGCTTCTTGCCACGGAACTTCTTAGAGAGCACCTGGAGAACGTTCGAGAGTACGGTCGCGACGAGAAGGAACGCGATGACGGGCAAGGCCGCGATGCCATAGCCGCCGCCCGGCGTGTCGGTCATGAATGCTATCACCGCAATCGTCATAGTGAGGCCCATAGTGCCGGTTTCGGTCATCCAAAAGCGCGCGGGCGGGATGTTGAACCAGAGGAATGCGAGCGTCGCGCCCACGATGGTTGCGGAGAACGCGGCAAGGTTCAGCTGGTCTTGAAAATACGCGACGCCGGCATAGGCCATGAAGATGCTCGCGAACACGCCGCCCGAAAGTCCGTCGATGCCGTCGATGACGCCGCCCGCGTAGAGCGCAATCATGACGAGCATAAAGATGGGAATGATGAAGGGCCCCACGAAGAACGTGCCGTCGCCCGGGATACCGATAGCCACCATGCCGAGCTTCGCGTAGAACCACCAGCCGATGCCTAAGCCCACGAGGGCGACGAACAGGATGCGCGTGCGGAGCCGTATGCCCTTCTCCCCTTCCGCGCGGATGTCAAGCAGGTCGTTTGCGAGGCCGACCAATGCGCCGCCAATGAGCGTGACGAACGGAATCCAGGTTTGGTCGCGAGTGAGGAAGTTGAGCTTCTCCAAGACGGGTGTGCCCGAGAGCTGCGCGAGCGCCCAGAGTCCCAAGGTGACGAATGCGACGGTGCCCCATATGAGGATGCCGCCCATGCGCGGCGTGTGTGTCTCGGTGCCGGCGTGCACGGTCGCGCGCAGCTTCTCGAACTCGACCGCCGGTTGTCCGTCGAGGGCGGTCTTGCCGGTCTGTTTCTTCCAGGTCTTGTGCGCGTAGAGGAAATCGGTGAGCGCAGGTGCGCCGATGATGCCGAGCGCGAATGACGCGATGGCGGGAATGAAAATCTTGAGGAGGGCGAGGGACGGCATGGTTTAAAGGTGTGCGACGCCGGCGAAGTGCGCGAAGGTGGCCGCGACGAGAGCCTCGGCATCCGTGAAGCGTGCCTCTTCCGTGGAGCCGAGTACGACGACAGCAACGGGGTGCCCGAGACCCACATCGAACACGAGGGCGAGGTTGCCGCCCGCGAGATCGGTGTAGCCGGTCTTCGAAAGAAGGAGGCCAGGAATCGTGCCGACGAACGGGTCGGTGTTCTTCGCGGTTATGCTGCGCCCGGCTTCCGTGGTCGCGGTCGCCGTGGCGCCGGTGGTAGCGATCGCGACCTCCGGCGCCTTCGCTGCAAGTGCACCCGCGAGGACGGCGATGTCGTGCGCGGAGCCGTAGCCGCCTGAGAGCGCAGTAGACACATCGAGGCCGTTGCCATTCACGGCGTACGTCTCGGCAAGGCCGAGCGAGCTTGCGACATTCGCGAGCATGTCGTGGATGGAGAGGCCTTCGCGCGCGGCCGTAGTGCGTGCGATGGCAGCTGCGCCGTCGTTCAGAGAGCCGGTGAGCGTGACGCGAGCGATATCGGCGAGCGGGAGCGTGTCGCCAGCCTGGAACGCGTGCGGCGCATCGACCTGCGTGTCGGTGGCGTCGACCGTGATGGGCGTCTCAGCCGAGAGTTCAGAGAACGCGGCATACATGGTGAGTAGCTTCGTGAGTGATGCCAAGGGTAGCTGCGCATCGGCATTCTTCGCAAAAAGCTCTTTGCCGGTCGTGAGGTCGTATACCACCGCAGCATTCGCGCCCACGGGCACGTTAGCGAATGCGTCCGGCGTCGTGCTCGCGGCGGCGACGGCCACTGCCGCCGGCTGGGCCGGAGCGCGGCTCGGCAAGAGGAGGAAAACGCCGAGCACACAGGAGGCAAGGAGCAGCCCGAAACCCGCCTCGCGCATGAAGCGGTGGCGGGAGGCGAGCAGTTTCAGGTCTGGTTCAGGGGTGGTCATAGGATGTCATGCTGCGGACGGTTCCGCGGCCGCCGCAGCGGTGGCCGCGCTTTCCTTTATCGCTTCTTGTGCGCCCCGCGCGAGTTCTTCGTGGCGCGGGAGTTCCGTAAGGCTAGAAAGCCCGAGATGCGCGAGGGCTCCCGTGGTGAGCGTGTAGCGGATGCGGCGTTTGTCTCGCGGGTCTTCGCTGCCAGAGATAAGCCCGCGCAAAAGCAGCGTGCGCATGCTGGCAGAAGAATTCACGCCGCGCACCCAG
>JAKAGB010000037.1 GCA_021817705.1 bacterium | reverse complement strand
ATCTCCCCGGCACGATTGAAATCGACGACGCTCTTGCCGCCTTCGTGCGAGGAGCGCGCCGTGTCTTCCTCGAGGTGCACGCGCGTGATCTCGACACCCGCGAGCATGCCGCCGGAAATGAGCGGATGCTCGTACTGGCTGATCTGATAGCCCTTCGGGATGTCGGGATAAAAATAACTCTTCCGATCGAACTCAGTGAAATCGGCAATGGTACCGCCCACGGCCGTGCCAACACGCAGAATGTGGTGGACCGCTTCGCGGTTTATGACCGGCAAGGTGCCGGGGTGCGCGAGACAGACCGGGCAGACATTCACGTTCGGACGCGCTTCGTCCGGGTCGTTCTTCGAGTCGCAGAACATCTTGGTCTGCGTCTTCAGCTCTGCGTGAACCTCGAGGCCGATGGTGGGCTTATAGGCGCTCATGTGCACCCAGAGTACACAGCAAACAGAAAACCGTCCACCGAGATTGGGGGTGCGGAGCTACGTTTTTGCCCCTGCTTTTAGCAGCGTACTGAGCGCGTCCGAGAACCGCTTCAGCGCCTCCGGGTCCTCGACGCTCACGGAAAGCACTTCCCTGCCCGTACCCGCCTTGAGGGCTTTCAGCCGAGTTTCCTGTTCCTCGGGCGAGACGAGGTCGGTTTTGGTGAGGACGAGCACTTCGCTCTTTTGGGCGAGCTCGTGGCCGAATGCCTCTAGCTCGTTCCGCACTTCCCTATACGCCTCGACGGGGTCTTCTCGTTCTGCCGAGACGAGATGTAGCAGTAATCCCGTACGTTCTATGTGCTTAAGGAATTTGGTGCCGAGCCCGCGACCGACTGAGGCTCCTTCGATGAGTCCAGGGATGTCGGCAAGGATGTGTCCATAGAAATCACCGAGATGCGGCTCGAGCGTCGTGAACGGGTATGCGCCGACTTTCGACTTGGCGCGGGTAAGCGCGTTCAAGAGCGAGGACTTCCCCGCGCTCGGGAGCCCCACGAGCCCCGCGTCTGCTATGAGCTTCAACGAGAAGCGGATATCCCCACCCTCGCCCGGAGCGCCATTCGTCTGCTCGAACGGATTCTGATGCGTGGAGCTCTTGAAGCGTGCATTGCCCTTGCCGCCCCGGCCACCCGAAAAGATGATGACCTGCTCGCCCTCGCGAAGGAGCTCGTGTTCGACGCCGGTTCCCATGATGCGCGCGAGCGTACCCACCGGCACCTTGAGCACCGCGTCGGCGCCGTCCTTGCCCGTGCGCATGTCGTTCTCACCGGCGGCGCCGGGTTCCGCACGGAACCGCTTCTCGAACCGGTACTGCGCGAGCGCCGCGAGGTCGCGCACCGCTTCGATGATTACATCGCCGCCCTTGCCGCCGTCGCCGCCGGCAGGACCGCCTTTCTCTTTGCCGTACGCGTGCAGCCAGCGGACGACACCGTCGCCGCCCTTGCCCGCCTCGGCATGAATGGTTACTTCGTCGACGAATGCCATACTTACTCGGTTAGCACCCAGCCTTCCGCGAGGAGGGGTTCGGCTTTCTTGTATTTGAGCGTCTGCACCTCTTCGCCGCGGCGGATGGTGACGAGGTCGTTACGACCCGGCGCGCTTGCCTTTACGATTTGCGCGGGACCGCCGGAATCATCCGTACCTAACGTTTGCATTGCCGCGCGCGTCTTCTCTTCTTCTGCGCGGATGCGCGCTTCATCCGCGCTCTGCATGCGCGGCAGATGCTCCGCGAGCGCGGCTCTGATATCGTTCTCGAGCTGACGGAAGCGCGCGAGACCTTCCTTGCGGTACTCGATCAAGGGGTCGCGCTGGCCATAGGCGCGCAAGGAGACCGAGCGGCGCATGTACTCCATGGTATCGAGATGCTCGAGCCAGAACGCGTCGATTATAGAAAGCATGAGGCGGCGGAGCGTTGAGATGAAGGCGTCGCCGAGCGCGGCCTTGCGGTCGTCGTATGCGGTAAGCGCAGCGGGATAGTCCGCAAGCAGCTCTCGTGCGAGCGCTTCAACCTCGTCGTCGGCGCCGAGCAAAATGGCGCGGCGACGGCCGTAGATGGCGAGGCGCTGCGTGTTCATGACGTCGTCGTACGCCAAGACCTGCTTGCGCGCGTCGAAGTTGAATCCTTCGATGCGCCCCTGCGCCGTCTCCAAGGACTTGGTTATCATCGGGCTCTCGATAGGCTCGTCTTCCGGGATGCCGAAGCGACCCATCACGTTCTTGAGCGTATTACTCGCGAACACGCGCATGAGCTTGTCTTCCAAGGATACGAAGAACTGCGTGTCGCCCGGGTCGCCCTGGCGGCCGGAGCGTCCGCGCAGCTGGTCGTCGATGCGGCGCGCATCGTGGCGCTCGGTGCCGATGACGGCGAGTCCGCCTTTCTCGAGCACGGTCGCTCGTTCCTCCGCGCTCGCGAGCGCGCCGCCGAGCTTGATGTCGACGCCGCGGCCGGCGAGGTTCGTGGCCAAGGTCACGCGCCCTTCCTTGCCCGCTTCGGCGATGATCTCGCCTTCGCGCTCGTGGTTCTTAGCGTTCAGCAACTCGTGCGGGATGCCGGCGTCCTCAAGGTAGTGCCCCACCACTTCGTTGTCTTCGACGGAAACCGTACCGATGAGTACCGGCTGGCCGCGCTCGTGAAGCTCCTTCACGCGGCGCGCGAGCGCGCGGTACTTCCCCGCCGCCGTCTGGAAGATGAGGTCATCGTGGTCCTTACGCGCGATAGGCTTGTGGGTCGGCACCACCACCACCTCGAGCCCGTACACGGTGAAGAACTCTTCCTCGGAGGAGAGCGCGGTACCGGTCATGCCCGCCACCCTGGTGTACATGCGGAAGAAATTCTGGAAGGTGACCGAGGCGAACGTGCGCGTCTCGGCATTTACGGCGACGCGCTCCTTCGCTTCGACCGCCTGGTGGAGCCCTTCGCTCCAACGCCGGCCCGGCATGATGCGACCGGTAAACTCGTCGACGATGAGAATCTCGCCGTTCTTCACGACGTACTCTTTGTCTTTATGGAAAAGCGCCTTCGCGCGCACGGCGGTCTCGAGGTGGTGCGCATACTTCACGCCGCCTTCGGTGTAGAGGTTTTCCATACCGAGCGCGCGCTCAGCTTTGTGCATGCCGGCGTCCGTGATGCGGATGGCCTTCTGCTTCTCGTCGACCGTGTAGTCGGTTTCGGGCTCGAAGGAATCCACGATGCGCGCGAACTGTTCGTAGAGCTTGCCCGAGTCGCCCGCGGGACCGCTGATGATGAGCGGCGTGCGGGCTTCGTCGATGAGGATAGAGTCTATCTCGTCGACGATGGCGTGCGCGTAGCTGCGCTGGGTGAGCTGGCTCGCGTCGTACGCGGTGTTGTCGCGCAGGTAGTCGAAGCCGAGCTCGTTGTTGGTCGCATAGGTGAGGTCGGCGCCGTACGCCTCTTTCTTCGTGGCCGGGCGGAGGTAATCGTAGAACACGCGGAAGGAACCCTCCGCGTCGCGCTCCTGGTCTTCGCCCGAGGCCACGTGCGATGCGTCATATATATAGGAACCGGTCGAGGTGACGACGCCGACCGAGAGGCCGAGGTAGCCATACACCTGCCCCATCCACGCGCCGTCGCGGCGCGCGAGGTAGTCGTTCACGGTAACGATATGCACGCCTTTGCCCGTGAGCGCGAAGAGGGTCGCCGGCAGGGTCGCCACGAGCGTCTTGCCTTCGCCGGTGCGCATCTCGGCAATCTTGCCGCGCGCAAGCGCAAGGCCGCCCATGAGCTGCACGTCGAAGTGGCGCTGTGACAGGGTGCGACGCGCCGCCTCGCGCACGAGAGCGAACACCAAGGGAGCATCGGCTTCCGCAACGCCCTCGGCCGAGCGTGCGCGTATTTCCGCTGCCTTCGCGCGGAGCGCGTCTTGCGAAAGCGACTCGAGTTCTGCCTCGAGCGCATTCACGGCCGCCACGAAAGGCGCCGCGGCCCGGAGGAAGGCCGCGGACTGGTTCTTTGAGAAGAAACGAGAGAGAAAGCCCGCCATCGCGCCACACTGTAGCACGCAAACGAGAGTGTGGGAAGAAAAGCAAAAGCGCCCCAAGAGGGGCGCTTTTGCGAGAGGCTAGCGGCGCTTCTTCGCCTTCTTCGCCTTCTTGGCCGTCTTCTTCGCAGCCTTGCGCTTCTTTGCCATGGTGGTTGGTGCGATTGGTAGTATTTGATTCTATTAGGTCGACCCGTTCGCGTCTGAAAAATCAATCGCGAACGTTCCTATGCTTGATTATCGCGCGCAAAAAATATTTTGTGTGCGAAAAAATATTCATGTGTGGATAAGTCCGCTGCGACGCGCAAAAAAATTTTCACAAAAACTTTTCGCGCGACTTACGCACCGAACCGTTCCACTTCCCGTTCGAGCGTTATGCCGAGCGCTTCCTGTACGCGCGCTTCTATGGTGCGTGCGAATGCGTCGATGCGCCGCGCGCTCGTGCCGGGCGTCGCGACGACCACGAGCGCCTGGTTCTCGTAAAGCCGCACGCCGTCTTCTCTATGCCCCTTCTGCCCGAGCGCGTGGTCGAGGAGCCAGCCGAGCGATACCTTCAGGCTCGTGCCCTGCGGGTAGCACGGCAGTTCCGGAAAACGCTCCGACAGCTCGCGTGCCTGTGCGCGCGGCAAAACCGGATTCTTCCAGAACGAGCCGGCGGTACCCTCGCGCGAAAGGTCGGGGAACTTCCCCGCCCGGATGGCGCGCACGGCGCGCGCGACCGCCCGTGGCGAGTCGAGCGGAATGCCGGATTCACGTGCGTGCGCGAGATCGGCATACGCGGTTTGGGCGCAGCCCCGCGACGTGAGCCGCAGCGCGACGCGCGTAATCACGAGACCGGGCGCGCGCTTGAAGCAGCTCGTACGGTAGCCGAGCTGCGCATCATGCGCGACCACGCGGCCGCGCTTTCCGCTGTGCGGGTCGTATGTGTCGGCATAGGCGAACACGTCCTCGAGCGCAGTGCCGTATGCACCGATGTTCTGCACGGCCGCGCCGCCCACGGTGCCCGGGATGCCCGCAAGATTCTCGACGCCCCACAACCCTTCACGCGCTGCGGCATCTACCACGTCATCGAATCGCGCGCCCGCATCGGCAATGAGGAGCGTGTCGCCCGAGGCTGACTCGAACCGGATGCGATGCGTCGCGAGACGCACGACGACCGCGTCTATACCTTCGTCCGGCACGAGGAGGTTGCTTCCCTTGCCGAGTACCCGCAAGGGCACGTGCTGCGCGCGTGCGAACGCGGCGGCGCCCGCGAGCTCGCGTACCGAATGCGTCTCAACAAAAAACCGCGCCGAGCCACCGACGCGGAAGGTCGTATACGGCGCGAGAGTGACGTTTTCTCGCGCCTGCATGTCACTTCCCTGCCCGAATCTGCGCGATTGCGGCCTGCACTTCTTGCGCCGCTGCCGGTTCGAGCACCGCGGCTTTCTGTAAGGTCGCTATCGCGTCGGCACCGTCGTGCGCCGCGTAGAAGGCCGACGCCGCATTGAAGAGGTCCTGCGCCGAAACTCCCGGCGCTGTCGCGCGGAGCCGCGCAAGCGCGATGAGCCGGCTCCAGTCCTGCCCGTAGAAGTAGCCCGCCGCCAAGATGTCGCTGTCGACGGTCGTGGTGCCGAACGCCTTCATGAGCGTCGCGTCGCCGGCCTTCGCATCGCCCGCGGCATATTCGCCTGCCGCCGCATAGGAAGCGAGGGCCGTGAATTCCGGCCCGAGCGCGTAGGCGGTATCAAAGTCGGTGCGGGCGGCAGCGAAGTCGTGCAGGTCCCATTCGGTTGCGCCCGCTTCTATCCAGATGGCTTCTTTCTTCGGCGAAAGCGCGAGCGCCGCGGAGACCTGCGCGAGCGCGTCCTTCGAATCGCCCGCGGCGCGGTACGCGCTCGCGAGCTCGAGCCGTTCGCGCGCATCCTCGGGGTACGCAGCCACCTGCTTCCCCATCTCGGAAACCGCAAGCAACACCGCAGCCGCCGTGGTCGATGCGTTCGCCGTGCCCTGGGTAGCGGCAAGGTTCGCGGCAAAAGAGACGAGCTGTTCGCGCACTTCCTGCATGCCCGGGTAGCCCGACTGCTTAGTGAGACTCTCGAACGCAGCGAGCTGCGTGGCCGGGTCGCTCGGCGAGATGGCGGTGATGAGCTCGCTTGCGGTGTTCATGCTGCGCACGTTCACGAACCAGATCGTCGCGAGAAGGAGCGCGGCGGCGATTGGGAGCACGTAGGCGAGCCCGTCGGCGTCGGACACCTCGGGCGCGGCATCGAACTTCTCGCACGGCCGCGCCACCTGACTATCGACCATGGCGAGGAACGCGAAGAAATAGACATACGCGTAGAGATTGTCGAAGACGAAGAGGTTGTGCACCGCGTAGCCGATGAGCGCTGCGGTAAGAAGAATGCGTTCGCTCTTCCCGAGCTCGGTCTTCGTCCAGAGGAGCCA
>JAKAGB010000036.1 GCA_021817705.1 bacterium | reverse complement strand
GGTCGAACTTCTGGAGTTCGATCTTGCGTTCCACCTTCTTTTTGTTCTTGCGCGTCCACATGATGTGGCCGGACTTAGTGGACTTGAGTTTTATGAGGCGGTCTTGGGACATAGGGACGAGGATAGCAGATAGATTTGATTTTGACAAGAAATCCGCTTCGCCACTGCTCCGCGAATCTGCGGTACACCTTGCGCTTACCTGCTAAAACCAATCTATTAATTTACAGACGAGGTTGTCGCAGCCCTTGGGATTGCTGCCACCACTTCCACCGCCCGAAGTATTCCCGGAAGAAGTATTATCGTAACCGGAACCTCCAGCACTGTTGGTATCGGAGCCACCGCCGCCACTCGACTGGACAGGAATCACCCAGCCAGTATTCGCTCTAACCGTAGCACCGCTACCCGCTTGTTGAACCGGTATTACCCAGCCTGTTTGAGCAGTGATTGTATTCCCGCCGGTAGCAGGTTGCACCGGTATATACCACCCGGTCTGTGCACGAACCACGGTGGCCGTTTGCCCTGCCGGATTCTTCACAGAAAACCCGAGCGCAAAGGAAACAATGGCGACAATCACAAGCAGCAGCACATAGCCAAACGTTTTCCGCATAAACATAGTCATACGTAGACGCTAGCACGGTTGCGTGCGTTCCTCGTTCTACGCAGTGGATAACCGTTTCAAGCTGTTAAGCGGAATGTTCAAGGACTGCAAAAGACGCGGATTGGGAGGGTTCTAGGCTGCGACGGCTGCGGCGCGCGCCGTCCTCGGCGCGCGCTTCTTCACGTCGAAGTGCGGCTCTCCATTCTTGAGGGACACCGTCACCATGCCGCCTTCGAGGACGCCCTGCGAGACCATGAGGCTCGCAAGCGGGGTCAGAATCTTGTCTTGGATGGCGCGGCGCAAGGGGCGCGCACCATACTGCGGGTTGTAGCCCTTCTCGGCGAGCCACGCGCGCACTTCGGGCGAGACCACGAGCGCGATGCGCTTCCCTGCGAGCCGCGCGACCACCTCTGCCACCTGCCGCTCCACGATTTCCGCGAGCGCCTCTTTCGAGAGCACATCGAATACGATGATGTCGTCGAGGCGATTGAGGAACTCCGGGCGGAAGTGCTCGCGCAGCGCGCCCATCACCTTCTCTTTGGTCTCCTCGTAGCGGGAGGCGTCGGTCGCATCGGCGCTACCGAATCCGATCGATGCGAGACGGTCGACGTATTCCCCGCCGATGTTGCTCGTCAAGATTACGATGGTGTTCTTGAAGTTGACCTTTCGACCCTTGCTGTCGGTCAGGTGCCCCGAGTCGAGCACCTGGAGCAGGATATTAAAGACTTCCGGATGCGCCTTCTCGATTTCGTCGAAAAGGATGACCGCATACGGGCGGTGCCGGATGCGCTCGGTCAAGGTGCCCGCTTCTTCGTGCCCAACATAGCCGGGCGGCGCGCCGATGAGTTTGGCCACCGAGTGCTTCTCCATGAATTCGCTCATGTCGACGCGCACCAAGGCCTCCGGGTCGTTGAACATGAACTCCGCGAGCTTCTTACTGAGTTCCGTTTTGCCCACGCCGGTAGGACCAAGGAACAGGAATGAACCGATGGGGCGGTTCGGGTCGCTAATGCCCACGCGCGAACGCTTCACCGCGTCGGCCACCTTCCCGACGGCCGCGTCCTGCCCCTTGATGCCGGCCTTGAGCGCGTCTTCCATGCGCGCGAGCTTCGCCGCTTCTTCTTCGAGCATCTTCGAAACGGGGATGCCCGTCCAGCGCGCCACGACCGCCGCAATGTCTTGTTCGGTGACCTCTTCGTTCAAAATGCGGCGCGATTTTTGGAGCGTCTTCAGGCGCTTCAGCTTCGTCTCGAGCTCCTTCTGCAGGTGCGGAATCTTGCCGTAGCGGATTTCTGCGACCGTACCGAGGTCGGCGGCCGCTTCGGCGGCGTCGGCCTGCTGCGTGAGCTTCTCGAGCTCGGCTTTGGCTGCGCGGATGTCGTCCAAGGTCTCCTTCTCGTTCTTCCATTTGAGTTCGAGTTCGCCGGTCTTCTCGCGCAGATCCGCGATTTCGGCATCGATCGTCTTCAAGCGCACCTGAATCTCTTTGGCGGCATCGGTTTCCAGGTCCTTCTGCAAGGCCTGCTTCTCGATCTCGAGCCGGCGAATCTTGCGGTCAGTGTCTTCGAGCTCGGGCGGCTTGTTCTCGAGCGCGATGCGCAAGCCTGACGCCGCTTCGTCGACGAGGTCGATGGCTTTGTCCGGCAGGAAGCGGTCGCTGATGTAGCGCGACGAGAGCTCTACGGCCGCCACGAGCGCCGGGTCGGTGATGCGCACGCCATGGAACAGCTCGTATTTGTCGCGCAGGCCGCGCAAAATGGCGATGCCGTCTTCTACCGAAGGTTCCTCCACATACACCGGCTGGAATCGGCGCGTCAAGGCCGCATCCTTCTCGATGTATTTCTGATATTCCTTTATCGTCGTGGCGCCTATCATGCGCAGCTCGCCGCGCGAGAGCGCCGGCTTCAGCATATTGCTCGCGTCCAAAGAGCCCTCCGCGCCGCCCGCACCCACGATGGTGTGGAGCTCGTCGACGAAGAGGATGACCTTCCCTTGCGCGCGTTCCATCTCTTTCATCACGTTTTTAAGACGCTCTTCGAACTCGCCGCGATACTTGGTGCCGGCGATAAGGAGCCCGAGGTCCAAGGAAAGCAGCTCCTTGTCTTTCAGCGACTCCGGAACGTCGCCCGTGGCCATGCGCGCAGCGAGACCTTCGGCGATGGCGGTCTTCCCGGTGCCCGGCTCGCCAATCAAGACGGGATTGTTCTTCGTGCGGCGCGCAAGGATCTGGATGACGCGATGAATCTCCTGGTCGCGCCCGACTACGGGGTCGAGCTTGTTCTCCTGCGCGAGCTTCGTGAGATTGCGCGCGTATTTCGCGAGCGCGCGAAAACGGCGCGGCGTTTCGCCCTCGCCTTCCTTGGCGTTCTTCAGCTCTTTGAGTACCGCGAGCGCGGTATCGCGACTGATGCGGAAGCGCGAAAAGATTTCTGCCGCCGGCCCCGGATTCTCGACGAGCGATATGAACAGATGCTCGGTGCCGACGAAGGCGTCGTTCATGCGCGCGGCTATCTTGCCCGATTCCTCGAGCGCCTTCGCGAGGTCCTGCGTCAGGTATATCTGGTACGACGGCGAGATAACCGATGCGTTCTCTGGCGTCTCGAGGAGCTCGAGTACGGAGTCGGCCAGGTGTATGGGGTCGACCTCCATGCGGTCGAGCATCGAGAACACGAGCGACTCTTCCTGGAGCACGAGGGCCGCAAGCAAGTGAAGCGAAGACACGTGGTTCTGCCCGCGCTCGATGGCGAGCTCGTGCGCCCGCTTCAGGGCTTCTTTGGCGCGAGTCGTGAAGTTGTTGAAAGGTGGTGGCATCGAGAGGCGCGCGTTATTTTGCGGGCGTGGTCGTTGCCGCGGAGGTTGTCGCCGTGAGGAGCGCGGTTATGCCGCTCGCCGGCAACAGGAGCCCGGGCGTACCGCCCGCGGCGATGCCGATGAGGTTGCCCGAAAGGTCAACCGCCGCGCTGCCTGCACCGACCGCCGGCAAGGTGGTGCGCACGCCATCCTTCGTGACCTGAGAGACGATGCCGGTAGAAGCGGCGCCGTCGGCAGAAATCGCTAGCGCGGTTTGTCCGAGCTTCAAGGTGCTCGTCTCGAGGAGCGTCGGCGCGGTCACCTTCGGCAGCGTCGCGCCGTCGGCGAAGCCGTAAATCATGTAGCCGTTCCCCGCTTTCGAAAGCGAAGCCGGCGCGAAGCTGCCATCGGCGAATTCGACCAGCACCTGCTTCGGCAGCGCTTCCTGCGCGGCCGTTACCGCGGCGCCCGCCTTCGGCAGGAAGGTACCCACCGCAATGACCGGCGTCGAGGTGCCCGTGACGCCGCTATAGATAGCGACGACGCGCGAGGCATCCGCGGCGATGGCGGCAGTGACGAGGTCTTGCGTAGACGGCGCAGGCGTCGCGGCGACGACCGCGGCTGGCGCCGCCTGGGTAACGGTCTGGATGGTGTGCTCGACGACCCGGTTCACGGTCTGGGTGACGAAGGGCGGAGACACGTCCAAGAGCGACACCGTGATGATGCCGGTCGCGACCGCCGTCACGAAGTTGACCAAAATCGTGAGGAGGAGGAGCTGGGATTTAGAGAGTTCCTCGATATTCATGCTTGTATTGTACTACGCGCGTCAAGTTCTGCAAATTCCTCGGGAGGACGCGGCCGGCCTTGCCGGCCGCGCTACGCGAGGCCGGAAGCCAGGATGCGCGCGAGCTCGTCCGCAAAGCGGACGAGCTCGCGCGCATGCGTGGCGGGACCAAAAGAGATGCGCAGCGTGGCCTTCGCCCGCTCGGGGTCGCCGGTGAGTGCGAGCACGGCGCGTGAGCCCTCCGCGGAGTCGGCCTCGCATGCGCTTTTGGTAGAAGCTGCGATGCCACTCTCGTCGAGGAGCGCAACGACATAATCCGTGTCTCTACCAGGAATCGAAAGATTCAGGATGTGCGGCGCCTGCGTGCGGCCTTCATTTATATGGATGCTGGGAATACGCGCGAGGCGCGCGAGGAGGTTGCCGCGCAGCTGCTCCGCAGCTGCGCGGAATGCATCGCGCTCTTCTGCGGCATGCATGAGGCGCACGGAGAAATGCGCGATGGCTTCTACATTCTCGGTGCCGCTCCGGAGTTCGCGCTCCTGACCGCCGCCCTCGTAGAGAGGCGCAAGCGGAATCGTGCGATGCGCAATGAGGGCACCCACGCCGCGCACCCCGAGCTTCCCGCCGTCAAAGGTCATGAGGTCGGCGCCGAAGTGCGCGCGCTGCAATTTTTCGGTACATACGGCCTGGCTCGCGTCGACATGAAGGAGCGCACGCGCGCCGGCCTGGCCGGCGCGCGCCTTCTCGAGGCACGCTTTTACCTCGCGCGTATTCCACACGACCCCCGTCTCACCACACACGGCATCCATAGAGATGAGTGCGGTCTCCCCGCGGATCATCGTTTCGAGCGTGCAGATATCTACGCGGACGTCTTTTACCGGCAAGGGCTCGGCTACCACACCGAACCGCTCCGCCGCGAGCTTCATATTTTCCACCACCGAGGCATGCGCCGAAGGCAGGTACAGGAAATGGGCGCCGGGCTTCGCGAGTCCGAGTATCACGAGCGCGTTCGCTTCGGTTGCACCGCTCGTAAACACCACGTCGTCTACCTGCACTTCGAGCGTGCGCGCCACGCGCGTGCGCGCGTCTTCGAGCACCCGCTTCGCTTCCCTGCCTTCCGCGTGCGGCGAAGAAGGATTCGGCAGCGCGCCGGCGGCAAAGTCGAGAAATATGCGCTTTTTCCGAAACATTCGGATATTCTACCGCGAATTCTTACGCTACGACGGCTTTTTACTCATGCGGTGATTCGTGGTAGTGTCAATGCACTATGGCGCGCGCAGCACGACCGCCCATCATCGCGGTGATGGGTCACATAGACCACGGCAAGTCTTCGCTCCTGGACTACATCCGGAAGACGAACGTGACGGCGGGTGAAGCCGGTGGCATCACCCAGCATGTCTCGGCCTATGTGGCCGAGCACAACGGCCGCGCCATCACCTTCCTCGACACGCCCGGGCACGAGGCCTTCAAGACCACCCGCGCGCGCGGCGCAGCGAGCGCGGATATTGCGATACTCGTGGTTGCGGCCGACGAAGGCTTCATGCCGCAAACGCAGGATGCGCTCGACGCCATCACCGGAAGTGGCATCCCCTTCCTCGTGGCGATTACGAAGATAGACAAGAACAACGCCGACGTGGACCGCGCGAAGACCTCGCTCCTTGAGCACGGCATCTACCTGGAGGGTTTGGGCGGCGATATCGCCTACGCGCCGGTTTCTTCGAAGACTGGCGAGGGCGTACCCGAACTTTTGGATTTGGTGCTGCTTGCGACCGACCTCGCAGAGCCCATGGCCGACGCGGACGCGTCCGCACAGGGCTTCGTGCTCGAGTCGTCACAAGACCCGAAACGCGGCGCGTCTGCCACGCTCATCGTGAAGGACGGCACGCTCCGCACGGGCACGTTCGTGGTGGCAGGAGGCGCATTCGCACCGGTGCGATTCATAGAGGACTTCCGCGGCGCACGGGTGCCCGAGGCAAAGCCCTCCGCGCCCGCGCGCGTATCGGGCTTTTCGGCGCTTCCCGCGGCCGGGACGCCGTTCACCATCGCCGCGAGCAAGAAGGAAGCGGAAGCGCTCGCAAAAGAGCAGGCAGCGGAGAAGGCCGCGCCCGCGGCTGCCGTCGCGGCCGAAGCGGGCGTCGCCGAGCTCCCGCTCGTCATAAAAGCGGACGTGCAGGGCTCGGTGGACGCCATCCTCCACGAGCTTGCAAAAATCACCCACGAGAACGCAAAGATACGCGTGCTCGCCACGGGCGTCGGCGCGGTTTCCGAGGGCGACGAGAAGATCGCGCACGCGGCAGGCGGCAGCATCGTCGCGTTCAACACGAACATCGATGCGATAGCGCGCGACACCGCGCTTCGCGACGGCGTGCCGATCGAGTCTTTCACCATCATCTACGAGCTCGCCGAGAAGGTTGCCGAACTGCTCGCTCTGCGCGCACCCGTCGTGGAGCGCGACGAAGAACTCGGCCGCGCGAAAGTCCTCAAACCATTCTCCTCTTCCGCAAAGAAGCAAGTGCTCGGTGCGCGCTTCGTCACGGGAACGCTCGCGCTCGGTGCGCAGGTCAAGCTCGTCCGTGCCGGCGAGGAGATTGCTCGCGGCAAGATAACGAACCTGCAGCAGGCGCGCGCGAACGTCTCCTCGGTCGGCGTCGAGGGCGACTTCGGCATGGAGCTCGAGCTGCGCGTGCCGGTCGTTTACGGCGACGAAGTAGTCGCGTTCACGCGCACGAAATCATGACGAGCCACCGCGCCGACAAGCTCGCCACTGCGCTCGCGCACGAAGCCGCCGCGTTCCT
>JAKAGB010000035.1 GCA_021817705.1 bacterium | reverse complement strand
CGGCCGTCGAACCGCCCGCGAGATTGAAGGTGCCGGCGACCAGGTTCACGAGACCCCACAAGGAGAAGATGATCGCGAAACCGACGATGGCATACATGGTGTATTGCTGGCCGGTCTTGTGCGCCTTCGGGTCCTCTGCGCCCTTGATGAAGTACAGGTAGACGCTCCAGATGAAGAAGATGAACGCAACCGAAATGAGAATCGGGACGAGAATGCCGTTCACCAGGTTCAGAATGCTCGTCTTGTAGCCCGTGAGGTAGGTCAGGTTCAAGCCGCCGGCGCCCGAGCCCGTCGTGCCGGTGGTGGCGCCGGTCGAGCCAGAGGGCAAGGTCGTCGTGTCCACCTGGCAGATGCCCGCGATGCAAGCGAGGTTGCCTGCGCAGTCGTTGTTCGAGGTGCACGCACTGCCTTGCGAAACGGTGCCTTGGTCGGGCGCACACGCGCCGTTGATGCAGCTGTACAGGGTCGAGCCCTGGTCGGCGCAGTCGTAGTTGTAGGCGCACTGGCCGCCGGGTTGCACGCCGCCGTTCTGCTGCCCGCATGGCGCGGTGCACGAATAGTTAATGTTGCAGACGCCGCTCTGGCACGTAAGGTTCCCGGCGCACTGGGTCGTGCTCGTGCATGCGCCGCCCTGCTCGACGGAGCCTGCGGCAGCTGCCGTCGTGCCAGTTCCGCCTGACGCAGACGCGGAAGAAACCGAGGAAGCTCCGACGCAGGTATCTATTGAAGTGTCGCAGGCGTACCCTGACCCAAACTGCTGACAATCGACCGGCGCAAAACAGCCAGGACTGCGACTCACATAATCAAACCCGCACATTTTAGATGACGGGTCACACGTTTCCGGAGCGGGGCATGAGCTGTAAACGCAGCTTTGGGGAGTCGCATTCAAGAAGCTATTCGGGATGCACGCGCCATTCTGACAAGTTGCGTCCGATGCGCAGCCACTATTCGGGAGACTTGGAGTACACTGCGGCACCACAATTTGTGCGTGTGCAACTTGAGAAAACGGCGAGAGAGCGAGAACTGTTCCAACCGCAAAAACAGAGATGAAAACGAGTCGTCGCATAGGTTTAGTACGACGTTGGCAGAGCGGGCGCGGCGTAGCCGCCGAGGCCGAAGGTGTTTACCACCACATTCACGAGCCCCCACACGGAAATCATGACCGCGAAGCCGATGAGCCCCCACAGGATGAGCTGATGGCCCGTCTCCACCTTCTTCGTATCGCCGCGCGAGAAGATGTAGGTCTGCGCGACGCCATAGAGGAATACGATGAATGCGATGGCGAAGAGAAGCGGCACCGCCACGTAGTTGATGAGATACAGGAGGTTCTGCCCCACCGCGCAAAGCGTGCCCGAGCAGGTGCTTGCACCCGAGCCCCAGGCGATCGCCCAGCCGTTGCCGCTCAGGATGCCGCCGCCGGTGGTGACGGCGCCGCTTATACCCTGCGCGAATGCGACGGCTGGAATGAGTAAGGACAAGAGAGGTGCAATAAGAAAGGCGAGGCGGGTTTTCATATGTTCCTAGTATCGCACGGAGCGCGAACTATTGAAGCCCGAGTGTGGACAATAAAACAGATACGAGCCCCCACACGGAAAAGAGGAGCGCCATGCCGAGGAGTCCCCAGAGCGCGAAGCTGCGGCCTTGCTCGCGCGCCTTCGGGTCGGCCGCGTTGAAGATAAAATATTTGGCGATGCCGTAAAGGAATGCGCCCGCCGCAAACGCGAACAGCACCGGCACCACGATGGTGTTCAGTCCGCTTATGAGTCCGTTTACCCAGGTAGCGAAAGTCATATTACTGCCCCACCGAAATCGCCTGCACCGTCGCGCTTATGCCGTTCGCGATCGCCTGCGCGCCGAGGATGATGAGCGCGCCGACGATGGTCCACAGGAGGTATTCCTTCGCGAGCTCTTTGTTCTTGGGGTTCGTGCTCGTGGTTGCAAAGAGGAAGCCGATGTAGACGAGCATCAGGATGATGGCGATGGTGCCCACGCGGGTGACGAGCGCAAGGACGCTTTTCAGGAACTGCATGAGACAGTCCTGTCCCGCCGTGCAGCTGCCCGAAAGCGGATTAAGGAGCTGGACGCCCTGGGTCGTGTTCGTGGTCTGCGCCGCAGCAGTGGGCGCAGCGAGCGCCGCAGGTGCCGCGGTAATGAGCGTGAGTGCGAAAAGGAGCGATGCGAGGTACTTGGTCATTGCGGGAGGAGCGCGTTAAGCGACTGTGCGGTGGCCGAGAGCGCGTTGAGCGCGTTCGCGCTACCGCTTGTCACGCTGGTAATCATACTAGAGAACGCTTGGTCGGTGGCAGCGGGTGCTGGGGAAAGCCAGCCCACGCTGTAGAGCGCCTCGCTGTACGCGGTCGCGAGGATGGGGTCGGTCGGTGCCGACGAGAGCGCGGTCAGGGACGCTGGGGCGAGGCCGGTAGCGGCAGCCGCGGCGTTCTCTTCGGCCGTGTTCGTGAGGAGCACGGCGGCCTGGTATGCCCCGCTCGCGTTCGCGGCACCGCGCGGCGCCATGAATGCGTAAATGAGGCCGTAGTCGGCCTTGTTCGTAGCCGTGGCGGGCTGCGGCACGGGTGCCATGTCGAATGACAGGTTCGGATTCGCGGCGGCAAGGTAGCGCGCTTCGCTCGCGTAGCCGAGGTAGAGCGCAAGGTCACCGGAGAGGAACGCCTGCTGCGAATCCGGCAAGGAAGCGTTCCAGTTGTAGGAGACCTTCGAGGGGTCGGCGAACTGCGTGTAGAAATTGAGCACCGCTTCGCCGGGCGGCGTGCCGGTGCCGCCCGTTTGTCCGAGCGAAGCCACCACGGCGCCACTTGCGGACGGCGTCGTTACCGGCACGCCGGTTTGGAGGAAGAGCGCCGAGAGGATGCCGCGCGCGTCGTGCACGTTCGCGTAGGAGCCGAGTGCGATGAAGCTGCGCGTCACCGCGCGCGCGGGCGTAAGCGTGGCCACCTGCGGCACGAGGCCGGTAATGGCTTCCCAGCTCGCGGGCGGTTTGGCGATGCCGGCAGACGAGAGGATGGCACGATTGAAGAAGAGCGAGAGCGGGTCGACGAGGAACGGTACGCCGTAGTAGCCGGCGCCCTGGGGCGCGGTGTAGATGCTTCCGCCCGCAATGAAGGCGCTCGTGAACGAGCGCGCAGAAAGCGTCGTGAGTGGCACCGGAGTGAGTAAGGGCGCGAGCGAAAGCAGGTCTTCCTGCGAAGCGAGCACGAGGTCGGGCGCGTGCCCGGTGGCGATGGCGGCGGCGAGGTCGGCGGGCAGGCTTGATTCGTCTTTCTGCACATAGGAAACGCCCTTCAGGGTCTGGCTCGTTTGCGACGCGGCTGCGAGCGCATTGTTCATGTCGTTCTGCGGCAGCGTACCCCAGATGACGACCGTGCCCACCGTGCTCCCTCCGCCGCCTTTCGAGGTGTACGACGCGAAGACAAAGAGGCCGATGAGTGCGGCGACCCCGAAAACCATGAGCACGATGCCTTGGAATGAGGTGAGAGATTTCATGAGGGTGCATTAAAGAGAATACCGTAATGATGCGGCCCCGCGCGAAATGATTTTACTTTATGAAAGCCGCCGTTTATGAAGAACGCTTCGGCGTCGTGTTCGGAAACCACGCGCTCCGGCGCGGGGCCCATGCCGCCGTACGCGCCGGCCCAGTCCACCACGAGGAGCTTGCCGCCCGGCTTCAGGATGCGCTTGGCTTCGGCAAGAAGACCGAAGCGGTTTTCTACCTGGAAGAGGATGTTCGCCACGACGACCGCGTCGACGGACGCGTCGCGCAGGCCAGTGCCGCCTGGTTTTTCTACGTCGCCCCAGAGCGTCTTGATGCTGCTGCGATGGTGCTCGTGCGCGTTGTGCACCACGTGCTTCAGAACGTCCTCTTGCACGTCGATGGCATACACGGTGCCGCTTGTGCCCACCACGGCGGCAAGTGCGCGTGCGTAGTGGCCGCTGCCGGTGCCAAAGTCGGCGACCTTGGCGCCTTCGTGGAGGCCAAGCTGCAGCGCGACTTCGCGCGGTTCACTAAACGAGCCGGTCATGCATAAAAAATACCACGGGCCGCCTTTGCGTGGCCGTGCAATCAACAGCTAAGAATAGTCTCCATTTGAAAAAACCTTCTTGCAAGCGCATGAACTGAGCAAAGAGAAAGCCGTCCCGCAGGGGGACGGCCGTAAGAGGGCATTCGCCACATTCTATCCGTCGCAGGGAGCATAACCGCTGACGCGTGTTCCGTCGATGACGAGTTTGCTCCTATGCAGTGCGAGCACCGGATATCGTTCGAAAAGATCTTTGATCGAGTTGGCGCAGACGGTGCTACGCCCCACAAGACCTTCAGCGATGCCACGAAGCGTGTAGGCACGCATTGGCCGATACCTCCTCATTTAGTGGTACGAATCGAGCGTACCACAATATTGCGAGTTAGACATACCACTTGCTGCACACCGGACAATCGGGGCGTCTTGGAGTGTCCTCGACAACGAACTCTCCGCTCAACAACAAAGAGCTGAAACAGAGTCGCCGATTGAGAAACATGGACTCCACATTCCCCATAAGATACTTCAGAACCTCAGCAGCTCCCAGAGTGCCGGCAACCGACGTGGCGAGAACATTTACTGGCACGGGCCCCGTGTGTTCAGCGCGCTCATAGTCGTGAGGGAAGTAGCAAGCGAAGCAGGCGGTCTGCCGCGCCGGCACCACACTACACACATAGCCATAGCTGAACTGTGCCGAGGCATGCACGAAGGGCACGCCCCGTGCCAGACAGTACTCGTTTATCATGTTGCGACCCGCTGGAGAATCACCGCCTTCCACGACTATGTCGTATCCGTCGAGCAGTTCGTGAACGGAGGCTGCGTCAACGCGCCTCTCGATAGCCTCGATGTCGCACTCAGGGTTCAACGACACGAGACGGCGGCGGGCAGCCTGAACCTTTGCAACGCCTATGTCATCTGTCCCATAAAGCAGCTGTCGATTCAGGTTCGAAAGCTCGACATGGTCGTGCTCAATGATGCGGAGTCTTCCCACACCAGCTGCCACCAGCGCCATGAGAAGCGTAGATTTCACCCCGCCGGCGCCGATCGAGACCACGCGCGCCCGGTGCAGTTTGTCTTGCCCTTCCATTCCCCACTCGGGCATGACAACTTGGCGATTGTAGCGAGTGTCTGCGAAGGAAAACATGGGTACCTCCTCTTTTGGCAACACAATCACATCCGATATCTTTTTACTTTTATATACTCAGTGTGTCAATGTATGGCTTGCCGCGTGGCCGATCGTACAAAAATCCGCCACGCGCACCGGCATGCAATCAACAGCGCAAGAAAAACCGCGCCCCTAGGGGGCGCGGCACTTTTCAGAAATCGTTGAACGGCTCAAGCCCTTCGAGCTCGTGCTGCACATAGGCGCGCGTGTCGTCCACCGGCACGCCATAGAATGCGGCGAACTCGGTAATCATGCGGTCGTACCATTCGGGACTAATCGCCATGATGGCGCCAAATTGCGCTACCACCGCGTCGTGCGGAATCTTCTTCCCAACCTCTTCGAGCGTCATGTCGCTCTCCTTCCTATTCCGTCCTCACTGTATCAGGCCTCCGCAGGAAGCCAATAGGCTTATGGCAACCGCACAATATACCAGCGCCAGAGCGCGTTACCCGTCCTGCCGGCGCGCTCTCCAGACTTCACCACCTTCCAGCCGCGCGGCGTAATCGCCGCGCGGAGTTTTGCGTCGTCGAAGAACTCAAAAAAGCGGCGGTCTTCTTTGCTCGCCGGATTCGGACGCTCAGTCGGCACCGTAAAATAGCCTACGCCGCCCTTCTTTACGAGCTTCTCCATGTTGGTGAGCATGGTCGGCCAATCTTTGAGCGGAATATGCTGCATGACCGCAACCGCCCAAAAGGCATCGTATTTATTCTTCGGCAGCGTCTTTGCGTCGAGTATATTCGCTCGTCTGAACGAAAGCTGCGGAAAGCGCGCACGTGCAATGGAAAGAAATTTTGACGAAAGATCGACTCCTTCGTACTTGAGGTGCCGACCAATGCCAAGAAATAATGGCACGTGGATACCGGACGCGCAGCCGATGTCTATGACCCGCGCGCCTTTCGGAAGCATCTTCACAAACGCACGGAACTGGTTCTCATGCCAGAACGAATTAGTGTGCGACGCCGTCCACTGCTCCGCAGAACGATCATAGAACTCCTTGTTGGTCTTCTGAGTCTTGTCCATGTGCGCCTATACTACCGCACCCTCCACCGGCACTGTCACGACAATCCTTTTCAAAATAAACTAAATATAATTAATAAATCCCAAGAAGCGTCTTCCTTTTTCCGTAATTACATACGCATTATTTTGCACTTCCAGGAGGTTCGCCAGATAAAGGACGCCAAGGATTACGAACTTCTGAGCTGCAATGTCGGTCTCAGGAGGCAGAGGATTTGGGAGTCCAAAAGCTTCTATAAAAACCTGCGCGGAAACTGGATGTTGCTGATTGGAGAACCAGAGCAAAGCTGCCTTCGTGTTGGGCACAAACTCTTCAGTCAGTTTTTCGAACTCTTGGGTCTCATCTGTTGCCTCATGTTCTTGGCCTGTCTCCGTTTCCAGAGCAGCTTGTGTTGTTTGGAATTCGATTCCTCCCGGGAGTTTCCCTCCGGTAACCCGGCCGAGCAATTGTGCGATATGAGAGTAAAAGAACGTCGCTACAAATAGCGCCACAAGAGGCCACGCTACCGCTTTTACGAGACTAATGACTTGGCTTGCCTCAAGATGAGCTAGCCACGCATAAAGACAAAGCAACGCTACGGCAAGGAAGAACAGCCAGCTGAGATTGTCATGGGATTGGCCGCTCTTCTTGTCCAGCATACTTACAGCGCAACCATACTCGCAATCGAGTCGCCCTCGCGCATCTTCATGATGCGGACGCCTTGGGTCGCGCGGCTGGCCGAGCGGATTTCGCCGATACTCGTGCGGATGACCTGACCTTTCTTCGACACGACGACGAGCTCG
>JAKAGB010000034.1 GCA_021817705.1 bacterium | reverse complement strand
CGCGGTACCGGGTCATGATGGATGAGTATACCCCGTGAGCGCTCAACGTGCCATCTTGCGTTCCGCAAGAAGTACGGCGTTTTCAAAAAGCTTGGCGACGGCGATGGGGCCAACGCCGCCAGGAACCGGAGTGAAGAGCGAAGAGACGTGGGTGCAGGCGGGGTCGGCGTCGCCCGCAAGTTTGCCGCCAAGTTCGGAGGTGCCGGCGTCGACGAGGACGACGCCCTCGGCGACGAGCTCGGGTGTAATGAAATGAGGAGAGCCGATGCCGGAAATGATGATATCCGCGGCGCGAAGCGCCACGGAAAATTTTGTGCGCGGTGTGTCGATGTCGAGCACGGTCACCTGCGCGCCCTGTTGTGCGAGCCATGCGGCCGCAGGCTCGCCAACGAGGAATCCGCGGCCGAGTACGGCCGCGCGCTTCCCTTCCGGCCTAACACCGTGCATTTTGAAAATCTCCGCGACGGCGCCCACCACCGGCGGCAGGAGCGCGTCGGCATCACCGCGCTCGAATTTTTCGCGCGCCGCGCGCGAAAGCACATCCGCATCTTTTTCGGGCGGAATCGCGTTCAAAATCGCGTCGCGATTCATACCCGCAGGCACGGGCAGCTGCACGATAACCGCATCGGCGTCGGAAACGTCTGCGCCGAGCGCGCGCGTCTGAAACGCGCAGCCGGCCAAGCCGGCTGCGCGTTCTTTAATCTTCAGATACGACTTCGTCGCGGGCGTCTCTTCGCCCACGAGTGCCACTACCTGCGGCACGCGCGGCAACTTTTCCGCACGTGCTTTAGCGCGCGCAAGCACCCCCGTCGCAATCGCACGCCCGTCGACCATCATGCGAGCAGTTCTGCGAGCCCGTCTGAAAACGCGGTGCGCGGCGTCCACGCAAGGAGTTCCTTCGCGTGTTCGATGTCCGCGACGCTATGGAGGATGTCGCCGGCGCGCGCAGGGCCGTGCTCGACGGCGACCGGATACCGCTCCTGTATGAGCGCCGCGAGCGCTGCCACGCTCGTTTCCGTGCCCGAGGCGATATTGCACACGCCGGTCGTGGATGACTCGAGTGCGCGCACAAGCGCGTCGGCGACGTCGCGCACGTGTACGAAATCGCGCGTCTGCGCGCCATCGCCGGAAACCGAGAGCACCTCACCGCGCTTCGCGCGCGCCACGAACTGCGGAATGACCGAGGCGTATGCATGGTCCGCGCGTTGTCCTGGACCGTACACATTGAAGAATCGCAGTCCGAGCGAAGAGAGTCCGCGCGCCGCGAGGCGCTCGGCAAGCCGTTCGTTCTCGACCTTCGATTCCGCGTACGGCGACTGCGGCCGGAGCGGCGAGTCCTCACGTTTCGGCAGGCTCGGTTCGTCGCCGTATACGGCTGCGGAGGAAGCGTACACCACCCGCTTGCACCCAGCGCGCAGCGCCGCTTCGAACACGAGGCTCGTGCCGCGCACGTTCACGTCGAGCGTCTCTTCGGGATGCTGCACGCTCTCCGGCACCGAGACGAGCGCCGCCAGATGTACGACTCCGTATGCGCCGCGACATGCGCGTGCGAGCGCATCCTCGTCGCGGATATCTCCTTGCACGAATGTCGCGCCCGCAGGCACGTTCTCGCGCGCGCCCGAGACGAGCGAGTCGAGTACCGTCACGGCGTAGCCGCGATCGAGGAAGGCGCGCGCAGCGTGGGAACCGATGAACCCCGCGCCGCCCGTTACGAGCACCGTGCGCCGTTCGTCCGTCATGTTCCAGAAAACGCGAGCAGCGCGCGCACGGTCTTCACCGCTATCGCGAGATCGAGTCCGAACGAGCGGTGCTTCAGGTAGTAGAGGTCGTACGAAAGCTTCACGCGCGTCTTCGCCACGTCCGCCGCACCCTTCGGCGCGTCGTAGTGGTGCAGCTGTGCCCAGCCGGAGAGACCCGGCGGGACCGCGTGCCGCGCGCTATAGAACGGAATCTCGCGCTCGTACTCGGCAACGAGCTTCGGCAACTCCGGCCGCGGGCCGATGAACGACAGCTCGCCCGTGAGAACGTTCCAGAGCTGCGGCAGTTCGTCGATGCGCGATTTGCGCAGGAATGCGCCGATCGCCGTGACCCGATTCTGCGCGCGCAACACGGGGTCGCCGTGGTCGTTTATGAGCATGGTGCGCAATTTCACGAGCTTGAATGTCTCTCCGCCCTGCCCCACGCGCTCGTTCAAGATGAACGCCGAGCCGCCCGAGAGCCACAGGCAGAACGCTGCGAGGAATATGAACGGCGCTGCGACGACGAGCGCGAGCGCACCGAACACGATATCGAACGCGCGCTTCGCCACGTCGTACGCCGTGTGGCGTTTCGGCAGGCTCTCGAGGAGCCAGGCGTGATCCACGTGGTCGAGAGGCACGCGGTCGAACACGTCTTCGAAGAAAGAGGAGAACTCGACGAACGATACGCCTCCGAGCATGGCGTCGTAGAGCGCGGCGAGCGCGGGTGCCACCTCCGGCGCACGCGTGTCCATGACGACCACTTCGGCTCCGGCCGCATGCGCATCGCGCACCGCGCACTCGATTTGCGCCGGAGATTTCCCCGACGGGTCGAAGAGCGACGCGAATGAAAAACGGTAGCGGTCGTTGCCGTTCACTTCGTCGAACACTTCTGCCGCGGCAGTGCCGCTCGCAACCAGAAGCGCTTTTGCGCGCCCCTCGGTCGCCCGCTCACGCCGCGCGCGGTATACGCGCCATGCGGAAACGCCCGCGACCGACACGACGAAGTAGAGGGCGAGGATGGTCTTTGGCGCTATGGCGAGCGGCAGCGCGAAGAAGAGGAGCGCCGCGATGACCACGTTCGCCACCTGCGCGCCGAGGATGCGCTCCCCCATCTCGCGCTTCACGAGCCGCGTCTGCTTTTCGTAGAGCCCGGCGATGTAGAACACGACGAGCGAGAGCAGGAATACCGGGATGAACGGCATGAGATTTTCGCGGAAGTAACCCGCCGAAGGGAGCGCGAAGTTACGAAGAGCGAGCGCCACCCAGAGAGACGCGATGAGGATGCAGAAATCGCCGAGGGCGAGGATGGCCGTCTCGCGGCGCGTAAATTCCATGATGATGCATACTATAACGCGAAAAACTGTTGTACAGTTGCACCGAAAGGCATGAAAATCCTGTACGTCATCACCAAAGCTTCCTGGGGCGGGGCGCAAAAATACGTGTACGACCTGGCGACGGGCACGCAAGAGGCCGGGCATACAGTCGTCGTCGCCTACGGCGAACCGGGCGCGCTCGTGGAGAAGCTCGAGACAACGGGCATCCGCACGATGCGCACGCCAAGCCTCGCGCGCGACCTCGGGTTCGCGCGCGAGTTCGCGGCGCTCCGCGAACTCGCGCGCGTCATGCGCGCAGAGCACCCAACGGTTGTGCACCTGAACAGCTCGAAAGCGGGCGCACTCGGCGCCCTGGCCGCACGCCTCGCCCGTGTACCGCGCATCGTGTTCACCGCGCACGGCTGGCCGTTCCGCGAAGAGCGCACCTTCCTGTGGCGCGCATTCGCGTTCTTCGGTTCCTATGCCACCGCGCTCCTTTCGCACGCGGTCATCGTCGTCTCGAAGAGCGACCTTACGGCCGGCAGGCGCATGCCCTTTGCTGCGTACAAGATGCATCTCATCTATAACGGCATCGACCTCCACGCGGCGCTCGGCTCGGGCGATGTGATCCGCCGCGCGTTTCCGCTAGGCGTGCGCATCCTTGGCACCGTGGGAGAACTCACCGCAAACAAAAACCACATGGCGCTCGTGGAGCGCGCGCACCGAGAACCCGAGCTCTTCGTCGCCATTGTGGGCGAGGGCGAGCTGCGCGGCGCACTTGAAGCAAAAATAAAAGCGTACGGCCTTGAGTCCCGCGTAAAGCTTTTCGGGTTTATGCCCGCTGCAGAAGTGCTTCGCGGTTTCGATACGTTCGCACTTCCCTCTAAGAAAGAGGGTCTCCCCTATGCGCTCATCGAGGCGCGCGCTGCGGGGCTGCCTTTAGATGCCGCGCGCGTGGGCGGTGTGCCAGAAATCCTCGACGCACCCGACCTCTCCATTTTTTCAAAACAAAAAATGCTCGCCGCCACGCTCGCCCTCTACTAATTATTCTTGTGCATACCAGGTATGCACAAGAATTCGCGGCGACGCTCGCGGAATACTAAAATATGCCGTATTTCCTGCACCTTTTTGTGGTTCAAAACTGCTTGACAAAGCGAATCGGGCGTGCTAGCATGGCATTAGTAAAAAGTTCTTGCGGCAATCCTGCCACACGAAACAGGAGAGAAGAATGACACTTTTGGAAGAATTTCAAGGCCGCCGTGAACAAAAGCCGGTCGAACCGGCGAAGAAAATCTTGTTCGCAGTTCTCGGCGACTTGCTCGGACGTTCTGGATTCGACAATCAATGGGATGCGATCGATGATGATGACATAAAGGAGGAGCTCCTGGAGGAGAACCTGGCCATCGTCAAACGGAATCTTCCCTAACTAGGTGGAAAACCAGCGTTAAGGCGGCGGGGGAAATCCCCGCCGCTTTTTTATTTTCGTACGATGCGGTGATAGCGCGGATGGGGAGTGTGCGTGCGAATGACCGAAGACGGAGGCGACAATTTTCCGCGATGTCCGATGAGCGGCGCGCGGAAGCAAATCGGACGTACTACGTCCGACGTACTCGGCACGGAGAGGGAACGTTCGAAAAATTGTCGTAGCCGCCCGGGCGGAGCGAGGGCGGCGTGCTCCGCGAGGGAAATGAGACAGCACAGCTCCCCACCAGCGCCACGCGGTTACGCTTACCCGCCAAGATACTCGTTGGTAGAAACATCGCGCGCGGCGCCGCGACCATAGCGCGCCAAAGAAGTGATGACCCCGAGCGCGCCGAACTCGAGCATAAGGTGCGAGCCGCCACTCGACATGAACGGAATCGTCGTGCCGGTTACGGGCAGGAGACCAAGCGAAATGCCCGCGTGCACCACGAGGTGCGCGACAAAGAGCATGAGTACGCCGAGCGTAAAGAACGCGTCGAAGTTCGTCGCGCTCGCACGCGCAATCTGTATGAGCCGCACGAATATGATGCCGTACAAAGCGAGCACGATGACCACGCCCAGGAACCCCCACTCTTCCGCGAACGCCGCGAAGATGAAGTCCGTCTGGTATTCCGGCAAGAAGCGCAGCTTACTCTGCGTGCCGTACCCGATGCCCTTCCCCGAAAGTTCGCCCGAGCCCACGGCGATTTTTGCCTGGTACGCGTTATAGCCCGCGCCCTGTATGTCGGCCGCCGGATTCACGAACGAGAGCACGCGTTCGCGCTGGTACTGGTGGAGGCCGTAGAACCAGAGCACGGTGCCGACCAAGGCAGCGAGGAGCCCCAAGGCAAGTAGGTGTTTTTTCGATATACCCGACACGAGCATCATGCCGAGCCAGATAGCGCTCACGATAATCGCGTTCCCGAGGTCGGGCTCCACGATGATGAGGAGCACGAGGAGGAGCGTGTACGCGCCCGACACGATGATGTGGCGGATGTCGCCGATTTCTACATGCCGGCGCGAAAGGTATTTTGCGAGGAGCGCTATGAGCGCGAACTTCGCGAGGTCTGCCGGCTGGAACGACACCGGGCCGAGTGAGAACCACGCGCGCGCGCCCATGACCGGATGCGCCACCACGAGGAGAAGCGCGAGGAGCACGGCGGCAATCGCATAGAGCCACACCACGAACGGCGTGCGCCGTATGAAGCGCAGGTCGAGGCGCGCAAGGAACGCGTACGCCCCGAACGCGACCGCAATCCACAAGAGCTGGCGCGGCGCCAAAGACGCACCCTGCCCGAACGTGCTCATCGTGAGGATGCCGAGTGTCGCAAGCGCCAAGGCCGGCGCAAGGAGCGTCCAGTCGAGCGGGAACCGTCGCAGCGCAGAGTCGATCACGGCAACGCGATGAACGGCACGATTTCGAACGACGCCGGCGCGGCGGGAAACGCCTTGTTCCAGGTATAGAGGAGCGCCGCACTCGTTTGAGGCGCGATGGCAGGCACGATGGTGCTCGACGCGGCGATGATGTCCCCCTGCGCGTCGCGCACCGCGATGACCGCATGCACGTTCGTGAGCATCACGGTGCCCGGATTGCGCACCGTCGCAGAAACGCGCGGCGCGGCCACGGTGCCCCCGAGCTTCGCGTCATTGCCATACTGCGGCAACGCGCGTGTCTCGTGGTACGCGTACCAGCGGATGACGGACGGATCGATGGCGAGGAACGCGGTCGCCGCCACGGTGTTGCCGCTCGCGACGCCGGGCACATAGACGGGCACGGTCGAAGAGGGCGGCAGGTCGACAGTGCCCGAGATTTTCTGCACGAGCACCTGGTTCACGTCGTAGAGCGAGATGGTGTACGGCACGGCCTTGGCCGCGGCCGCGTTCGGATTCTCGACATACGCGAGCACATCCGTCCGCCCGGGCGCTCCCGAGAGCGCCTGCGTAAAGAGTACGACGGGCGCGGCTTCCTGCGCGGTGCACAGGTACGGGCACGGCCCGCCGCAGTCGACGCCCTGTTCGCCCTGATTCTCTATGCCGTCCGAGCACGACGGCGTCTTGTAGAGCGATGCAATGAGAACCACCGCCGCAAGAGCGACAATCACCGCGCCCGCGATGCTGAAGATGATGAAGCGCCGCCGCGTTGCCCAATCCATGCCTGCAGTATACGCCAAAAAGAAAACCCGCCGAAGCGGGTTGGGCGAAGGGGCCGGAGTCGAACACGGCGACCCCCGGATAAAATGTCCGGTGCTCTACCGCTGAGCTACCCTCCGAAATGATTTTCGAGCGTTCAGTTCTGGCGCCTAGCTACTCTCCCCACCTGTAACAGTGAGTACCATCGCCGCTAGGAGGCTTAACTGCCGAGTTCGGAATGGGATCGGGTGTGACCCTCCCGCCAAAGCACCAGAACTGAGCGCTCGAAACTTTCAAGATTTCTTGAATACGCAAAAATGGTTCGCAGCAATAATGATTGTGACTTCCAGGATT
>JAKAGB010000003.1 GCA_021817705.1 bacterium | reverse complement strand
TCTCGCCCCCGAGCCTCACGCTCCTTCCGGGGCAGAGCGCTTCGGTCTCGCTCTCGGGCACGGGGAGCTACTACCTGTCTTCGAGCCCCTCGGGCTCGGTGGCCTCGGCAGCCATTAACGGCTCGAGCGTCGCGGTCGCAGGCATCGGCGCGGGCGCGACGAACGCCACGGTGTGCGAATACGGCGGCGGGTGCGCCACGCTCTCCATTACCGTTTCCGCTCCCGCGGTCGTGAGCACGGGCAGCTCGAGCATCCCCGCGTCGTCCGTCGCGAGCGCCGCAACCACCTTCACGGAATACCTTTCGCCTGGTAAGCAGGATGTCGAAGTGACCGCGCTTCAGAAGCTTCTTATTGCGCAGGGGTATTCGCTTCCCGCAGGCGCGACCGGCTACTACGGGCAGCAGACGGTGAACGCGGTCGTTGCGTTCCAGAAAGCGCACGGCATCGCACAGCTCGGCGTCGTGGGGCCTTCGACGCGCGCAGCGCTGAATGCGCTCGAATCGAATACGCGAACGAGCGCGGCCGGCAGCAACAGCACGACTGATGTCACGAACATGTCGCTCGCCGAGCTGAAGGCCGAAGCGCAGACGCTTGAAGCGCAGCTCGCTCAGGTGCTCGCGCGCATCACGGCGCTCGGCGGGTAAGCGCAAAAAACGCTTTAGAAAGCCGGTTTTATGGAGAGCCCGCGCCGGAGTACCGGCGCGGGCTTGCATGCTCGTTTGCACGGCGTACACTATTTTCGTGTGCTTACTAAGGGGCAGTAACGCATCTTTCTCCTTTCGCCTATGACTCGCGTCTCTCTTGCGTCGGCAGTCGCCGCCGCGTGTGCGCTCATTATTAGCTTCGCGTTGCCATCGTCGGCGTTTGCGACAGACTTCGGTGGCTTCGGAGCTCCGCCTGCAACCACCTGGGTTTCGGTGAACGAATTCTCATCCGGCAGTTCCGCCGACTGGATCGAGCTCTACAACGCATCGACCTCGCCCATCGACCTCACGGGATGGAAACTCGAAGACCTCGCGCACAACACGCATACGTTTACTGGAACGATTGCCGCGGGCGGGTTCGCGACGACGACGTTTGGTAGCCACCTCAACAACGCGGGCGACGAATTCTTCCTCCTCGACTCTACGGGCGCGACCTCGAGCGACATCGCGTATGGCTCTGCCACCACGACCGCATCCGCAGGCGCTACGAGCCTGAATTTCACCCCCGCCGCAGGCGAATCCGCGTACCGCACGACCGATGGCGGCGCCACTTGGGCGACCACGACGAACACGACCGAGGGCTACTCGAACATCCCCTGCGCCACGGTGCCCCCGAACGCGACGCTCGCAGCCGACGCGACCTTTAACGTCGCCACCGACACGGACTCTGGCAATGTGGGCGCATGGGCGACCGACACCTTCGCGCGCCACGTGCAGATATGGCAGGAACAGGACGGCACCTACTGCGCCAAAGCAACCGACGCTGGCACCTTCACGAGCTACGGCGCGCCGACGGGCATTAGCCCGGATAGCGGTGCTTCGCTCCCCGAGGTCGTCACCGGCTCCTTCACAGGCTACACCTACGGCACGGTCACGGGCGGCTCGTTCGTCGACGCCGGCGCGCCGGCAAACCTCGACTGCGCGGGCGCTGATAGCGCCACCTGCACCGCGGGCACCATCTCGTACTGGGTGAAGCATTACTTCACGAGCGCAGCGACCTACAACTTCGGCTCCGGCTGGAGCTGGACGTACGACGGCGGCGCCAATGGCACGTGGGTGGACGCCGCGAGCGGCACCTCGGGCGACATCGTGCACGTGCAGCCCTCGACCGTGTACGTCGACCCGACGACTGGCTCGGACAGCAACTACGGCGACGCGGCGCATCCGTTCAAGACCGTCGATGCGGCCATGAGCGCCGTTGCCGATAACGGCACGGTGGAGCTCGTCGCGACCTCGACCGCGTATAGCAGCATCACCATCACGCGCCCCCTCACGCTCACAAGCGCGAGCACGACCGACAAGGCGCAGATAGACGGCACTGTCACGATCGCGAGCGATAGTGCGGGTGTCACGAATCTCGACATCACGAATCCGAGCGCGGGCTATGGCATCATCGGCACGGACGTGAGCGATGCGACCGTCACAGGCAACTCAATTCATGACATCGGTACGGCGCTCACGAGCGGTTCGGCGCAAGCCATCGCGTTCGTCTCGAACGCTGCGAACGTCACGAATCTCGACATCGAACACAACACCATCACGAACGTGGGCACGACGACCATGATTGGCGCGGGCTCGGCAGGATCAAGCGCGAAGGGCGTGTACCTTGGCAATTCGGGCGGCTCGGACACATTCTCTGATGTGAAAGTCTCGAACAACACAATAAGCAACATTTACGCTTCGACTGCGACCTGGGTGAGCCATTCCCTGGGCGGCGAGGGCGCGTACGGCCTCCTCGTGAACCACAAGACGTCGAATCTCACGGTCTCAGGGAATACTATCTCGAAGCTTGAAGGCCTCTGGGCGCACGCGATCGGGCTCGAAGGAGATACGCCGAACGCGACGGTGTCGAACAACACGATAACCGGACTCACGGACCACAAGTCACCCTCGGATTCCGTCGCGCTCCGGCTCGAAAGCAACCCAGACGCGGCTACGGTCTCCGGTTCCGGCAACACGTACGGCAGCACGCCGCTCGTGGTGGGCACGAATGCGGTCATCGTAGACTCGGTTGTGCCTGCGGCAAGCGGGAACACGTTTCCGGAGCAGCTCCTTAACGGCGCGTACTACTACGACGGCCTGAATGCATTCTCGACTATCGCGAGCGCAGTCGCGAGTGCGGCTTCCGGCGCGACTATGACCGTCGCTGCTGGCACCTACCCGGAGAGCGTGCTCGTGAACAAGCCGCTCACGATCGATGCGACGGGCGCGACCCTGACCGGAACCTCGACTGCGAGCTACATCCTTGAGATCGCGAGCGCAAACGGCGTCACGGTGAACGGCCTCACGATTGACGGCGGCGCAGCGAACGCGTTTACGGATGGCGTCCTTGTTAGTAACGCAGGCACGAGCGCGTCGCCGGTTATGCTCGAGCACCTCACCGTGAAGAATGTGTGGGGCGGGAGCGCCAACGGCATCGACATCACCGCGGCGACCGCGGGCGGCAGCTACGTGCTCGCACACGACCTTGCGCTCTCCTCCTTCGAAAAGCGCGGTATCCGCTTCACCAATTCTTCCGGTAAGTTCTACGACAGCGAAGTGACGGGCGACCACGTGGACGGCACGACGCGCGTGCAGAACCTCGTGAACCTGTGGGGCGGCTCGCACGTGGAAATCTACGGCAACACGCTTCACGACGGCATGTCGATTTCGGCGGGCACCTGGGATTCGCCGGGCATCTTCGTGAGCTCCTATGGCGGCAGCGGCGATTCGGTGGCCGACATTCACGACAACACGCTCTACAACGAGGACACCGGCATCGCCGTCGGCTCGTACTACGCCGCATCGGACAACTCAAGCGCGACCATCGAGCACAACACGTTCCACGACGACCACGCCGCCATAAACTTCGAGAAGGGCACCGCGACGGCGACCGTTCACGACAACTCGTTCGGCGCGAACATCACGTACGCGATTTCCGCCGACGACGGCAATGGCGGCCCTGCGACGAAGCCCACGCCCGATGCCGCGCAGAACTGGTGGAATAGCGCATCCGGCCCCTCGGTCGCCTCGAATCCGAGCGGCACGGGAGACGCCATCTATGACGGCGTCTCGTACACGCCGTGGTACGCGGATGCGGGCATGACGACCTTGCAGTGGCCGACCGCGAGCACGGGCGACGAAGCGTCGACGACTGTGTCGGATGACACGACCCTTTCTGGTTCCGACGACAGCGTCTCGGTGAGCGCCGCAATTCCGGCAGGCACGGTCGTCACGGGCGACGCGAATTGGGACGGCACCATCGAGGCGCCGACCGCCACGTCGACCACGCTCTCGCTTCCGGGCTACGCGACGCCGACCATCGCTTCGGCGGTGACGATCGGCTCGAGCAAGTACGACCTCATCTTTAGTAAGCCGGTCGAGCTCACCTTTGCCGGACAGGCGGGGAAGCAGGTCGGGTTCTACGATGCGGCCGGTGCGTTCGCGCCCATTACGGAAACGTGCGATGGCGCAAACACGCCGACCGTTTCGGGTCACAGTCTTGACACGACTTCTCCGGGCGAAGCGTGTAAGGCGACGAGCGGCGGCGACCTCGTGGTGTGGACGACGCACTTCTCGACGTTCGTCACCTACACGGCAGCGCTCGCTGCGCCCGTCATGACGCCAGGCACGGAGACGTTCTACGGCTCGGTGAACGTGACTATGGATGACTCGGCGCCGGGCGCGACCATCCGCTACACGACGAACTCGCAGGACCCCACGTGCGGTAACGGCAGCGGGTACGCGAACGGCCAGGTGCTCACCTTCACGCAGTCGACGACGCTCAAAGCGATTCGCTGCGACGCGACCGGTTCCTCAGCCGTGACGACCGCAGCGTACGGCATCGCGACCGGCGTCGGTTCAGGTAGCAGTGGCGGCTCGGGCGGCGGCGGTTCGGTAAACGCGAGCGTGCCGGCGACTCCGGCCTCGCCGAACGGAGCGGGTACGCCCGCGACGCCCGCCACCTCGGCGACGCCGCATAACGGCAATGCGCACGGGGAAGTGCTCGGCGCGGCAGCGTACAACTTCGCGCACGACTTGCACCTAGGTGAGAGCGGGCAGGATGTGACGGAACTCCAGAAGTTCCTCATCGCGGAAGGGTTCCCGATTTCCGCAGGCGTGACCGGATACTTCGGTGCGCAAACCAAGGCGGCGGTCGAGGCGTTCCAGAAAGCGCGGGGCATTACGCCCGCAGCCGGGTACGTGGGAGCGCTCACGCGCGCGGTCTTGAACCAGGGCGTGATAGCGACGACGCCGGAGCGCCAGACGAATCTGACCACGGCAGAGGCGAATGCGATCATCGGGCTCCTGCAGTCGTTCAACGCGGATGCGTCCGTAATCGCGAACGTGAAGGCAGCACTCGGTATCTAGGGGCGACGTGGGGGAAACGCGCAACCCGCGGCGCTGCCGCGGGTTGCGCGTTTCCGTTTTGCATCGTATCGTTTAAGCACCTATGGGCTTCTTCCGCCGTCTGCACGACTTCTTCCTGCCGCACGAACGGAACGGGTACCACCCGCACGTGTTCCGCCTGGCGAGCCTCCTCGTCATCGCGGTCGTCGTGCTCGTCCTCGAGTGCGGCGTCGTCACGCAGCTCGCGTACGTGTTCCCCTCGACCAGCTTCCTCGCGTCGGTCTTGCCCGGCGTCCTGGCAACGCTCACGAACGAATCGCGTGCGTCGGCGGGCGTTGGCTCGGTAACGGAGAGTCCGGTGCTCGACCATGCCGCGCAACTCGCGGCAAACGACATGGCGGCGAAGGGGTACTTCGCGCACGTTTCGCCCTCGGGCACGACGCCGTGGGACTGGCTCAAGCAGGCGGGGTACGCGTACTCCTATGCCGGCGAGAATCTCGCGGTCAATTTCACCGACTCGAACGCGCTAGAGAGCGCGTGGATGGCGTCGCCCACGCACGAGGCGAACATCGTGAATGCCGCGTATACGCAGGTCGGCTTCGCCATCGCCACGGGCACCTATGAAGGGAAACCGACGATGTTCGTCGTCGAGTTCTTCGGCACGCCGGCTCTAAGCGCTGCCGCGCCCGTGTCGCGGCCGGTCGTCGTTGCGCCTAAACCGGAGACCGTGCGCACCGCGGCCACCACCACCGGCACTATCGGCGGCAGCGAAGCGCAGGCGACGAGTCACCTCACCAATCAGATTGGTGTGGTGACGAGCGCGCCTGTGGCGCCCGCGGGAATGCGCGCGGCGGCTTCGCCGCCGCGCGCCCCGTCCGCATCCGTCCTCGACCGTCTCCTCGCGTCGCCTCTCTCGACGGTCGCGCTCGCGCTCGCGGTACTCTTCGCGTTCGTCGCGGTCCTCCTCATCGCGGCCTTCCTGCGCCACGCGCGCATGCCGCATCCGCGGGTGCTCATCGCCGCCGCGTTCCTGCTCACGCTCACGGCGGGGCTCGTCGCGGCAAACCATCTCCTCACGCCGGGAGTCGCGTTCCCCGCGAACGATGCGCTTTCGGCGAGCGTCCTTTCCGCCTTCGGCGGGTAGCCGTGCGTCCTCAGGACGCATTTCAAAACATCAGACGGAGCAACCCGTCCGGAAAATTTGGTTAGACTTGGCCTAGCGGCCCGGAGCGCCGAATTTTCCGGACGGGTTGTGTAGTCGGTTTTGAAATGCGTTCTGGGCATACAACGACACGACAGACTTCTAATGGGGTGGTATCGTAGGGTATGCTCGCAGAGATCGAGGATGCGCTCCGCCAATATGTTTCAACCGAGTGGAGCGAAGCGGACGTCCTTTTTTGGATAGGCAAGAAACGATTCGCGCTCGACGTTCCGGCAATCGATACGAACCTGCGTGCGCCGCTCGCCGACTTTCTCCTCTGCGGCGGCAAGCGCTCCCGTCCGACCTTGTTCCTCACCATCCTCGGACTCTTCGGCGCAGATTGGAAGCAGCGCCTCGACCTTGCGGTCGCGCTCGAGCTCGCGCACAACGCGACTCTCATCATCGACGACATCGAAGACTCGGCCGAGCTCCGCCGGGGTAAGCCCACGTGCCACAAAACGTTCGGACTCGACACGGCGGTGAACACAGGCACGGCCGCCCACCTCCTGCCTATGCGTCTCCTCATGCGCGCCAAAGGTCTCACAGAAAAACAGAAGCTGCGGCTCATGGAGGTGTATGCGGAAGAGATCCTGAACGTGTATTTCGGCCAGACGCTCGACATCGCGTGGCACAAGGCGCCGCGCGCGCATTCTGTGGAGGAGTACCTCGAGATGACACGTCTCAAGACCGGCGGCCTCGTGCGCATGGCCACGCGCGCGGCGTGCATCGTCGCCGATAGGGAAGACCTCGAAGCGGCGATGGTCGATTTCTCGGAACTTGCCGGCGTCGCGTTCCAAATAAAAGACGACGCGCTCGAATTTACGGGTGACGAAGCGACGTTCGGCAAATCGTTCGGCAACGATATTTCCGAAGGCAAGATGAGCCTGCCCGTTACGCTCGCGCTCGGGAAGCTGCCGGCAGACGAGAGCGCCGCGCTCCTTCGCACGCTCGGTGCGCACACGCGAGACCGCGCGGAACTCCGCGCGACGATGGATACGATACGCGGCACGGGCGCGGTCGACGAAGCGGTCGCCTATGCCGAGAAGCTCGTCGACGACGCCTGGAACGCGCTTTCGCCGAAGCTCACGGGCATGCCGGAGGAAGCCGTCGCCGCATTCAAAGCCGTTACCTACGGGCTCGTGAAGCGCTCCAAATAATTTCGCATCATGGAATACGTCATACTCGTGGACGAAGCGGATAAGCAGGTGGGCTTAGGCGAGAAGGTCGCGAGCCATATGGGTGCGGGCGTGCTCCACCGCGCGTTCTCCGTCTTCATCTTCAATACGAAAGGCGAATTCCTCTTGCAGAAGCGCAGTGCCGGCAAGATGCTCTGGCCGCTCTTCTGGACGAACACCTGCTGCAGCCATCCGCGGGAAGGCGAGGACTACCAGGCAGCGGGGCAGCGGCGCCTCCAAGAAGAGATGGGGTTCACCTGCGAGCTCTCGCCCGTAGGTTCGTTCATCTACCACGCCTCGTATGAGGACGTCGGGTCGGAAAACGAGCTGTGCTCGGTGCTCACGGGCACCTACGACGGCGCGGTCGTGCCCGACCCGGACGAAGCCGCCGAATACTCCTGGGTCGACTTCAACGAACTCAAAAAAGACGTGGCGGCGCATCCGGAAAAGTACACGCCGTGGTTCAAGCTCGAGCTCACGCAGTTCTTTGCCGATGCGAAAGACGGCGCAGACGAAGAACCCGTATGAGCATGCTGAAAAACGCAGGACAATTTTTGTTCGACGAGGTCGTCTATAACGGCCACCTGCAGACGTGGGGCGTTATCGCGCTCGTCGTACTTGCGGGGCAGCTCCTCGGCACGCCGCTCTCCGCGAGCCTCCTCGTGGCCGTGTACGCGCTCTTCTATCTCATCTACCTGCACGACCGCTACCAGGGCGTCGACCTGGACGCGCTCGGCAACGCGCGCCGCTCTAGGCATCTGCGGAAGATATACCGCTTCGTGCCTGCCGTCCTCGTCGGCGGGCTCCTCGCACTCGCACTCTTCCTCTATGCGTTCGGCAACGTCTATGCGCTCGCGTTCGCCGCGGCTATCGCGCTCGGCGGGTTCCTGTACCCCGTGTATTTCAAGAAGCTCACCAAGCGGATTCCGGCCTTCAAGAACCTCTATGTCGCGCTCGTGTTCGCACTCATGCTCTTCTTCCCGAACGTGTACGCGCTCGTGCCGCTCGGCGGTGTTGCGACGCTCGCTCTCATGCTCGCGGTGTTCGTGTTCCTGCGCGGGCTCACCATGCAATTCTTCCTCGACTTGAAAGACGTGGACGGCGATCGCGCGGAAGGGCTCCGTACGCTCCCGGTCCTCTTCGGTGCGGAGAATACCGCGGCGGTCATCCGCGTCATGAACGCGGGCACGGCGCTCCTTCTGCCCGCGCTCTACCTCGCATTCCCATCGCTCCTGCCGCTGCCGGCGCTCATGCTCGTCTGCGTGGCGTTCGCCGACGCGTACTTCCTGCGGCTCGTCGCGCGCGGGAACGCGGCCGGCTTCCTCTTAGAGAGCGCTGAGTTCGTGTATTGGCCGTTCTTGGTATACATTGGACAGATACTGTTCCGCTAGCATCACGCCTATGGTCGCGAGCATCATCACGAACATATTCCTCAACAGGATCTTCATCATCGTCATCGACAGCATCGCCGTGTTCCTCGCGGTGCTCGTGGTGCGCGGCGACCCGAAAGGCCAGCTCAACCGGCTGTACCTCATCATGACCGCGCTCATGCTCGGGTGGGTGAACTTCGCCTACATCCCGCGCGTCATCGACCCCGTCTACTACGCGTACGGCGTGCTTTCGTTGAAGATTGCCTGGCTCGTGACCCCGCTCTTCTTCCTCTTCCTCTATTTCCTCTCGGTGAACCTTGCTGAGAAAGCCGAACGCTTCCGCATGCTCACGCTCGCTACCGCGCTCGTCGGTACGATCGTCTCGCTCGTCTCGGGGTTCACGAATCATGTCATCGCCGGATTCCAGGTGGTGTCTGGCGTCACCACTATCGTGTATGGCGACTGGAAGATCCCGTTCCTCATCGGCATCACGTTCATCATCGTCGCCATGCTCGTGCCGCTCTTCGACCAGGGCTCAATCCTGAAGAACAAGAAGCTGCAGGCGTTCTCCGTGGGGCTCCTCATCTTCCTCGTGCTGAACGCCATCTTCAACATCACCTTGCCGATGTTCCTCGGCGTCTCGCGCTTCTACTTCCTCGGCGACTACTCCACGCTCATATTGCTCGCCTTCATCGCGTACGCCATCACGAACCACCAGCTGTTCGACACGCAGGTGATTGCGGCGGAGATGCTCACGCTCTTCATCTGGGTGGGCATCTTCGTGCAGCTCCTCCTTGGCAACTCGCTCGACGAGCGCCTCCTCGCGGGCGGCACGCTCGTGTTCGCGGTCATCTTCGGCCTGTTCCTCATCCGTTCGGTGAAGCGGGAGATAGCCGAGCGCAAGGAGATAGAAGCGCTTGCGACGGAGCTCGAAGCCACTAACACGCGCCAGGAAAATCTCATCCACTTCATTGGTCACGAAGTGAAGGGCTTCCTCACCAAGGCGCAGGGCGTGTTCTCGCTCCTCCACGACGGCGACCTCGGCGCCTTGCCGGACTCCATGCGGCCGTTCGTAGACCGTGCGCTCGCCGATACCGAAGACGGCGTGCGGAGCGTCTCCGACATCCTGAAGGCGGCGAACCTGAAGCGCGGCACGGTGGAATTTAAGAAAGAACCGTTGGACCTGAAGACGGTGGCGGCAGAATCGGTGCAGAAGGTGCAGGAGGCGGCTTCGGCAAAAAGCCTCGCGCTTTCGTTCACGGCCGATGACGGCGCGTTCCCGTTCGAGGGCGACGCGGGAGAAATCGCGGACCACGTGCTCCGCAATCTCATCGATAACGCGGTCGCATATACGCCGTCGGGCTCGGTCGCGGTGTCCCTCAAGAAGGCAGAAGGGAAGTACGTATTTGCGGTGAAGGACACGGGCGTCGGCATCACGCCGGAAGACCGGGCGCGCCTCTTCACCGAAGGCGGCCACGGCAAGGATTCCATAAAAGTGAACGTGCACTCGACCGGCTACGGCCTCTACATCGCGAAGCAGGTCGTCGAGGCACATGGCGGTACTATCCGCGCCGACTCAGACGGCGCGGGGCACGGTTCGACCTTTACCGTGGAATTTCCCGCGGATTCTGGTACTGTAGCGAGTACGCCAGCGACGTCGGGGTAAGATTTTCTCGCGGATTCGAAAATCTTGCCCCGTTACTCGTTCGGCGCATAAGAACATGCAGACATGTTCTTATGGCCTCATTCGTCGGGGTAGCTCAGTTGGTAAGAGCGTGGCATTCATAACGCCAAGGTCGTGGGTTCGACTCCCACCCTCGACACATTGAAAAGATGCGCGCAACGCGCTATCCTGGTGCGGTATTGCGGGAGTAAGTAGGCTTTCTCCCGCTGCGTTAGTTCGAAAAGAAAAGAGGCAAGCCTTTTCTTTTCTCCCTCTCTTGCGGGAGTAAGTAGGCTTGCTCCCGTTGCGTTCGTTCGGAAGAGAAAGAGAAAAGCCTTTCCCTTCCTCACTCACTTGCGGGAGTAAGCAAAGCTTGCTCCTCGCGGCGTTCGCTCACAAGCGAATGCGGACAGTTCGCTTGTTCACTCTCTTGCGGGAGTAGCTCAATTTGGTTAGAGCATCCGCCTGTCACGCGGAAGGTTGCGGGTTCAAGTCCCGTCTCTCGCGCAAAGAAAAGCCCCTTCGGGGGCTTTTCGCATGACGCGAAAGAAGGAAGCGGAGCTTCCTTCGGGACTTGAATGCCGGAGCATGCGTTCCGGCTTTTCTGTTGTACAGAAAGAAAACGCGGCTGCTTGGGGCAGCCGCGACGAGTCATTCCTCTCTTTTGTGAACGAACGTGTGGCGATGGTCATTCGCCGCGCGCAGGGTGTCGTGCGCGTGTCGCATGAGCGAGCGCGCGACTTCGCCACCGCGGCGCCTGCCGGCGCGCCATCCGAAGAAAAATGCGATGCCCACGCACAGAGCGAGGCCGAGCACGCCCAGTGCCGTGAACAACTCCCATGCGGGAAGAGTGACGGTGCCGCCCATGGTTCGTTCTCCTCGAAAGAGTCGGGTTCCTGTCTAGTATAACGCCGCGCGGAGCGGCGGGGTAGCAATCGCAGGAGTTGCTTGACGAAGCAAATAGCGGCTAGTACAAATACTTCCGGAACAGAGCACGGGAGGCAGCAATGGCTGCACGCAAGAAAAAAGCGAAGCAAACGCCGGAAGCATTCGACTATTGTGTCGGCGCACCATGGGCGGAAACCGACCCTGAGCTGTATGCCGACGGCGACCATGGCGTAAGCGTGTATGCATACGGCACCCAGGTACACCACGGCACGATGAAAGAAGCGCGGAATTTTCGCGCCTATGTGAACGAACAGACCGGCCGCGACAACTATATTTATAAACTCGTGCGCGTGCCGGAATAGACACGAGCCGTCCCTTTATCGGGGCGGTTTTCTATTCCACCGTCACGCTCTTTGCGAGGTTGCGCGGCTGGTCGATATGGCAGCCGCGGGCCTTGGCGACTTCGTACGCGAAAAGCTGGAGCGGCAGGACGGTGAGGAAAGGAAGGAGCGCCTCGTGCGTTTTGGGAATCACGATGACATCGTCTGCGAGCCGTGCGAGTTCTTCTTGGTGCTCGGGCGTCGTGACGGCGATGGTGCGACAGCCGCGCGCGGCTGCTTCTTGCAAATTGGAACGCATTTTTTCGAAGAGCGCGTCGCCGGGCGCGAGCGCGACCACGAGGAATTCTGGGTCGAGAAGTGCGATGGGGCCGTGCTTCATTTCGCCCGCGGGGTAGCCTTCGGCATGAATGTAGGAAACCTCTTTGAGCTTCAGCGCGCCCTCGAAAGCGATAGGCGTCTCAGCGCCCCGGCCGAGGAAAAAGGCGCCGGAAACATTCGCGTACTTTTGCGCGAGCGTGGCGATGGAGTCGCGGGCAGAAAGCGTTGCGCGCGCGAGCGAGGGGCTTCGCCCGAGCTCGCGCGCGAATGCGCGCGTCTCGTCGTTTGTTTGGTCGTGCGTTTCCGCGAGTGAAAGCGCCAGGAGTGCGAGCACGGTGGCTTGGCCGATGAATGCTTTGGTGGTGGCGACGCTGATTTCGGGCCCGGCATGCAGGTAGATGCTGGCGTCCGTCTCGCGCGAAATCGTAGAGCCCACGACGTTCACGATGCCGAGTGTGGGAACGCCGTGGCGCTTGGCTTCGCGCACCGCTTCGAGCGTGTCGAGCGTTTCGCCCGACTGCGACACGGCAATGAGCACCGTGTCCTTCGGGTCGATAAGGAACGGCCGATAGCGCAACTCCGATGCGAGCACGACCTCGCACGGGATGCCGGCGAAGCGTTCGATGAGCGTGGCGCCGATTTGCGCGGAATACGCAGCGCTGCCGCAGCCGGTGAGGACGATGCGGCGCGCGCCCCGAAGGGGCGCGCGCATGTCTTTCACACCGCCGAGCGTCACCGTGCCATCTTTGCCGAGCCGGCCGGCGAGCGCACGCTCTATCGTTTCCGGAATCTCAAGCATCTCTTTCAGCATGAAGTGCTCCTGGCCATTCTTCTCGGCAGCTTCCACGCTCCAGTCGAGATGCGCGCTCGCGCGCGTGGCCGTGCCGCCATCAAGGCGATGAACCACATGTGCGTCGGGGGTGAGCACGGCGAGGTCGCCGTCCTCCAGGTACACCACCTCGCGCGTGTGGGGAAGGAGCGGTGTCGCGTCAGAAGCGACGAAGCGCGCTCCGTGCGCGACCCCGATCAGGAGCGGGCTCCCGAGGCGCGCCACCACTATTTTTTCCGGTTCTGTCACGCTCATGACGGCGAGGCCGTAGGTACCGCGTACGCGGGACAGCGCGCAGGCGACGGCGTCTTCGAGCGTCTGTCCCGCGCGTACCTCTTTGCCCACGAGCGCCGCGAGCACTTCGCTGTCGGTCTCGGTCTTAAATGTGGCGCCGCCCGCGTGCAGTTCCGCAGCGAGTTCGGCATAGTTCTCGATGATGCCGTTATGCACGAGCCACACCGACCCGCCCTCGTCGGTGTGCGGGTGCGCGTTCGTTTCCGTCGGGGCACCGTGTGTCGCCCAGCGCGTATGCGCGATGCCGGCCGTTCCGTAAAAATCAGACGGCACGGCAGCAGTGAGTGCGGCGACCTTCCCCGCGCGCTTCACCGCGCCTTTACCGGCCACGTAGAGGCCGGCGGAATCGTAGCCGCGATATTCCAAGGCGTGTAAGCCGTCGAGCAAAAACGGCGTCGCGTTTTTCTTCCCCACATAGCCGACGATGCCACACATGCCTCTTACAACTGCAGGGGGAGCAGAAACGATGCATGCGCGCCCGCGAAGCGGGCGCGCATGCTATCATGAGCCGCACTAAGGACGGCTTTCATCATCTTCGTGCCCGCATGCGTGCTGCGCGAGAACCTTTTCCGGCGACGACCCCGACGAAGCGCCGCTTCGACGCGGTCATGTACGGTGTCAGCATCGTTCAGCCTGCAGCGCTTCTGCCGCAGGTGCTCGCCGTCTACGTACGGCACGACATTGCCGGCGTTTCCCTTGCTACCTGGCTCCTCCTCACGTTCTTCAACGTCATGTGGGCGATATATGGGACCCTGCATCGCGACGTGCCGATTACCGTGGCGAACGTACTCCTTACCATCTTCGACCTCGCCATCGTCTTCGGCGTGCTGTTCTATTGACACTGCCTGCCGCGTAGGGTGCGTGCTACCATAAGAGGTGGTGTCCCTTACTAAGCGTGCGCCTAAGTTCCTACGATCCATGCATCGCATATTTACGAATCAGCGCATCCGTCTCGCAACCTTCGGTGTCGCCGTCGCGGCGTCGCTCCTCATGGTTGTGCCGGTCGCGCAGGCAGGTACGCTCTCGAGTTCTCAGGTGAGCGCTATTATCAATCTCCTCCAGGTGTTCGGCGCCGACGCATCTGTCGTCGCGAACGTGCAGGCGGTGCTCACGGGCACCGCGCTGCCCGCACAGAGCACGGGCACGGCGACCTCGACGCCAAGCGTGAACGGCCCCGGGAACGCCACGAGCTGCATGTCGCTTTCCGGCACGCTCTCGTTCGGCTCGCAGGGCGAAGACGTTACGAAGCTGCAGCAGTTCCTGGCAAAGGATTCCAATATCTATCCGTCGGGGCTAGTCACCGGTTTCTACGGTCACGCCACCGAGGATGCCATTCAACGCTATCAGGCCGCACACGGAATCGTCGCGACGGGCACGCCTGCAACGACCGGCTATGGCGCGGTGGGCCCCGCGACGCGCGGCGAACTCGAGCGCGAGATGGAAACCGAGTGCAACAGCGGCGATACGCAAGGCGCGAGCGGCGACCATGCGAGCGCGACATCGACCGCAGCGCACGAAGGGGAAGGTTCTTCCGGAACCGCCTCGTCGAGCGCGCAGTCGAGCGACAATTAGGAGAGGGTAGTATAGAAAACGCGCGCGGCCGCAGCGGCCGCGCGCGTTTTCTCATGTCCGGCTACACGCCTGGGTGTTCTTCGCGCCCGTACTTGTCCTCAATCCGGTCGATGTCGTTCTCGTCGAATTCGCCGAAGGCTATCTCGAGGAATCGGAGTCCGTCTTTGCCGCCTTCGGCGCGATGCATCGTGCCGCGCGGAATAAAGAATTCGTCACCTTCGTCCGCCTCGCGGGTTTCGCTGCCCACACGCACGGAGCCGCTGCCGGTAAGCACATGCCAGAATTCGTCGCGGTGCGCATGCGTCTGCAAGCTGAATTCTTCGCCGGGCTTTACGGTGATTATTTTCACGGTAGACGCCTCGTTCAAGGTGAAGCGCTCATAGCCGCCCCAGGGCCGCTTGTCTTTTTCGTAGTGCTTGAGTTCCATGTCATTACAGTATACCGGATTGAAAAAAGCGTCCGAATCGCGTAGGGTAGAAAAGCCGTTCGTTCGCCGAGATAAGCTTTTCTCGTACACTCGAAAAGCTTGTCTCGTTGCTCGTTCGGCGACCAAGGACATGCAGACATGCCTTTGGTGCCTCTCTCGCCGAGATAGCTCAGTTGGTAGAGCACATCCATGGTGGGTCGCAAAACCCCGCCCACGCATTCCGCAAGGAATGCGCGAATCCCGAATAACGGTCAATAGCCCCGCAGGCCAAGACCGTGGCGCCTAAGCGCCCGAACGACTGACAAGGGTGCCCCATGCGGGCAAAGATACAGTCTAGCCCGTCCCGTAGCGGCCGCGCAGGGATGGTGTAAGCGAAGGATGAGGTCCGGAGTTCGATCCTCCGTCTCGGCTCCAGAATCAAGAAAACACATATTCGTTATCAACATAAGACCAATACGCTTGTCGGCAGGTGGAATATAGTTGCTATACTATAAGAAGTGAATCCGAAGAAACCACGCACGCCTTGTTTGAATTGCGGTAAAGAGCCTGCGGGCGCTTCGTATAAGTATTGCAGCAACGCGTGCCAGCATGAGTATCAATACCAACGGTACATCGAACGATGGAAGTCTGGACAGGAAATCGGCCTTATTTCCTTAGGCCTCGTTTCGCAGCAGGTAAAGCGCTATCTTCGGGAAAAGTATGGCAATAAATGTTGTTTGTGCGGATGGACGGCGGTGAATCCGAAGACTGGTATCGTGCCGCTTGTCGCGGATCATATCGACGGCAACTGGAGGAATAACGTCGAAAAGAATCTTCGCCTCGTTTGCCCAAACTGTGATGCGCTCAGCCCGACATTTGCCGCTCTTAACAAGGGGAATGGAAGGAAACATCGCGCACCAAGCAAGCGAGCAGTAGAAGGAAAGGAGTTCGCAAAAAAGAACGGAGCGTGATATGTTTTATTGACTTTGCCACCGTAGCTCAGTTGGTAGAGCATTCGCATCGTAAGCGAAAGTGCGTCGGTTCAAGTCCGACCGGTGGCTCCAGAATCAACACTCCGCCGCGCGAAAGCGCGGCGGTTGCGTTTTGTGGGGGTGTATACTATGGAGCATATGTCTAAACACGAACGACTTGGTTGGGCGGGCGTAAGCCGCGGGAATGGTGAGGGTTATAAAGAAATCGACGAGTTTGCCGACCCCGCCCTGAACCCAGAAGAGGCGCTTATTGCGAAAGAGGAAGGAGAGGAAGAACAAGAGGAAGAAGAGGCGTAACCTGTCGGAAACCCCGCCCGCGCTTCGCGCGGGCGGGGTTTTCGTTTATGCTGATGGCACAATGGACGACATGGCGAAGAAGCGGATGGACGAGCTCGAGGCGATGATGGCGTCACCCGATTTCTGGGCGGACAAGGCCGCGGCGCAGGCGGCGGTTGCGGAGTACCAGGCACTGAAAGACGGCGGCAGCGGCGACCCGCACGACCGCGGCAACGCCACGCTCGCCATCCTTGCGGGCGCGGGTGGCGACGACGCCGAAGACTTCGCGCGCTTGCTCCGCCGCATGTATGAGGGCTATGCCGCGAAAAAAGGCTGGGGCGTGCGCGAGCTCCATGCGAACAAGAACGACCATGGCGGGTATCGCAACGTGCTTCTTGAGATTACGGGCGCAGGCGTGTACGGGCGTTTGAGGCGCGAAGCGGGCGTGCATCGGCTCGTGCGTCAGTCGCCATTCAATGCTTCTGCAAAACGCCAAACGAGCTTCGCGCTCGTCGAGGTGCTGCCGGTCTTGGCGGCGAACGAAAAGGTGGAACTGAATCCGGCAGACATAGAGATGACATTCGCCCGCGCCGGCGGCGCGGGCGGCCAGAACGTGAACAAGGTGGAAACGGCGGTGCGCCTCGTGCACAAGCCGACCGGCCTTTCGGTGCACGTGTCCTCCGAGCGTTCGCAGCAGGCGAACCGCGAGAAGGCGTTCGCGCTCCTCGCTGCAAAACTTTTTGCAAAAGAAGAAGCCGAGCGCGAGGCGAAAGCGAAGGGTCGCTCCATTGCCGCGACGACCGCGAACGAGTGGGGAAGCCAGATGCGCTCGTATGTGCTCCATCCGTACAAGATGGTGAAAGACCACCGCACGGGCTTCGAGTCTTCGCAGCCGGAGAAAGTGCTTGAGGGCGATTTGGATGACTTCATAGACGCGGCTCAAAAAGAGGGCGTATAGAACCTGTCTCAAAAATAACCTAGGGAAACCCGTGGCCGCTGCGAGGCGGATTTTTCGGCTGCGAACGGCAACGGCTCGCCTTCAATGATGCTCGGCATCACTTCAGGCTGCGCCGGCCATTCTCGCGCGAAAAATCCGCCTCTCGCTAGGCCATTATTTTCGAGACAGGTTCTAAAAAAGAAAACGCGGCGCCGTTCGGCGCCGCGGATGCTTGGTTACTCTTTGAACGCCGCGGGCAAACGTCCTTCGGCACGGAGGAAGGCGATCGTGATTACGAGGTCGCGCTCAAAAATTTCTGCCGCGCTCGCCGCAAAGGAGCTTTCTTTTGCCTTTGCCCGGAACTCAACAATCGAACTTTGCTGGTCCCGGAGCCACGCAAGGAGACGCGCCTCATCCATGAGGTCGATAAGGCGCTTCCCAGGATTTTGCGCGAGTTCGCTGTTCGGCGTGCTGCCGAGCCTGCGATGGTCTTCGGCGGTGACGCCGAGCGGCCCAACCAGGCGGAATTTTTCGCCAGCCGCCTCCATTTCCTCGAGACGTATCGCGTACTTGTCCTCCATAGTCATCGTCCGCTCTCATATTGTTCCGTTATGTTTTATATCACTATCCATTGTAGAAGTCAAGCATTTGTTGATAGTGCGTTTGCGAGTGCGGTATGATGGATTCCGAAGATGATTTATTTCGACAAGGTCTCGAAACGGTACAACGATTCGGCGGCGCTCGAGGACGTGACGCTCTCTATCGCCCCCAAAGAATTCGTGTCCCTCGTGGGGCACTCGGGCGCAGGGAAGACCACCTTGCTGAAGCTTCTCATTGCCGAGGAGCGCCCGACCGAAGGCTCGGTATTCTTCGAGTCGGTCGACGTGAACGACTTGCCGCTTTCGGCGCTCCACTTCTACCGTCGCAAGATAGGCATGGTGTTCCAGGACGCGCGGCTCATCCCCACGAAGACCGCGTACGAGAACATCGCGTTCGCCATGGAAGCCGCCGGCCGCACCGACGAAGAAATCGAGAGCGACGTGCCCTATATCCTCGAGCTCGTGAACCTTTCCGATAAGGCCAGCCATTTCCCTGACGAGCTCTCGGGCGGCGAGAAGCAGCGGGTCGCCATCGGCCGCGCCATCATCAACCAGCCGGAAATGGTGATTGCCGACGAGCCCACCTCGAACCTCGACCCCATCAACACGTACGAAATCGTCGAGATTCTGAAAAAGATCAACGAGCTCGGCACGACCGTGCTCATCGCCACGCACAACAAGGGCGTGGTGGACGCCGTGGGGCGGCGCGTCGTCACCATCGATCGCGGGCGCATCGTGCGCGACGACGCGGAAGGCAAGTATGTCATGTAAACTGAAGGCAGCATGAACAAGACTATTCTGAAACGAGTGTTCGCGAGCGGCGCAAAGGACTTCCTGCGCGGCGGAGCGGTCTCTGCCGCCACCGTCCTCATCATGACGGTGACGCTTTCCATCATCGGCGCACTCATTTTCCTTTCGGCACTCCTTTCGTACACGCTCGGCGTCATCGAGAACAAAGTGGACGTCTCAGTGTATTTCGTGACGACCGCGACCGAACAGCAGATACTCGCCGTGAAGGGCGAGCTCGAGCAGCTGCCGCAGGTGGCGAGCGTCACCTACACCTCTGCAGACGACGCCCTCGCCGCGTTCCGGCAGCGCCACGCGAATGACCAGCTCACGCTGCAGGCTCTCGACGAGCTCGGCGGCAACCCCTTGGACGCCTCCCTCGAGATCCGCGCCAAAGACCCCTCGCAGTACGAGGGCATCGTGAACTTCCTCTCGGCGTCGCCAGCGCTCTCGCCGGGCGGCACGTCCATCGTCGACCGTATAAACTACGCGCAGAACAAAGATGTAATCGACCGCCTCTCGGTGGCGATCGGCGCGACGCGCGAAGTGGGCATTGCGGTGGTGCTCGTGTTCGCGCTCGCTTCCATCCTCATCGCCTTCGCCACTATCCGCCTCGCCATCTACACCGCGCGCGACGAGATTGCCGTCATGCGGCTCGTGGGCGCTTCCGACGCATACATCCGCGGGCCGTTCCTCGTGGTGGGCGTCATCACGGGTGTGGTGGCGGCCGTGATCGCGCTCCTCCTCTTCATACCAGCCGCGTGGTACACGGGCATGCAGACCGCGTCGTGGCTCGGCGGCTTCAGTGTTTCCGGATACTACGCAACGCATGCGTTATTCATTGCCTCGGTGCTCATCGGCAGCGGTATCGTGCTCGGCGCAGTCGGCAGCATGCTCGCCATTCGTAAATATTTGCGGGTCTGATATATGCCAAGCCGCTCGCACAAATACATCTTTGTACTCGGAGGTGTCATGAGCGGCGTCGGAAAGGGCGTGCTCACGTCCTCGCTTGGCCTGCTCATCGAGCAGAAGGGGCATCCGGTGAACCTTTTGAAAATCGACCCGTACCTAAACGTGGACGCGGGCACCATGAATCCCACCGAGCACGGCGAGACGTTCGTGCTCGCCTCCGGCCTCGAGACCGACCAGGACATGGGCAACTACGAGCGCTTCCTCGGCCGCGATCTTGCGAGCGAAGACTACATGACGAGCGGCATGGTGTACCGTTCGGTCATTGAGCGCGAGCGGGCGCTTGGCTACGGCGGCAAGTGCGTGGAAGCCATCCCGCACGTGCGGAACGAAATCATCGACCGCATCGAGCGCGCGGCGGAAAAGAGCGGGAGCACCGTGTCGGTCATAGAAATCGGCGGCACGGTGGGCGACTTCCAGAATGCGCTCTATATAGAAGCCGCGCGCGTCCTCAAGATGGAGCACCCGGACGACGTGCTCATCGTGATGGTCTCGTACCTGCCCACGCCCGGCACCTTGGGCGAAATGAAGACGAAGCCCACGCAGACGGCCGTGCGCGCCTTGAACTCCTACGGCGTGCAGCCGGATTTCATCATCGCGCGTTCGAAAGAGCCGATGGACGCGAAGCGTCGCGAGAAGCTCGCCATCTGGTGTAACGTGCGCGCCGAACGCGTCATTTCCGCGCCAGACATTGCGAGCATTTACGAAGCGCCCCTGAATTTCGAGCACGAGAAGCTCGGCGAAGCGGTGCTCGAAGCTTTGAAACTGCCGGGCAAGAAAAGGGCGACGCTCACCGCATGGGCGAAATTCGTGAAAGCGGCCACCGATACGAAAGCGCCGGAACTGAAAATCGCCATCGTCGGCAAATATTTTGATACGGGCAACTTCGTGCTTTCCGATGCGTACCTCTCGGTCATCGAAGCCATCAAGTTCTCTGCGGCCAAGCTCGGCCTGCGCGCCAAGATCGACTGGCTGAACGCGAAGGATTTTGAGAAAGGGAAGTCGCCCGCGGTGCTTAGCAAATACGATGGCGTCATCGTGCCGGGCGGATTCGGCGAAACGGGCATCGAAGGCAAGCTGAAGGCCATCCGCTACGCGCGCGAGCACAAGCTCCCGTACCTCGGCCTCTGCTATGGCATGCAGCTCATGGTGGTGGAGTATGCGCGGAACGTGTTGGGGCTCAAAGACGCGCATACGACCGAGATTAAGAAGAGCGCCGGCGAGCCCGTGGTGGACGTCATGCTCGAACAGAAGAAGAATCTGGCGGGCGGCAGCTATGGCGGCACCATGCGGCTCGGCAATTACCCGTGCCACCTGAAGAAGGGTTCGATTGCGCGCGCGGCGTACCGCGACGAGCTGGTAGACGAGCGCCACCGCCACCGCTACGAGATAAACAACGCATACGTGCCCGCGCTTGAGAAGGCCGGCATGGTGTTTAGCGGTACCTCGCCCGATGGCGCCTTGATGGAAATCGCCGAGCTGTCCTCGCGCGAGCATCCGTTCATGCTCGGCACGCAGTTCCATCCGGAATTGAAAGCGCGCCCGCTCGCGCCGCATCCGCTGTTTACCGCGTTCCTTTCCGCAGCCGCCGCGCGCCACAAGAAGAAATAAAAAACCGGACGTGCGTCCGGCTTCAGTTCGAAGGATGCTCGGGAAGCACCCGCTCAAGGCACCAGTCGATGAGCGGCAACACGAAGAAGACGAGAATGCTCACCGACACTTTGCGCGTGAGCGAATCGTCCATGCCGACGACCCAGATGAATAAGAGCAGGAAGTACAGGCTCCAATCTTTAGGGACGCGCCGCAGGCGCTCCCAGTAGTCTTTGCAGAACGCGCGCATGGCGCACCTCCGTTTTTACTCCGCATGAACCCTACCACACGCGGTTGCAGAGCGCACGCACGCGTGGTTTATTGCGTGCAGAAAAGCACGGGAGACAGCATGTACTGGATTCTACGGACGCCGAAAGATAATAAGCCATCGCGGATTTTTACAGAAAGGGAAATCGCGGAAGCGACAGCGTATCTCGCGGTTTCGCTCGGGTACGTTACCGAAGCCGAGGTGTTGGGGCCCGACCTGAAACCTATCGCGCATTACTCTGCAAAAGACAAGAAACCTTGAACGCGCGCCGCTCCGCGGCGCGCGACTTTTAATGCATGAAGAAAAACCGCCGACCAACTGGTCGGCGGCGTCTTCGGGATGGAACGATGTCAAAAGAAGACCTTCAGCCACACGTCAGCGCATTGGTAATCAGGCGGACAGTGCAGCGCGTCTTCTCCCCAGATGGTGCGCATGTCTCCGCGCACCATCCGGTCGAGTTTCATCACCGCTGCGTCGCCGGAGAACAGGATTACGATAATCTTCTGTCCCCACAGCCGTTCGCGCGCCGCCTGCCGCTGCTCCAGGTCGTCCGGATACAGGAGGCACACGAGCCGCTCCAGTCCGGGTGGGCTGTTAAGCGTTACATCGAGGCGTTGGCGGAGCCTGAAGCGTTGTGCCAAGCTCCAAATGATTCCTCGCGCATCGGGCGCCGCTTCCGGCTCGATGATGAGAATCGTCTTTTCGTCATGCACGGACGGTACTCCTCTTCGGTTCCGCGGCTATCCTACACCCTGCCGTAGCAGGATGCTACACTGCAGCACAAATGACGAGCATCATCGAAGTCAAAGACCTCACGAAGAAATTCGGCTCGTTCGAGGCGGTGAAGGGCGTATCGTTCGAGGTGGAGGAGGGCGGCATCTTCGCGTTCCTTGGCCCCAACGGCGCAGGGAAGTCGACCACCATAAAGATGCTCACGACGCTCCTGCACCCGTCCGCCGGGTCGCTCCGCGTAAACGGATTCGACCCGCGCACCGACGCCGACGCCGTGCGCCGCTCGTTCGGCATCGTGTTCCAGGATCCGTCCTTGGACGACGACCTCACCGCATTCGAGAACCTCGAATTCCACGGCATCCTCTATGGCGTGCCCAAAGAGACGCGCACGAAGCGCATCGACGAGCTCCTCGCGCTGGTAGAACTTTCTGACCGCCGCGATTCCTTCGTGCGCGACTTTTCGGGCGGTATGAAGCGCCGGCTCGAAATCGCGCGCGGGCTCTTGCACCACCCCAAAATAATCTTCCTCGACGAGCCGACCCTCGGCCTCGACCCGCAGACGCGCAACCACCTCTGGAGCTATGTGGAGAAGCTGAACGCCGAAGAAGGCATCACCATCTTCTTCACCACGCACTACATGGAAGAGGCCGATAAGGTCGCGAAGAAGATCGCCGTCATCGACCACGGTACCATCATTGCCACCGGCTCTGGCGCAGAACTCAAAGCGCAAACGAATACCGACTCGCTCGAGAACGCGTTCCTCGCGCTTACGGGAAGCGAGATACGCGAAGAGGCCAGCGGCGGCCTCGACCATATGCGCGAAGCGCGCCGCATGTGGAGCGGCAATCGCAAATAGTATGGGTGGCATCTACGTCATGTGGAAACGCGAAGTGCTCCGGTTCCTCCGGAGCCCGTCGCGCATCGCCGGGTCCTTGGGCCAGCCGCTCCTGTTTTTGGTGGCGCTCGGCTACGGGCTCGGCCCCGTATTCCGCGCCGCGGGGCAGGGCAACTATCTCGACTTCCTCGCGCCGGGCATTATCGGTATGGCCATCATCTTCACGAGCATCTTCAACGGCATGCAGATAATCTGGGACCGGCAGTTCGGCTTCCTCAAAGAGACGATGGTCGCGCCGGTGTCGAGGCTCGCCATCATGTTCGGCAGAACGCTCGGCGGCGCGACCGTAGCGGCGGCGCAGGGCGCTTTGGTGCTCATCATGGCTGTGCTCATCGGATTCCGTCCGGTTTCGTGGGCGGGCATCGCGCCGGCGCTCGTCGTCATGCTTTTGGTCGCGCTTCTCTTCAGCGCCGTGGGCATCACGGTGGCGAGCAAATTGCGCGACATGCAGGGATTCCACCTCATCATGAATCTTTTGGTCATGCCGCTCTTCTTCCTTTCGGGCGCGCTCTTTCCGCTTTCGAGCGCGCCCCAAGCGCTTCTCCTCATCGCGCGATTCGACCCTCTTTCCTATGGCGTCGATGCGCTCCGCTACTTCCTCACGGGCTCGGCGGCGTTCGGCCTCGGGCTCGACCTCCTCATCCTCTGCGCGGTCTCCGCATTCTTCCTGTGGCTCGGCGCGCTCTTCTTTAGCCAGATTGAAGTATAAAAAGCCGCCCCGTGGGGCGGCCGGTGCTATATAGCGCGGAGGTCTTCGACCATGCGTGCCAGGTTTGCGCGCGCGTAGGTTTCTTCGCGGTTCCGATAATATTCCGTCTGGTATATGCTCGGTCGTTTGTTTGGGTCGAGGAATGACTCGCCCCAGGCAAGGCGACCTTGGCGCCACTCCTCATCCGTGTACTGCTGGTACTCGAGCCGGATGAGCCGCGTGTTTTCGTCGAACGCGGTGGGCGGCAGGGCAAGTGAGAGCAGGTCCACGTCGCACACGAGCTGCGCGCCAAAATCTTTGGCGAACTGCTTGTGGTCGGTGGCGCGCACGTAGTCTTTGGCACGCTGGCCGACCGCACGCGAGAATCCGAGCCGGAGTGCATACGCTTCTGCGAGCTGTGCACTCTGCTCCTCGTTGTCGTGCTTCGACGTATCGTAGATGACGTCGTGGAACCAGATGGCAAGCTCGATGGCCGCATCTTCCACGGGGTCGAGGAACCACGCGGGTTGCTCTTTGCGTAGCCGGCGCAGCTCTTCGATGAGCTTCACGATGTGCACTATCGAATGATAGTGCCGACCTTTGCCGGCATAGTGCTTCAGGAGCGTTGAGAGCACCGTCGGCATCTTTTTATCTTCGATGCCGAACCGGTCGCAGAAGGTGCGCCAGTGCATTTCGAATATCGGCTTGTAGAGCGCGTATTCTTTCTTGTCCATTTGTCCTCTCCCGTTCTTCCGCAATACACCATATCACGCGCTCCCCGGCAAATCAACCGCTGGAAATAGAGCGCATATCTGTGCTAGTATCGCTTTACCGCGGCGGCTTCGCCGCCGCGCAAACGCATTGCCGGTTCGTCTAATGGTATGGATTACCATACTGACAGCGCTCGCTCGCAAATACGAAAGAAGACTTTCGTATTTGACTCGCTCGCTTGCCAGTAGGACTTCGTCCTCCCATTAGCCGAGCGGCAATGATATGGTTCCCATATTGCCGGTTCGTCTAATGGTAGGACACATGCCTCTGGAGCATGGTATTGGGGTTCGAGTCCCTGACCGGCAGCCAAGTCGAGCACAACATGTGTGCACGAGTTCGTCAAGGGTCTCGGGCGTAAAGAACTCGTGCTTGAGACGGGTTCAATTTCAACGAAATTAATCCCAAACACCCTTCTCCATTGGGGGTGCCTGTAAGCTAAAGGTTCCAACAGCGTCCCAGACGGCCAGCCAACTCGCGCGGCTTTGACAGTTTAGAGCGAGCGCGGTAGAGTCCGCGGCGGAGCAGTTACTGAAGTAGGCGCGATGCTCCGCGCCGATACCGAAGGAGGTGCACAATGAGTAACGTGATGCGTAGCGCGGCCGTTTTGGCGGCGCTCAGTCTGCCGTTCTCACTAACCGCGTGCGGCGACTTAACCCGCTCGAATGCGACAGCAATTCTGAACGGTTCGGGCTTTACTCATGCTTGCATGGCTCAACTGGCCTTCACGAAAGACGGCTTTAGCAGAGCGCAGGCAAACGGCGTGGTGCCGAAGAGGCCTTCAACCATGGGCTGGTTTGGCATCGGCAATATCTACAAGGTTGCCGATCTGCCAAACGGCAACGAGTGGCGGGTGGTGAGCAGCTTTGGGGGCATGGTAGTAACGCGCAAAGACCAGCAGACGGAATGTCTGCCGGGGCACGCGGAAGTTACCATGATCGCCACCGCGCCAAATGCGCAGAACGACAGCTACAAGCTGGTCGACTTCGTGGAATACGTCGACCTGCCGCCCGAACTCCAAATGCTTCGGCCGTACGTATACACGGGGTACAGGAAGGAAGTGACCTTCCAAAAAACAGATGATGGTTGGCGCGTTATGCCGAGTGGGTAATACTGCCTCGTCTCTGTTGTCTCGACGCCGCCCGCGCGTATGCTCGGGCGGTTTTTCATTTGTGCCACGGGCAGGAAAGGAGATGGTCGTTTATGAGGCCGGTGGCCTGCATGTGGGAATAGATTATTGTGGAGCCGACGAACGACATGCCGCGCTTTTTGAGGTCGCACGAAAGTGCGTCGCTCTCTTTGCTTGTGGTCGGAATTGCTTTCAGGCTTTTGCGGTTGCCGTCTATGGGCTTGCCGCCGACGAACGGCCACACGTAGGCGTCGAAGCTGCCGAACTCTTTTTGGATGGCAAGGAACGCGCGCGCATTTTTGCGCGCGGCAAAGATTTTGAGCCGGTTGCGTATGATGCGCGGGTCTTTCATGAGCTTCTCGAGCTCGGCATCGGTCATGCGCGCCACTTTTTTCGGGTCGAAATTTTTGAATGCGTTGCGGTACCCTTCGCGCTTTTCGAGCACGGTGCGCCAGCTGAGCCCCGCCTGCGCGCCCTCGAGTATGAGCATTTCAAAATGCTTCCGGTCGCTATGCACCGGCACGCCCCACTCAAAGTCGTGGTATGCGCGGTAGAGAGCGGTGGATTGCGCCCACGCGCAGCGTGGGCGTTCGGCATCTTTCTCGTGGGAGTTTTTGCGCGCCATGCACGTTATTGAACCAGGAACCGTGCGACTTTGCACGCTACGCGACACCGCGAAAGTTGCGGAAATAAAGAAGTTATGGTATTTTGAATATCACTAATTTTCCCCCATGAAAACTTTTTCTAAACCCGGGTTCTCCAAACGCCCCGCCCCGCGCACGCGGGCGACGTATGCCGCGCGCAGCGCCGGTCGCGGTTTTGACCAGCCCGAGCGCTTCCAAGCCGAGTGTGCTTCCTGCCACGCGCGCTGCGAGGTGCCGTTCAAGCCGAACGGCAAGAAGCCGGTGTACTGCCGCGACTGCTACCGCGCGAACGAGGGTGCCGCACCTGAGCGCGCCGCGCCGTCACGCTACGCCGCTATACCCCGCGAAGACGGCGCGACCGATCTGAAAAAGCAGTTCAGCATCCTGAACACGAAGCTCGACCGGCTTACGGCCGCTATCGAGGAGCAAACGCGCGTGCTCTCCGAAGGGCGATAGGGGAGTAGAAGATATAAAACGCGCGCGGTACACTGGGTGGCAGCATGCCGCTTCTAATTGAGAACGCGATTTTCATTATTGCGACGCTCGCCATCGGCGGGCTCATCGTCGCGCGCGCGACCGTGCTGCCCATACAACACGCGCCGCCGCAGACGGCGGCGCGCACTTCCGCCTCAGTGCCCGCGAGCACTCCCGCTCCGACAACGATTCAGACCACGACTCCGGCACCGAGTGTTCCCATCCACGCTATCCGCGGCGTCGAAAACGAAGGCTTTGGCGGATTCGACGACTAGCGACACGTTTTGTGCTACAGTCGCTTCGGACTAGAAACGGAGAAAAGACGTGCACATAGGCATCGACTTTGACGACGTGCTCGTGGACGCAAATTCATCGCTCGCGCGATTTCACAATCGCGCGTACGGCACGAACTATCGGCGCGAAGATGTGTGGACCTGGCACCTCGACCAGCTCTGGGGCTGCTCTATGGAAGAAGCCATCCGCCGCGTACACGCGTGGTACGGATCGCCCGAACACGACGCGATCGAGCCAGTGCAGGGCGCGCGATGGGCGATTGCCGACCTTGCGGCGCGGCATACGCTCCACCTCATCACCTCGCGGCCGGGCGCCATGACGTTGCGCACGACCGCGCTCCTGCACAAGCATTTTCTGCCGGAGCACTTTGCCGGTCTGCATTTCATCGGCACGGAGCCGGGACTCGGCTCGAAGGTGGACGCATGCAAAGCGCTCGGCGTTGCGTGCCTCGTGGAAGACTCGCTCGCGCATGCGCGCGACGTGGCTGCAAGCGGCGTGCCGGTCGTGCTGTTTGACTGCCCGTGGAATCGCGAGCCGTTGCCGCACGGCGTGTGGCGCGCCTACGGCTGGGACGACGCGCTCGACGGTATTGAGCATCATGCAAAGCCCGCGCCATAATCCGCGCGGGCATTTCTTTGCGCGCGCCGCGAAGCGGCGCGCGTCCTATTCGAGCGTCCGGTCGCGCTGAATCCAGCGGCCGACGGGGAAGAGCTCCGGCAGGCGATTCAAGACCGGCAGGTACGGGAACACGATGAAGAGGAATAGTATGAAAGCGAACGAATACGCGGCAATCTCGTCGCCGTTGTCGTTATTCAACAGATTGAAGGAGCTGTTCATTATGCCGAGCGGGGTCATCCACCACGAGCCGGGCGGGAGGTTAAGGAACCAGTGTCCATTCTCGTCTTTTGCCATGCCCCACTGGTCGGTCGCGAAGCCCAGGGTGCCGGCGCGTGCCTCAAGCACGCCCAGGTCGGAGAGGAAGCGGAGCGAATACGTGTACGGCGCAGGGTCGCTCGCATCGAGATACGCTTCGTAGGTGCCGTCCGTGAGCGCCGGTATGAGCGCCGATACCATAGCGTCTGAAGTCGTCGCCGCGCTCGCGCCCGTGAGCGCTTCGTAGGGTGCAATCACAAACACCTGTCGCGTGTCGAACAGGTACGGGTCGATAGAGTCCAGGTAGGTTGCGGTGTCGGACGTGCGCGCGTATTCGTTCGCAAGGGTCGACGAGGCAAGGCCGGGGTCGGTTTGCGCGACGCCCGCAATCGTCGTTGCCGGGACGTAGGGCGAATGGAAGAAGAATGCCAAGACGAGCACGGCAACGGCCAAGAAGGCGCCGCGTGTCCACATGATGCGATGGTTCGCGTCTACCATGCGGTACGGCGTATCCACGCGTCGCGGCTTCGAGATGCCGTACGTGTGGACGAGCAGGTAGTGCAGCACGAAGAGCAGCAGGATTGCGAGCGGAATGATAGCGACGTGAAGCGCGAACTCCTGTAGGTGCGACAGCGGATTCAGCCAGTATCCAAGGCGCGCACCGTTCCAGAAGTCAGCGCCAGAGACAGCGCGGAACTGCGAGGAGAAATCGCCGCGGAGGCCGTAGCCGAATTCCGTCTGGAAGATGGCGAGCGTGAAGATGAGCGCGCCGAAGACCCAGACCATGCGACGGGGTTTCCTGAAGCCGCTCGTGAAGAATCCCACGAGCAGATGGAGGATGAGGATGGCGAGGAACGCTTGCACGCTCCAGAGGTGCACGCTGCGCACGTAGATGCCATAGGGGCTGTAGAGCCACCAGTGAGCCCCCATGAAGGCGAGCATAGTGCCGGAGAGGACGAGGAGCGCGAGCGAGGTGAGCGCGAGGAACCCGAGCCCATAAAAAATCGAGTTGCCGTAGGAAGGAAGACGATGCAGGTACACCGCGCTCGCGAGGGTCTTGAATGCGTTCGTGTTTGCAGACACGTCCGGCGGATCCGGGTACTCGGGCATGGTGTGTTCACAATAGCACGCGCGCCCCCCACCACTTTTACTGCGCCCGCGTAGGCTATTCGTACGGACATGCGCGGGGACGCAGCGTGCTCGGTGTTAGTGTGTGAGGTGTAAAAGTGGTGGGGGACGCGCTATCATACAGGCATCTATGCCGCCCGAATCGTCGCAGGAGCCGCGCGAAGAACGCGAAGCGTTTCTCGAAGAGAGCGTCGAGTTCGTCGTGCGCGAAGAGCGTGCCATCGCCGAATCGCGCCCGTTCCGTCGTGCGGGCGAATACTGGGGCAAGCTCGGCCCCGGCCTCACGACCGGCGCGGCTGACGACGACCCCTCCGGCATCGCCACCTACTCCGAAGCCGGCGCGCGCTACGGCGTCGGACTCATCTGGACGGCGCTCTTCACGTACCCGTTCATGGCCGTGGTGCAAGAGATGTGCGCACGCATCGGCGTCGTTTCGGGCGAAGGGCTCGCGGCCAATATCCGCCGCCACTACCCGAAAGGCGCGCTCTACTTCGTCACCGCGCTCCTCTTCGCTGCGAACGCGCTTAACATCGCCGCCGACCTGGGCGCGATGGCCGCATCGACGCGACTCCTCGCGCCCGCCTTGGACGCAGGGCTCCTCGTCGTCGCGTTCGCGGCGGTGACGCTCGTCCTCCAGATTTTCACCACCTACGCGCAGTATGCGCGATACCTAAAATATCTAGCGCTCGCGCTCTTTTCCTACGTCATCGTCGCGTTCTCTGTGCATCTCGACTGGGGCGCGGTGCTCCATGCGACTCTCGTGCCGCATCTCTCCTTCACCAAAGACCAGCTCTTCCTCTTGGCCGCCGTCTTAGGTACCACCATCTCGCCCTACCTTTTCTTCTGGCAGACCTCGCAGGAAGTAGAAGAAGACATCCTGCATGGCGAGAAGAGCATCAAGGCGCGCCGCGCGCAGGCGACGCCGGAAGCCGTGAGCCGCATGCGCACCGACGTGTGGAGCGGCATGCTGTTCTCGAACCTCATCACGTTCTTCATCTTCGCGGCGTGCGCGGGCACCTTGTACGCGGCGGGGGACACGAACATCGCGACCGCGGCCGCGGCGGCGGCCGCGCTCCGGCCGTTCGGCGAATTCGCGTATCTGCTCTTTACCGTGGGCATCGTCGGCACCGGCCTCCTTGCGGTGCCGGTTCTCGCGGGCTCCACCGCCTACGCCATCGCCGAGAGCATGGGCTGGAAGTACGGCTTGTATCGCAAGCTAAAGCAGGCCTACGCGTTCTATGGCGTCATCATCGTTTCCATGGTCGTGGGCGTCGCGATGAATTTCATGCAGCTCGACCCGATCAAAGGGCTCATCTGGGCGGCAGTGGCGAACGGCGTCATCGCGCCCGTCATCCTGTATTTCGTCGTGCGAATCTCGAGCAGCAAGAAGCTCATGGGCGAGTACGCGAACGGCGCGTGGTTGAAGACGATAGGGTGGGCGACGATTCTTCTCATGGCGCTCTCCGGTCTCGCTGCCATCTGGGCTCTATTTTGAGAGCGCGCGGCGGCCTTCGGCCGCCGCGCTGTGTGGATAACGAGCTGCGCGTTTCTGCTACGCTTCTATGTGGAAGCACTCGCATACGGGAGGAAACCGATGCAGAAGATCCTGACTGCAGCACTCGCAGGCGCACTGCTCGCGATGCCGCTCGTAGCCGATGCAGGCACGTCGGTCAAAGCGCCGCTCGTCGTCGCCACCGTGAATCGCGCCACGCAGGAAATGACGGTGACGGTAGGCGCCGGCGACGACACGCAGACCTACGGCCCGTGGAAAGTCTCGACCGCGCGTGCGCCGTACAAGACGCCCGCGGGCACGTACCCGGCCGCTTGGCTCTCCGAACACCACTGGTCGAAGGAGTACCACGCGCCCATGCCGTTCGCGGTGTTCTTCAACGCCGGCCGTGCGGTTCACGCCGCGACGCGGGGCGAATACGCGAAGCTCGGTACGCCCGCGAGCCACGGCTGCGTACGGACCTCGCTCGAGCATGCGCAAATCTTCTTCGAGCTCGTGAAGACGTACGGCAAAGAGAACGCTGCCGTCGTCGTGCAGTAAGGTCGCCGCCCCTAGGGGCGGCGTTTTCATCCTAGGGTGGTACACTTGCTACGTATGACCCATCATCGCCACACCGCGCCGAGCCTCCTCGGCCCCGTCGCCATCATCATCATCGTCGCGCTCGCCGGCTATTTCGTACTCACGCGCGTGCCGCTCGCTCCCTCCGCGAACCCGAACGCGCCGGTCACGTTCTACTGCAACGGCGGCTCTGCCATGCAGGCGACCTTCGCCACG
>JAKAGB010000033.1 GCA_021817705.1 bacterium | reverse complement strand
GCAGTTCATCGAAGGGAAGAGCCAGGAGGAGATAGCCGCTGCGGAAAACCTTTCCGTGCCCGCGGTGAAGACACGCGTGCACCGAGCCAAAAAAGAGTTCGCGAAAGTGTATGATGAACAAAAATATGACTAACCGCTGTTTTAAAGCCATTCAACGGAGCAGGTATGCCAAAAAAATTGGTAAGACTTGGCCTAGCGGCCCAAGGCCGGTTTTGGGGCATAGCTGCGGAGCAGGCTTTGAAACAGCGGTTACTGTTCACTATGGATAACTCTTCTAACATCGAGTCAGTCGTCATGCGTCGCGTGCGGCGCATCAGCTGGCTGCGCATCGTCGTCTCGGGCGGCGTGTTCGCCTTCGGCGTCGCGGGTATCGCCCTGTGGGGCATCGGCAAGGAAGTATGGGTTGCAAAGGTCTTCGAGAACGGCCCTCAGGATTTCTTCGGCCACCTGCGCTACCTCGTGTACGCGTTCCTCCACACGCGTTTCGTGGTGCAGGGGCTCGTCGTCATCACGGTCGCGTCATTCCTCTTCTTTGCGCGCGAAATCGTGCGCGGCATCGTGAGCTACTACGCGCCCTTAGGCGGATAGCGGTTGCGCCTAGGTGTAGGGCGCGGTATAAGAGCTGCGGAGAATCGGAAATGATTCCGGTTCAAAACTGGAGGTTGTCATGGAAACCAAGGTTTCCTCTGAGTTCGTGCGGTACCTGCGGTGGATCGAGGCGATTCCCGCGACCTTAACGGCGCTCGCGGGCGTGCTGGCGATTGCGTTTGGCGGTGACCCCGCCATCGTCATGAGCACGATTTTCGTCGGTATCGGCGTCGTCGCGCTCCACCTCAAGCACTACTCGCTCGTGACGGTAGCGATTGCTTTTGCGACTTGGGTCGCGATGATTGAGGCATCGGCACGGTTTGCCACTTCGGTGAGTGCACTCCCGATACTCGTGGCACTCATGCTCTTCGGGTTTATTGCGCTCGTGTATGCGACCCTGGAGCTCCACGAAAACACGAGCGTGTCGCTCTCGAAGTGTTTCTTCGTGGTGTTGCCCATCGGTCGCTTGCTCGGTATCGCGCTCGCACTCACCGTGCTCGCGCATCCGGGCGAACCGTTCATCGCGGGCATTATGGGAACGCTCGGCGTCGGCGTGCGCGCCGTTGCGGCGTTCGCGCTCCTTGTGCCCATCGCCATCTCACAAGCCGTGAAGCTCAGCTTTCACTCGTTCTACACGACTCAGGGCAGCTAGCTGCCCACCGCCCCTCGGGGCGGTTTTTTATTGCTCCGCGAGCTTCTCGTGTATCTGCCTCAAGAGGTTCTTGGCGATGTCTTTGTGTTCGCGCAAGTAGGAGCGCGTGGCATCGTAGCCGACCGCGAGCTTCTCGTCGCCCATCTTGTAGGTGGCGCCGCTCTTACTCACGAGTCCATACTTCTCGCCCAGCGCGATGAGCTCGCCCTCCTTGCTTATGCCCTCGTTGTAGAGCAGGTCGAACTCGGTAGTCTTGAAGGGCGCGGCGACCTTGTTCTTCACCACCTTCACGCGCACGCGGCCGCCCACCACCTCCTCGCCTTTTTTGATTGAAGCGATGCGGCGGATGTCGAGGCGCACCGAGGTGTAGAACTTCAAGGCTTTGCCGCCTGGCGTCGTCTCCGGGTTGCCGAACATGACGCCGATCTGCATGCGTATCTGGTTGATGAAGATGACGATGGTCTTAGAGCGCGCGACGATCGAGGTGAGTTTCCGGAGCGCCTGGCTCATGAGGCGCGCCTGCTTGCCGACGTGCTGCTGACCCATCTCGCCCTCGATTTCGTCCTTCGGGGTCAGCGCTGCGACCGAGTCGACGACGATGACATCCACGTTGCCGCTCCTCACGAGACTCTCGACGATATCGAGCGCCTGCTCGCCCGTGTCGGGTTGGCTGATGAGAAGCTCAGGCAGCTTCACGCCGATCTTGCGCGCGTATTCCGGGTCGAGGGCGTGCTCGGCGTCGACGAACGCCGCGATGCCGCCTGCTTTCTGTGCCTCGGCGATGGTGTGCAAGGCGAGCGTCGTCTTGCCGGAAGACTCCGGGCCGAAAATCTCGATGATACGCCCGCGGGGGAGGCCACCGATGCCGAGCGCAGCGTCGAGGCCGATGGAGCCGGTCGAGATGGACGGAATCTTCTCTATCTTGCCGGCGCCGTAGGTGGTGATGGCTTCGTCGCCGAACTTCGTACGAATCTGCGCGAGTGCACGCTCGATGCTCTTCTGCTTCTCGTCTTTCGTTTCTGCGGCGACGCCGAGCTCTTTCGGGGCTTTCGCGGCTTTCTTCTTTACGGGCATGATTAGTTATTGGTTAGCGGCGAGCTGCTCGATACGAACACAGTGCGCGTCTTGGTAATGGAACGCCCGAAGCGGTCGCTTGCGGTAAGCGTTAGTATAGCGCTGCCTGCGGGAAGGGAAATCGTTGACGAAAAACTGCCGTCCTGCTCCGGTAGGATCGGAGCGCCGTCGAGGGTGAGGGCGACGACGCGCCTTATAGAGCCCGAGACGGTGACGAGGCCGTTCGGCTCGGCCGCGCCGTTTGCGGGGGTGGCAATGGTGAGTGACGGCCCCGAAAGGAGGGGATACGCCTCAAGGAGCCCGTAGCCGACGAGCACCGCGAGCACGGCGGCAAGCAGGAGACGGGTCATCAGAAGGCGTCGTCGTCTGAATCCTCCGGTGCGCCTAGGGCGCCGCCGCGAGAGAGCACTTCGCGCGGTTTGCTGCCGTCGGCCGCGCCGATCACGCCCTTCGCCTCAAGCACGTCCATGAGGCGCGCGGCGCGCGAGTAGCCGATCTTCAGCTTCCGTTGCAGGTAGCTGGTCGATGCGCGACCGGCTTCTTCCACGGCCACGCGCGCTTCTTCGTAGAGGTCGTCGTCGACGTCTTCGTCGTCGCTCATGCTCGCGAGGCCTATCGAGTCGAGCGCGTCGGCCACCACGATGCCGTTCCCCTGCATGTCTATCGTATTCAAATCGCCCGCGTTGTGATTCTTTATGTACTGCGCGATCTTCTTCACTTCGACTTCCGAAACCCATGCGCCCTGAAGGCGCACTGGCTTCTGCATATCGGCCGAAAGGTAGAGCATGTCGCCCGCGCCGAGCAAGGTCTCGGCGCCCGAGCCGTCGAGGATAGTGCGCGAGTCTATCTGCGAAGCCACCTGCAAGGCGACGCGCGTAGGCACGTTCGCCTTGATGAGGCCGGTGATGACGTTCACGGACGGGCGCTGCGTCGAAAGGATGAGGTGGATGCCGACCGCGCGGCTCATCTGCGCGAGGCGCACGATCGAGGCCTCGAGTTCGCGCGGGAAGCTCTGCATGATGTCGGCGAGTTCGTCGATGACGATGACGATGTAGGGGAGCGCCTCGGGCATCTCGTCCACGTCGTCTTTCTTCGCGGGCTCGTACACGGTCTTGTGGTAGCTCTCCACGTCGCGCACCTGCTCGGCTTCGAGTATGTTGTAGCGGCGTTCCATTTCTTTGGCCGCCCACTTCAAAGCCAGGATGGCTTTCTTCGGGTCGGTGATGACGGGCGTAAGCAGGTGGGGGATGCCGTTGTACAAGGTGAGCTCCACGCGCTTCGGATCGACCATGATGAAGCGCAGCTGGTTCGGGCCGTTCCGGTAGAGGAGGGAAGTGATGAGTGCGTGGATGGCGACCGACTTGCCAGAACCGGTCGCGCCCGCCACCAAGGCGTGCGGCATCTTCGCAACGTTCACGTAGTGCGGCGCGCCGCTGATGTCGCGGCCCAAGGCGGCGAGCAAAGGCTTCCCATTCGCGCTCCACTCGTGCGCGGCGAGGAGCCCGCCGAGGCCGACGGTTGCCTTCGCGGCGTTCGGCACCTCGATACCGACCAAAGACTTCCCCGGAATCGGCGCTTCGATGCGCACCGGGTGCGCCGCCAAGGCGAGCTCGAGGTTCGATGCGAGTGAGACGATCTTTGAAAGGCGGACGCCTTCGGCCGGCTTCACGGCGTAGCGGGTCACCGTGGGGCCCACCGACACCTCGTCCATCTCGACATTGATGCCGAAGTTCTGGAACGTGCGCTTAATGATGTTCGCGTTCGCTTTTATGTCGCCCACTTCCGGCTTGCCTTTATCGGCGCCGAGCAAGGAGAGCGGGGGAGGCGAGTATTCGGCGTCGAAGTTCGCGATGCCCTGCTTCGCCGGCTTCCCAGGCGGCAGGTCGCGCTCATTGAACACGTTCACCGTGGGCTCGCGCTCGGGCAGCTCCTCAAGTTCTTCGGCTTCGGCATCTTCGTCCGATTCCTCGTCATGGGATTCAGACTCATCGGTGTCAGGAATGCCGACCACGGTGACTTGTTCGTCGTCATCTTCGCGCGTGCCGACGCGCGCGGTCAGGCGGTCGTACCAGCCGACGACGAACTCCGCGAGCCACTCAAGGTCCACAAGTACGGCGATGCCAAGCGCGATTATGGCGAGAAGGAGCACGACGGCGCCGCCCACGCCGAAGAGTCCGGCAAGCGCGTGGCCGATAGCGCCGCCTGCGACACCGCCCCAGTGCGTGTTCGGGGTGAGTCCGGCAAAGGCGAGGACGCCAGCCAAAAGAAGCACGATGCCGGAAGCGGTGAGCGGTGCGAGCGCGCGGCGCTTCATGCCCGCCGCGATGCCGATGCCGACGAGCGCGATGGGGAGGCAGAAGGCTCCGATACCCACTACCGCATACGCGGCGCCGAAGACCGTATCGCCCACGGGGCCGGCGCTTCCGAGGGCAGCAAGGGCAAGCAGCACGCCGGCTGCGATGAGCACGATGGTGGTCGCGAATCGCACGAGCGCGTCGAACTCCTTGATTTCATCATCTCGTGCCACGCCCTTGCGCGCGCGCTTTGCATTCTTCTTACTCTTTCCCGCCATAGATGCATCATATTGTATCACCCCGGTAGAGGTAGAGATCGATTTCCGCGCAGCACTGGCGCCGCAGCGCCGGTGCGGCGTACCCGTGCGAATGAGCGGAGACGGAGGCGACAATTTTCTCACAGCCTTGCGGTGCTGGAAGAAAATTGTCGTAGGCGGGCCGATTCAGAGAGGCGCGCCGTGCTCCGCGAGGGAAATGAGACAGGGTGCGGGGCACCGGCGCTTCCCAGGTCGGTAGGCACTTCCACCTCAGGCTCTTGCGCTCCTTCTAAGACACGTCCTATACTGTCCCAAATCACCCTCATGGACAATAAAGGACAGCAAAAAGACACGCAGAAAAGCACAGCGGTTGCCGCAAGCAAATCTGCCGACTTTGTCCTTTCGAAACAGGCATTTTCCTCGGTTTTTACAAAGGACATACAAAAGGTGTTCGTGTACAAGAAGGCCGAGCGGATTGCGAAAGCGGTGCTGCTTGTCTCCCCAGCGTTCGAGAGGACGCCGGCACTCCGCCGCCGGGCGGAAGCCATCGCGCTCGGTATCCTCGACGCGGCCATGCCGGGCGCGAATGCCGAAGCGCTCGCGAGCGAGCTCCTTGCGCTCTCAGGCATGCTCGCGCTCGCGCGCGCGGGTAAGCTCCTCTCGCCCATGAATGCAGATATCCTGGAGCGCGAAGCGGAACTCCTCCTTGCGGAGGCGGCTGGCTACGACGAACCGCACCTTACCCTCGACGAAGCGCCCTCGCTCGCAAAGGTTATGCGCGAGGTGGTGGCGCAAGAGCCGCCCTCGGCGCCGCGGACGCCCGTTGCTCGTAAAGGACGTGTAAAGGACACTCAAAAGGACGGCGACCGGAAGGACACGATACTCGCCATCATCAAGGACAAAGGGGAGGCGGGGATTAAGGACATCTCGACGCGCGTGCAGGGCGTCAGCGAGAAGACTATCCAGCGGGAGCTGCAGGCGCTCGTGACGCAGGGCGTACTCCTTAAGAAAGGAGAGCGCCGCTGGAGCACCTATTCGCTCGCAGGTTAGGGTATAGCCAAGAGGGTATAGGAGCCCCGCCGCGAAGCGGCGGGGCTCAGCATTTTCCTACACCCTACACCCTATTGGCTATACCCTATTTTTCTGCCTCTTTACCTTTATATAGGTTTTTGCTAGTATCCCCCCGTGGTATCGACTGGGCAATAGGGCAGAGAAAACGGCCGGAAACGGCCTCTTTTTCGTGCTCGCACCCCGATCGGTTATCCACACGCAGACGGCCGAAGGAGGCGTTTCCCGCGTATACTCTAATGAGTCTCGCGGGGCACACCCCCGAGGCGGGTCTTTGAAAACTGAAGAGCGGCCCTGAAAAGCCGTCATCAGACTTGGGGTCTCCGACCTCGAGTTCAAACTTGCTAACTAGCCTGCATCCGGACAGGTCGATACCGCCTGGGTGCGGGGTAGTGGAATGAAAGTGCGTGTGCTCCTCACATTGAATTACTCACGTGCGAATAAAAATCTTAGCAATCATGCATAAGGTAACTACGAAAGCGATGGCAAAAGTCGCGGCAGTGGCGACCGGTCTTGCTCTTGCGGCTTCGGTGTTCTCGCTCGCGCCTATGGCGCAGGCGGCGGCGCTTACGAGCTCGCAGGTCTCGGCTATCGTCTCTCTGCTTCAGTCCTTCGGGGCTGACGCGACCACCATCGCAAATGTGCAAGCTTCCCTCACGGGCAGCGCTCCTGCTTCGACGGGCGGCACCTCGACTTCGTCGAGCTGCAGCTTCACGAAGGATCTCACGGACGGCGCCTCTGGCGCTGAAGTGACGTGCCTCCAGCAGGGTCTCATCGCGGGCGGCTACTCGATTCCGGCAGGTGCGACTGGCTACTTCGGTGGTCAGACGAAGGCCGCGGTCATCGCGTGGCAGAAAGCGATGGGCATCACCCCGGCAGCGGGTTACTTCGGTAGCATCTCGCGCGCGCACTGGAAACTCGGCGGCTCCTCGTCCTCGACGAGCGGCTCGACGGGCTCCACGGGCGGCACCGTATCCGCCGGTACGGGCACGGGCTTGAAGGTCTCGCTCTCGGCGACTTCGCCGAACGGCACCGTTCTCGTCCAGGGTCAGGCTATCGGCGATCTCGGAGACTTCGTCTTCGCGAACCCGACGGCTTCCCCGATCAACGTGACCGGTCTTACGTTCAACCGCATCGGCGTCAGCAATGACTCGACGTTGACCAACGTGTACCTCTACAACAACGGTACGCGCATCACCGACTCTGCGGGTGTGACGAACGGCCAGTTCTCGTATAACGATCCGAACGGTCTCTTCACGGTTCCGGCGGGCATGACCTACACGGTCTCCGTTCGCTCGGACATCGCAGACTCG
>JAKAGB010000032.1 GCA_021817705.1 bacterium | reverse complement strand
GGCAATGCCGAGCGCTTGCCTTTGGCGCCTGCGGCGAGCATCATCGCGCCGCCCGAGGCTGCCATGCCGACGCACACGGTCGCCACATCTGGCTTTATGTGTCGCATGGTGTCTATCATCGCGAGGGTCGCGGTCACCGAGCCGCCCGGCGAGTTTATGTAGAGCTGGATATCTTTCTTCGAGTCCTCGCTCTCGAGGAAGAGGAGCTGCGCGATGACGAGGTTCGCCGTGTCGTTGTCGATGGGGCCGCCGAGGAAGATGATACGGTCTTTCAAGAGGCGCGAGTAGATGTCGAACGAGCGTTCGCCGAACTGGCTTTTCTCGATGACCATCGGCACGAGGTAGGACGCACGGGGTTCGGAGGTTTTCATGGTGCTTCGTATGGTACCGCGCGGCAAGTTTTCACGCAAAAACGCGCGACGCCAAGGGCGCCGCGCGTTTTTGCGTGCGTTACGGCGTGGTGGTCGCTGCCGCGGTAGACGTTTGCTGTCCGATGAGTGCGCGCTGCTCGGCGATACGCTTGCCCCAGGTGTAGAACGCGCCGGTGATTATCATGGCGACGATAATCAGGATCGAGATGACCGTGCCCCATGACTGCCGCGCAGAAGACGGCGGCGAAACGGGTGCGCCGCTAAACACCGGCGGCGTTGGCGGCTCTGGAGTGGAAGGAGGCACGGGAGGCATGCACAAAGTGTAAAGCACGCGCGCCCGCGGGCAAAGCCCGCGGGCGCGCGTGTTTCCGAATCCTAGTCTTCCAGCTTCGGCGCGTAGTCTTTTTCGTAACGCGCGATGCTCTCTTTCACGATCTTCGCCGCTTCCTTCGCGTCGACGAACTGCTCCACGACGCCGGTACCCGGCTTCTTTATGGCTTTGTAGTTCTCCCAAAAATACTTGCTGTTGGTCTTGAAGTGCTCGCCGAGGTCTTCGAGCGACTCCACGTGCTCGACGCGCTTATCGTCCGCCAAGACCGCGACTATCTTGTCGTCCACTTCGCCGCCATCGATGAACTTGATGCCGCCTATGATGCGCGCCTCCACGAGGCAGCCGGGCACGAGCGGCTCGGTGATGCCCGCTATGACGATGTCGAGCGGGTCGTTGTCGAGGTCCCACGTCTGCGGAATCGCGCCGTACGTATCGGGGTAGGCGATAGACGAGTAGCCGACGCGGTCGAGTTTCAGCTGGCCGCTCTCGGTGATGAGCTCATACTTATTAATGGAACCGCCCGGAATCTCGACTATTGCGTTCACGATGCCCGCTTCTTCGTTCGCGAAGGCGGTCAGCACGTGGAGGAGATTCAGCTGGTGGCGGGACGGTTTGTGGTCGATGTGTGCCATGGTGGTTGTTACTAAGGTGCGGTTACTCGTCTGCCGCGGTCTTGTCGCGGCTCTCTTCCTGCTCGACGACGGACGCGTCGTCCTCTTCCGTGAGCTCTTCTTCGGCTGGCAGGTCGCTCGCTTCCGGTTCGCTTTCGGTCGTCGCCGCGTCTTCGCTCTCGGTCGGCATGACGCCGGCCTCCTTCGCAGCTTCGTCCGGATCGGGCGTTTCGCTCTCTTCAGGCGTCGTCACCACGTCGCCATCGCTTTCGGCGATTTCTGCACCGCCGGTCGACACGATGTCGATGTTCCAGCCGGTGAGCTTGGCGGCGAGGCGCACGTTCTGGCCGCCGCGGCCGATGGCCAAAGACTGCTCGTCTTCGGAGACGGTCACGGTCGCGCGGTGTTCGCGCTCATCGAGCATCACCTCAAGCGGTTCCGCCGGCGAGAGCGCCTCGCGGATGAACTCGGATGCGTCGTCATTCCATTCGATGACGTCGATGCGTTCGCCGCCGAGTTCGCTCATCACGGTCGACACGCGCACGCCGCGCTGGCCCACCAAGGAACCCACGGGGTCCACGTGCGGGTCATTCGACGAGACCGCAATCTTCGTGCGGCTGCCCGGCTCGCGCGCAATACCTTTCACTTCGATAGAACCCTGCGCGAGTTCCGGCGCCTCCTGCTCGAAGAGCTTTATGACGAACTTCGGGTGCGCGCGCGAAAGGCGCAGGTACACGCCGCGGAACCCTTCCTCCACGTTGTAGAGGTACGCGCGGATGCGCTCGCCGGGGCGATAGCGTTCGCCCGGGATCTGCTCCTCGTAGGGGATGAGGCCGGTCGTGCGGCCGAGGTCGACGAAGATCGCGCCGCGCTCCATGCGCTGCACGATGCCGCCCACGATCTCACCCTTCTTCTCGCCAAACTCTTCGAGCATCGAGTGTCGCTCGGCCTCGCGCACCTTCTGGATGACCGTCTGCTTCGCCGTTTGCGCTGCGATGCGGCCGAAGTCGTCCTGCGGCTCAAGCGGGAAGATGATTTCCTCGCCGAGCTCGACGCCTTTCTTAATGCGCTTCGCATCCTCGAGCAAGATGTGCTTTTCAGGGTCGAAGCGCGGCAGCTGGCCGTCCTCGAGCACCTCCTCTTCTTCGCGATGGAAGTGGTGCGGGTGCGCGGGTACTGCTTCCGCTTCGGCGGCGAGCTCTTCTTCGTCGGGGAAGCGCACCGTAGTGTCGTCCACCACCTTCTTCACCTGCTCGAACGAGACGGTGCCGGTGTCGCGGTCGAGTTTCGCACGGATGACCTGCCCGCGCTTGCCGTACTCGCGCTTGTACGCGGCGGCCATGGCGCTCTCGATCGCTTCGATCATGGTCGCGCGGTCGATGCCGCGTTCCTCGAATTCGCCGAGCACACTGTTGATGGTTTTGAGGTCTAGCATATGGGTTGTGTATGTCTTCCTAGTAAGAAGTGCCCGGACGGGCACTTCGAAATACCTTTATAAGGTACCAGACACGAGCCCTTGCGTCAATGTGGGGATGTAGTAGGGTGGCGACGGAACCTTGAAAGGAGCGTACCGAATGCATATCCACCAATTCCCCGTGTGGGACTTGCTGCTGCATATCGAAGACGAACGAAACCGTGCTGCATGCGTGCGGCTGCTTTATGAGAATTACGAGCTGTTCTCGAAAGCGGATGGCTCCGTGCACAACCATCAGGCCTGGCCGGGCGGGTACTACGACCATATAAAGGAAGTGCTCAACATTGCCTGTGTGCTCTATGAGCCCCTTTCCGTACGCCGGCGCCTGCCGTTTTCGCTCGGCGATGCGGTGCTCGTGCTCTTCCTCCACGACCTCGAGAAGCCGTGGAAGTATGAGCGCGATGCGCATGGACGACTGCGGCACAAGCCGGAGTTTGCAACGAAAGCCGACGATCATGCCTTTCGCGCGGCACTCATCGCCAAGTACGGCATCGTGCTCACGCCGGAACAGCGGAATGCGCTCGAGAATGTGGAGGGCGAATTCGAACGGTACAGCGCTTATGCGCGTGCGATGAACGAGCTTGGCGCCTTCTGTCACATGTGCGATGTGGCGAGCGCGCGCATCTGGCATGCGCATCCGCTTCCATCGGGCGACCCGTGGGTGGGCGCTCGGCGTGCGTTCTGAATCTGGTAGCTAACAACCGCGCGGCCGATAGGCCGCGCTTTTTCATACACAACGCGCGCCGCGGCTAAGGCCGCGGCGCGCGGTATACTTTCAGCATCATGCACGTCTCTGAAGCAGAGCTGAAAGAATTCATCATCGACTCGGGGCTCGTCGCGAAAAAGGATATCGATGCGGCGGCAAACGAGGCGAAAGAGCGCAACCAGTCGCTCGGCACCGTGCTCGTTTCGCGCGGCTCCCTCACGGAAGATGCCCTGCGGCGCATCCAGGCATACGTGCTCGGCATCCCGTTCGTGAACCTGAAGGACCATAAGGTGCCCGCCGACGTGCTCGCCCTCATTCCGGAACCGATCGCGCGCACGCATAACATCATCGCCTATAAGAAGAATGACGACTCCTTGGAGGTGGCGATGCTCGACGTCGAGGACCTGCCCTTGATCGAGAGCGTGAAGAAGAAGACCGGCCTGAAGATCCTGCCGCGGCTCACCGACACCGAAAGCATCAAGCACGCCCTCGTGCAGTACCAGAAGTCGCTCAAGGACGAGTTCGGCGACATCATCGCGACTGAGTCGGGCAAGATTCGCCAGGTGCAGGAGGGCGGCAAGGATCTCTCGGGCGACGACCTCAAGAAGATGGCCGAAGACCTGCCCATCGTGCGCATCGTCGACACCTTGCTGCGCCACGCCATCGTGCAAGGCGCGTCCGACGTGCACATCGAGCCTATGGAAGACGAAGTGCTCGTACGGTACCGCATCGACGGCATCCTGCACGACGCGATGACGCTGCCGAAAGCGGCGGCCGCGGGCATCGTCGCGCGCATCAAGGTGCTCTCTGCCCTGAAGCTCGACGAGAAGCGCCTGCCGCAAGACGGCCGTTTCAAGATGGAGACCGAGACCGACCGCGTGTCCTTCCGCGTGTCCATCCTGCCCACCTTCTTCGGCGAGAAGATCGTGATGCGTCTCCTGCGCGAGACGGGCGAAGGCTTTACGCTCGACGCCTTGGGCTTCCACGGCGAGAACCTCGAGCGCATCCACCACGCGCTCCGCGACACGACCGGCATCATCCTCGTGTCGGGTCCCACCGGTTCCGGTAAGACGACCACGCTCTACACGATGCTCGACATCTTGAATACGCCAGACGTGAACATCAGCACCATCGAAGACCCGATCGAGTATCAGATGAAGCGCGTTAACCAGACGCAGGTGAATCCGCAGATCGGGTTCACGTTCGCGAACGGCCTGCGTTCCCTCGTGCGCCAGGACCCCGACATCATTATGGTCGGCGAAATCCGCGACGGCGAGACCGCCTCGCTCGCCATCAACGCCGCCCTCACGGGCCATCTCGTGCTCTCGACCATCCACACGAACTCTGCGGCGGGCGCCATTCCGCGCCTCATCGACATGGGCGTCGAGCCGTTCCTCCTCGTTTCCACCATCCGGGTCATCATCGGCCAGCGCCTCGTCAGGAAGCTCTGCGAAGACAAGGAGCAGTACTCGCTCACCAAGGAGAAGCGCGACAAGGTCGCTTCCGAGGTCGACTTCGACGTCGCCCTCACGGCGCTTCACGACGAGAAGCTCGTGAAAGCAGGCGTGAAGCTCGACGACGTACCGTTTTATAAGCCCAAGCCCTCGGCCGAATGCGAAGACGGCTACAAGAGCCGCATCGGCATCCACGAAGTGCTCGCCACCTCGCCCGCCATCCGCGAAATCATGCTCCACGAGAGTACGACCGACGCCTTGGAAGCGCAGGCGAAGAAAGAGGGCATGCTCACGATGCTAGAGGACGGCCTCTACAAGGCGGCGCGGGGTATCACCTCGCTCGAAGAAGTGCTCCGCGCCGTCTCGGAATAGCGCGCGGTAGGGTCGTTCGGGTGCGCACGCCGAGAGCCGCGTCGGCGCCCCCAGCGGGGCGCCGCGCTCTTCCTCGCTCCGCGCAGGCCCCCGAAGACGGTGGCACCATGCCTGCCTCGCGCCGTATGCTCGGCGCGAGCATCGCCCCTCGAAGACTCGGGGCGATGGCTTCGCTCCGGACGCTCTCGTCGCGCACAACCCTCACCTCCCTGCGCGCGCTTGACTCTTCCTCACAGATGCGGTAATCCTATTTTCGGACTAACAAAAGGAGGCCGTCATGGCTCTCAGAATCACATTCTGGTTCCTTTACGTCGTGCTCGTGTGGCTCATGTTTATAGGGAGTGGCTTCGCTTGGAACGCCGCTCTTCCGCTAGCGGTCGCTGCTTTCGCGGGGATGAGCTGCGCACTTGAGTTCAAGTGGCCGGCGTTCGGGTATGTCAGCGGCGCCGGCGGTTCACTTGCGGCTCTTTGCACCTTGATTGGTGCTTTGGTTATCACGTTTGCTTTGATTGGCTTGGTTGCAGACTATCTCTCACCAATTCACATTGGCTGGCTTATAACCTATGGCGCAGTCAATGCGGCAAAAACGGCGATAGATTGGGGGGCTCTTCGCGTTTCGTTCGTCTTTACGCTCCTTAGTGCGCTGCCATTAGGGCTGCAGTGGCTCATCGAATACATCGAACGTAGCCGCATAAAACCCCAGAGTGTCCACCTCGACTGAATCATCCCGCCCCGCGCGTGCTCGCGCGGGGCATTTCTTTTGGCTTTGCGGGGGTTGCATTAGAAGTCAAGGCATGGTAGAGTGCCGGCACATGCTTACTGCGAAGAAAAAGGCCAAGGTAATCAAGGATTCCGCCCGTCACGACACGGACACCGGCTCCCCGGACGTCCAGGTGGCGGTTTTGACCGAGCGCATCGAGGAGCTCACGAAGCACCTCAAGAAGAACCGCAAGGATTTCCATTCTCAGCGCGGCCTCCTGCAGATGGTGGCCGACCGCCGGTCGCACTTGCGCTACCTCGAAGCCCACGACAAGCGCCGCTACAACGCGGTCGTGAAGAAACTGGGGCTCAAGAAATAAGACCTTCTCGCGCCGGCCGAAGGCCGGCGCGGTGGTATCATGTATCCGCGGCCCTCGCCGTGAGATTTTAATAAATTTCCTTAGGCATAGGCACTGCATACTGCCTTCTGCCTACCTCTTACTATTTTATTTATGGCAGTCATCAAGCATCCGGCCCAGCGTGTGGGCGTATTCATCGACACGCAAAACCTGTATCACTCCGCGCGTCATCTCTACAAAGCGCGCGTCAACTTCGCCAAGGTACTCGAAGAGGCCGTGGGCGGCCGCACGCTCGTGCGTGCCATCGCCTACGTCATCGCGACCGAGAGCGGCGAGGAGAGCAACTTCTTCGACGCGCTCACGAAGATCGGCATCGAGACCAAGGTGAAAGACCTGCAGATATTCGCCGACGGCGCGAAGAAGGCCGACTGGGACGTGGGGCTCGCGATAGACGCGGTAAAGCTCGCGCCCAAGCTCGACACGGTCGTCATTGCTTCCGGCGACGGCGACTATGTCCCGCTCATCCAGTATCTCGACCTGCACGGCATCCAGTGCGAAGTCATCTCGTTCGGCCGGTCGTCTTCGGCGAAGCTGAAGGAGGCGGCGCACGCGTTCACCGACATGTGTGAGAATCCGCGCGCATTCACGATTCCTTCGCGAGGATAACTCGCCTCGACCGCCGCATCTGCGCGGTACAATACGCGCATGCCGGACACTCAGCCTGCAGGCGAGGGCGCGAATGCAGCGCCGCAAAAATATATCCGCACGTTCGACTCCGATCAGAAGACGCTCAAAGAGGGCGGCAAGCCGGAACTGACGCCGCTCGCACGTACGAGCGCTCCAGCACCGGCCGCTCCCGCAAAAGAAGTGATTCTTCCGAACGTGCCCGAGCAGGCCATGCCCGCGCCCGAGCCG
>JAKAGB010000031.1 GCA_021817705.1 bacterium | reverse complement strand
AGTGTTCTTGGCAAGTTTGGTGCCGAGCAGATTAAGGTGTTGAGTCGGCATGCACCGCGTCGCACGTCTTTCAAAGTACAGACCGTCAAAGCCGGTCACCCCCGAAGAAGGTAGTAGGTGGTAGGAAATAGGTTGTAGAAATACCTACTGCGCTCGTCGGGACTTTCCGAATCTGTTTTTAGGATACCACTTGGGGAGAAGCGGGGGGGACGCGAAAAATTTTGCAGCAAAATTTTTCGCGCCGAGACTTCTAACGGGGTACCAGAAGAAAAGGGGCAGACGCGCGAGCGCCTGCCCCGGACGCGTTACTTGAAGATCTGATCGAGCGGCTTTCCGTCATCATCGTCGGCGAATCCGACTCCGCGATCGCCGTCGAGTGCGGGCGCTTCGTCCCGGAGCCTTGGCTTGCCGGTGCGGCAGCCCTGGTGTCCGGTTCCCGACACGGCAGTCCACGGGACTGCCGGTTTTTTGATGATCGTTGAGCCTTGTTCCCGATTCTTAATCTTCTTTCCTTTGCGAGGCATGTGCCCCCTCCGTCAAATGATGTTGAACTTAACGCGTCTTCAACGCGCGCGCTCGTTCGCGGTCGGCTTCGCGGCGTTTCAGGTCTTCTCGCCTGTCCGCCTTGTGCTTCCCCCGAACTATCGCGACGCGTACTTTAAGGTACCCACTCTTACCCGGAGTAGAGTATACCTCTAGTGGGATTACTGTCAAGCCCTTCTTGGCTTCCGCGTCCGCAAGAGCGGCTATCTCGGCCTTCTTAAGGAGGAGCCGGCGGGGGCGTTCGGGGTCGTAGGTCTTGGGGGCATTTGCGGCCTGGAAGGGGGGAATCGTGGCTCCTGCGAGGAATGCCTCGCCGCCGCGCACCACCACGCGCGCGCCGTCCAAGGAACCCAGCTTTCCTCGCAGGGCTTTTGCTTCAGTGCCCATGAGTTCGAGCCCCGCGGAAAAGGTTTCGAGCGGGGCGTACTTCTGCCGGGCCTTCTTATATTCCACGAGCGTGGTCATGGACACAGCCTAGCACGATGCTTTTCCTTTCTAAAATAAGAGCGTATAATCAGGAAAATGGCAAAACAGCAGCGGAAACAATCGCAGAAGAAGCAGGCATTGCGCGCGAAGCGCCCGTGGCCTTTCGGCGGTTCCTCATTCTTCAACAATCTGGCCACGACCGTGCTCGTGTTCCTGCTCCTCATGAGCGCGTACTCGCTTGCCGCATCGTTCACGGCGACTCCCGCGACGATACCGCTCTCGCAGGTTGCCTCGGACGTCTCGGCGGGGAAGGTGACCGCCATCACCGTGAACGGCGACTCGCTCACGCTCACCTACGCGGACGGCTCGACGAAAGATTCGCACAAAGACCCTTCGGCTGGCCTGCCGGAAACGCTCGCGACCTACGGCATCACGCCTGCCGAGCTTGCGAAGGTGGCGATAACGGTCGAGGGGCAATCGAGCTTCGAGTTCTGGCTCATTAACCTCGGGCCCATCATCGTGTCGCTCCTCTTCATCGGCGCGCTGTTCTGGTTCCTTACGCGCCAGGTGCGCGGCGCGGGTGTGCAAGCGTTCTCGTTCGGGCAATCGAAGGCGCGCGTCATCGACCCGGCAGACCAATCGCAGCGCGTTACGTTTAAGGATGTGGCGGGCGCAAAGGAAGCGAAGGAAGAGCTGCTCGAAATTGTCGACTTCTTGAAAAACCCGAAGAAGTTCCTCGATATCGGCGCGCGCATTCCGAAAGGCATCATCCTCATGGGTGCGCCCGGCACGGGTAAGACCTTGCTCGCACGCGCGGTGGCGGGCGAAGCGGGCGTGCCGTTCTTCTCGATCAGCGGCTCGGAGTTCGTGGAGATGTTCGTTGGCGTGGGTGCCTCCCGCGTGCGCGACCTCTTCCAGATGGCGAAGAAGGCCGCGCCCGCAATCATTTTCGTAGACGAGATAGACGCAGTGGGGCGTGTGCGCGGCGCGGGCATGGGCGGCGGCAACGACGAGCGCGAGCAAACGCTGAACCAGATTCTCGTGGAAATGGACGGATTCGAACCCACCGAGAAAGTAATCGTGATGGCGGCGACGAACCGCCCGGACGTGCTCGACCCCGCGCTCCTTCGCCCCGGCCGCTTCGACCGCCGCGTCACCATAGACCTGCCCGACCGCGCCGACCGCGAAGCGATTTTGCAGGTGCATGCCAAAGAAAAACCGTTCGGGCCCGACGTGAACCTCGGCGTTGTCGCCGAACGCACGCCGGGCTTCTCGGGCGCGGAATTGTATTCGCTCATGAACGAGGGCGCGATCCTCGCCGCGCGCGAAAACCGTAAAGAGATTACGCAGTACGACCTCATACGCAGCATCGAGAAGGTGATGCTCGGCCCCGAGCGCAAGTCGCACCTTTTGAGCAAGAAAGAAAAAGAGCTCACCGCATACCATGAAGCCGGGCATGCGCTCGTTTCGAGCGTGCTGCCGCATGCCGACCCGGTGCACAAGATTTCCATCATCTCGCGCGGTCGCGCGGCGGGGTACACGCTGAAGCTCCCGTTCGAGGACAAGAAGATGCAGTCGAGGAAAGAATTCTTGGATGACATCGCGGCAACGCTTGGCGGCTATGTGGCGGAAGAACTCATCATGGGCGACGTGACCACGGGGCCTTCGAATGACCTGCAGGTGATTACCGCGCTCGCGCGCGACATGGTGGCGCGCTACGGCATGAGCGACAAGCTGGGGCCGATCGCGTTCGGCGAGCGCGAGCTCGGCAAGGAGCCGTTTTCGGAAAAGGTTGCGGCGGAAATAGACGCGGAGGTGTCGCACATTGTGGCAGAGCAGAAAAAGCGCGCGAAGGAGGTGCTCGAGTCGCATCGCGCGGCGCTCGACGCGATCGCGAAGGCGCTCGTAGAGAAAGAAACGATAGAGCGCGAGGAGTTCGAGAAGCTCCTCGTCGCAAACGGCATAACGCCGAAGCAGAAAGAAGAGGAGGCGTAACGCGCGCCCGGAGCCAAGCCCGTCACACTGGGCGAAGTGTGTCGGGCGGCGCGCGTTCCTCGCGTTCGGTTTGTTTTCACGCGCTCCCGGCGCGCTCCCGGCGCGCTCGCTCGCACAAGCAAAGCCGAGAGCCGCATCGGCGCCCCCAGCGGGGCGCTGCGCTCTTCCTCGCTCCGCGCAGGCCTCGCGGACTCGGCACCATGCCTGCGCCGCCCGTATCCTCGGGCGGCCACGGCTTCGCGGACTCGCCGTGTGCTCCGCTCCGGACGCTCTCGCCCTGCTTGATGCTCGCTCGCGCTCCTTTACACGCACAAAGAAAAACCGCGGCGCTTTCGCGCCGCGGTTCAAACTTATCGACGAGCCAGTATGCTGTCCACTTCTGCGTCGGAGAGATATTCCCCGTCGAGCGCCTTTTGGCGGTTTTGTTCATACAGAGCTGGCGGCGACCGGCAGATGCGTATCGTCAGGTATGCAATACCGATTGCGCAGATTGCCGAGACCGTCGCAACAACAGCCCAAAGCAAGATGAGTGTAGAAGGATTCATCGCGCTTCTCCTTTCTTCCGCCCGCACCTTACCACAATTCCAGAAAAAGGGTAAAGTACTCCTGCGCCTATAGCTCAACGGTAGAGCATTCGTCTTATACACGAACGGTTCCAGGTTCGAGTCCTGGTGGGCGCACCGAGAAGTGTTTTTACACGTCGCAGAAGCGTAGTACTATGTGCCGCATGAACATGGAGTCCCGCGAAAGCGTTTCGGGCGTGGAGACTATTCGGAACGCTGCTGTGCGGTATCAGGGGAAAATATTTGAAGGCGTAACCCACGGACACGCTTTTGGGTCACTGCTTGAGTATTTGCATGTGGAAGATCCGGCACTGTACGCGAAGGTGCATGGAGATGAGTACGAGCTAGTGGCAGAACTCGAGCAATTGCCGCATGACCAATTTGACTTTGAGGGGTTCGTGACCTCTTCGGGGAGGTATGTGCCTCGTGCTGAAGCCACGGAAATTGCGCGCAGGAACCGGCAATTGACGCGAGATAAAGCAGCCGGAGCCGACCTTTATTCTGAAGATTTGAGAGGATAGCGCGTGGTACGATGAGGGCAGAAAAGTTCTGTGGAGAAGAGCACATGCCCAAGAAAACAAAGCGGCCGGAAGTGCGGTTTACGGTGACACGGGGGCCGAGTTTCCCCGAGGCTATCGCGCTCATGATTAACTGCGACCTCATGGAATTCGAATGCGGGCGCAGAAAGTTTAGCGGGCGTCTCGTGCGCTGCGAACCGCAGCGCGGCGACCGCAAGTATGTGGACGCGGCGTTCTTCGTCTTGCTCGCAAAGCCGTTCAAGACGCGCATGTATCAGAATCGCGTCATAAGCACGGTCTGGCTGCATTACGGGCGTGATGAGGCGCCTTCGTATATGGTCGAGGCGAACGAACTCGACGCGATTGCGCCGGATGTTTCGGAAGAGTGAGTGCGCGCCCAGCTCCAGTTTCAGAAAACTGGGGCTGGGCGCGTTTTCTATTCGAGGTGTAGTGACGCGAGCGCGGCGGCGCTGCGCGCGCGCAATGCCGGATGCGCGGCGAGTTCCGGGTCTTCCGCTACGAGGCGCGCGGCTTCGCCGCGCGCCGCCTCCACGAGCTTCCTATTGCGCAGCGCTTCCATGGCAATGTCGGACACGCCCCACTGCTTGCCGCCCGCAAGCTCGCCTGCGCCGCGAAGGCTGAGGTCGTATTCTGCAAGCTCGAAGCCGTCTTTCGCGTTGGTAAATGCCTTCATGCGCTCGCGTGTGTTCGGGCCGAACGATTCCGGCAGCGCGAAGCAGTACGCCTGGTTGGTCGAACGGATGACACGCCCGCGCAGCTGGTGCAGCTGGGCTAAGCCAAACCGTTCCGCGCCCTCAATCAAAATCACGGTCGCGTTCGGCACGTTCACGCCCACCTCCACGACGCTCGTGGCAACGAGAATGTCGATGTCGCCGGCAGCGAATTCGTTCATCACCTCTTCCTTTTCGCCCGGCTTCATCTTGCTGTGGAGTATGCCGATTGTTGCGTGGGGGAACACGTCCTTCGAAAGACGCTCGGCTTCTGCCTTCACGCTTTTTGCCTGCATGGCAAACGCTTTGTCGGGGTCGGGCTCGTCGATGCGCGGGCAGATGACATACGCTTGCCGGCCGTTCGCCATCTCTTCGCGCACGCGCGTGTACGCGCGCTCGCGTTCTTTCGCGCCGAGCACTCCCGTGATGACCGGCTTTCGTCCGCTCGGCATCTGGTCGAGGAGCGTGAGGTCGAGGTCGCCGTAGATGGTGAGGGCGAGGGTGCGCGGGATGGGCGTAGCGGTCATGCTCAAGAGGTGCGGAACCGTGTCGCCCTTCGTCACGAGCTTTTGTCGGTGTGCGGTGCCGAAGCGATGCTGTTCGTCGATGATGGCGTACGCGAGGTGCTTGAACGCAAGCGACTTTTCTATGAGCGCGTGCGTGCCGATGACGATGGGAATCTCTCCGCCGGCCACGCGTTTCCGAAACGCGGCTTTGGAAATCTTCGCGGATTCTTCGTAGCGTATCTTCGATGGGAACACGCGGCACTCGCTTCCGGTGACGAGACCGATCGGAATCGGGTGGTCGCGGAAATAGGAAACGAAGGTCGAGAAGTGCTGTTTGGCGAGGATTTCGGTGGGGCATAGGTACGCAACTTGCAGCGTTCCGGCGATGCGGCCGGGTGGTTTGCTGGTGGCCACCAGGTACGCAGAAGCGGCAGCGACCGCGGTCTTGCCGCTCCCCACGTCGCCCTCAAGCAGCCGGAGCATGGGGTGCGCTTTTTCAAAATCGCCGACGATTGCTTCAATCGCACGCGTCTGCGCCGTGGTGGGCGGGAAGGGGAACGAGCCGACGAAACTCGCGAGCGCCGCGCGGTCGACTGCGACCGGCAGCGCGCGCTCTGCCTTCGCTCGCGCGCGCTCGCGCGCGAGCGCGATCTGGAGTGCGAACACTTCTTCAAATGCAAAGCGCTTCTTGGCCGCTTCGGCGTCGTTTCGGCGTTCCGGCCGATGTATCCACACGAGTGCGGTCGCGAGTGTGGGGAGCTTGTAGCGCGCGAGGATTTCTGGCGGCAAAGGGTCGGGCATCGCGACTGCCGCGGGAAGCACGCGCTTTACGGCGTGCAAAAACCAGAGCGACGAGACACCCTTGCTTTCCGGGTACACAGGGTAGAGGAGCGCGGGGGTCTCGTCAGGTTCGTCCGCATCAGTGACGAACAAAGAGCCCGGCGCGGCGCCCGGAGGCGCCGCGCTCTTTTCAATGTGCGGATTCGCCACATACGGCTTTTCTGCCGTGCCCGCGACGCGGCCGGTTACCTTCACATGCATGCCGTCATGGAGGGTTTTCGCGATGTACGGCTGCGAAAACCACATGAGCTTTATGCGCCCGCTCGCGTCCTCGAGCCACGCTTCGGCTATCGGGCGGCGGCTTTTCCACGTTTTGCGCGTCTCGGGTTTCCGGATGGTGCCCGTGAGCGATACTTCTGCGCCCGGCGCGATGCCGGATACGGGTGCGGCGGGGCGCGTGTCTTCATAGCGCGCGGGGAAGTGGTACAAAAGGTCGCGTACGGAGCGGATGCCAAGCTTCCGCAGCGCGCGCTTCTGGTCGGCGGTGAGGCGCGTAAAGTGTTTTTCGATGGCGTCGGCAGGGTTCACAGGTGGAGTATACAAAAAGAAAAACCCGTTCCCCACAAGAGGGAACGGGCCGTGCCGGCAAGAGCCAGCGGTTCAGTTGAAGTTGTAGGCGACGACGAGGGAACCGAGGTCAGCGCTCATCGTGGTGCCACCGTAGTAGTGGTAGCCAGGGCCGCTATAGCCCGCGCCGCCGACGTCGACGGACACGTGCGAGTAGTCCACGCCAGCAGACCAGTGACTCGAAATGTTGTAGAGCACGCGAGCGCCCACGACATATCCGATGCCGCTCTTGTCGGCGCTGTAGTGCCAGGCCGGGCTGTCGGTGTACGACTGCGCATCCGCAATCTGCAGATACGCGGCGCCGCCGTCGGCTGCGACGAACAGCTTGCCGCCGAAGAGCGACGTGCCCACAAGGCCGCGCGCCGTGCCCACGAACCCGCCCGAAACGTCATCCACTTGGAAGACGTCCGAGCCGCAGTACATCGCCGGGCACTCGAGCGTTTTCGTTTTGCCGGAAAGCCCGGCGGCATCGCCGAACGACGCGAGCGCGCCGACATGGACGCCATACAGGCTTCCGTTCGACACATATCCGACTTCGCCGCTTGCGACGATGCCGGACGCGTCGAGCTTCGACGGAATCGCGCCGCCGCTCATGTGAGCGGAACCCGAGCCGTAGCCGAAGGTGGTCGCGACATAGGTGCCCGCGCTGGCTGCGGTGCAGAACAGAGCGAGCGCGGCCGTGGTAACGGCCGCGATGAACATACGCTTCATTGGTTTCCCCTTTCAGGAACAGCTCGCGCCCCTGTGGCGCGAGTACGAGAGCACTGTAGCACGGCACTGTTTTCGTGTCAAAAAGCGGGCAAGTTATGCACCTGAGCCGGTTGCCGCGGCTCCTGAAGCGGGTAGCCTTGAGAGCAGAAGCACCCTGGGAGGCTCAAATGCGTCTTTCGAAACGACCGGTCTGTTCGCCGCCGTGTATCATCGTGCGTACGATGCTTTCCTGCGGTGGCGTCGCGTGCCTCGTGCTCGGCATAGCGAGCATCGGCTGGGTGAGCGATCGAGTCATTGCAAGCGGCGCCGCCAACCTGTTCTTCGTGCCGATGGGACTCGTTCTCGCGGGCGTCGAGATCG
>JAKAGB010000030.1 GCA_021817705.1 bacterium | reverse complement strand
GCGTCGTTTTCGGCGGGTCGGTAGACGAGCGCGTAGCGAAGGCACAAGCATGGGTGACGCAATACTTCGCGAACACGAAGGCGGCCGACCCGAATTTTGCCGTGTACTTCGACTCCACGCGCCCATCGTTCTGGCGAGCGCTCGGCTTCAAGCCGCACTATGAGATTTCGAAAGCGTTCCTCGACCCCGTGACGCACAAGATACAGGTGGCGACTGACATAATGGACCCATCGCTTCGCGGCATGCAGCTTCCGACCGTAAACGACTTGTTCACGCAGGTCGACCTAAGTAAATGAGTGCATGCTACACTAACGCCTATGCCTGACGACATGACCACGCGCCTCGCCGAAGACCTCGGCATTGGCACGCTCCCGCGAGAAGACCAGGAAAAACTCATCATGCAGTTTACCGAGGTCGCACTAAAAGCGGCGACGGTTTCCGTGCTCGAGAAGATGCCGGAAGAAAAGCGCGTCGAATTCGCGCAGCTCGCCGAAGCGGGCGATGCGGGCGCGGTGCGTGCGTTCCTCGACACCACCGTGCCCGACCACGAGACGTTCGCTCGCGCCGCCGTTCAGGAAGAGCTCCGCAAGTTCAAGGAGTTCCAGGCCTCGTGATTCCTCGTGCTATCCTATTGTCCATATCCTAAGCACGTAATCCTGTCCGTATGAATCCCACCCAAACCGGAATCGCCGTCGCTGTGGCCTTGGCCGTGGTTGCTGCCTTCTTCATCTTCCCCGGCCTCTGGCCGTTTGGCACGCCGGGCGCACCTACGCAGCCCGCACAGACCGCTACTACTACCCCTACCGAATCAACCACAACCACCATGGCAACCACCACCGACCAATTGCAAGCGATCGATGAGACCGTCGGCACGGGCGCCGTGGCGCAGACGGGCGACACTGTGACCGTGAATTACGTGGGCAGCCTCACCGATGGCACGGTGTTCGACGCTTCTGCGAACCACGCGCAGACCGCAAACGGCTTCTCCTTCACGCTCGGGGCAGGACAGGTAATCAAGGGTTGGGACGAAGGTATCGTGGGCATGAAAGTGGGCGGCAAGAGGAAGCTCGTCATTCCGGCTGCGCTCGCGTATGGCGACCAGTCGCCGACGCCGGCCATCCCGCCTAATTCGACGCTCGTATTCGAAGTGGAGCTCCTGAAGGTGCAGCAGCCGCAGCATTAACGCACGATACTAAAAGAAAAGCGGCGCGGACATTCGTCCGCGCCGTTGGTCGTTTCCGACCTCGCGTATTACCGCTCCGGCACTGGCGCACCGGCTTTTGGGCCGTGGAACTGCCGCAGCACCTGCTTCGCTTCGTCATTCGTGCGGTTATTCGTCCGCACGTAGGCGACGACGATATACATGGTGCTCGCGAGCGCTTGCACGCGCGCGGCGCCGCCAAAATGTTGGGAAACGGCGTCGGGGATGCCGATGCCTTTTGTCCAGATTTCAAGTGTGCGCTCGGTGCCGGTGCCATTGCCGGCGTCGTCGGCGTAACTCCAGGCGTGAGCATCGTTTATCGCGCCGCCGATGCCGCCCACAACGCCTTCGAGCCCGGCTGCCCCACCGGCGGAAGCGCCGCGATAGAAAAGCGCCTCGGTACTCCCGCCTGCTGCGTAACCGGCGCCGTAGGTAACTGCACCGACGGCGACCGATTCACCCGGCGATGAGATCTGTCCTTCGATCTGCTCGCCATTTATGCCGGCAGCAATGCCGGCCAGCGTCTGTTGCTCGGGTGAGCAGTGGCCAGTCGCGCAGGCGACGAACTCCTTGCTCAGCGGATCACGGCCGAAACCGTTCAGCGGACCCGGAGCGACGTTGGTCATACCGGCACAGCCGGATAGCGCGATTGCCGCAATGACGAGCGCGCCAAACGTTGTGAAAATACGCATATAATGTACTCCTCGTTTGCTCCCCGGAGGGAGACTTGATTTCTGCTCAAAGAATACACCCGAGCGTGCTTTTGTCAAGCGCGACAGAATACGCTAGAGTGCAGGAAATGAGCGCTATTTCGTTCAAGATTACAGCACGCGCGCTGCGGAGCGGCGCGCGTGCCGGCGTGCTTACGACGCCGCACGGCGTCATAGAGACGCCCGCGTTCGTGCCGGTCGGCACGAAGGCTGACGTGAAAGGCGTATTTCCGGAGGCGCTTAAGAAGCTCGGTGCGCAGGTGGTGCTCGCGAATACGTACCACCTCTACCTCACGCCCGGCGAGAAGCTTGTCAAAGACGCGGGTGGACTCGGGAAATTCATGAACTGGCAGGGGCCGACCATGACGGACTCGGGCGGCTTCCAAGTATTCTCGCTTGGCGCCGCCTTCGGCCGCACCATTTCCAAATTCACGAAAGGAGAGGTGACTGAGAAGGAGGACCAAGTTGCGGTGTACGACGAATCCGTCGCATCGCAGCACGGCCAGCTCGCGGTTATCGACGACGAAGGCGTCACGTTCACCTCGCACCACGACGGCTCGCTCCACCGCTTCACGCCGGAACGCTCGATAGAAATCCAGCACGCACTCGGCGCGGATATGTTCTTCGCGTTCGACGAGTGCACCTCGCCCACGGAGCCGTATGAATACCAGCAAGAGGCCATGCGCCGCACACACCAATGGGCCGAACGCTCGCTGAAAGCGCATCGACAGAATATCGACGCCGCCAAGCGCCAGGCAATCTTCGGCATAGTGCAAGGCGGCCGGCACCTCGACCTGCGCAAAGAAAGCGCGCGCGAGATTGGCTCAATGGGTTTCGACGGCATCGGCATCGGCGGTTCCTTTAGTAAAGAAGACATGAGGGGCGCCTTGCAGGCCGCGGTCGGCGAGTTGCCGGAGGAGTTGCCGAAGCATTTTCTCGGCATCGGCGAGCCCGGCGACGTCTTGGAAGGCATCGCGAACGGCATGGATCTTTTTGACTGCGTCGCACCAACGCGCATCGGCCGGCATGGCAGCATTTACACCAAGCGCGGTATCGTGCACTTGCGGGGCGAAAAGTTCCAGAACGACCTCGGCTCGCTCGACCCGGAATTTTCTGCGCCCGGTACCGAGGGCTTCACGCGCGCGTACGTCTCGCACCTCATCCGCTCGGGCGAGATGCTCGGCTCAGTAATCTGCTCGATGCACAACCTCGGCTTCATCCTTGCCTTGGTCGACGGCGCGCGTGAGGCTATACGTGACGGCCGCTTCGAGGAGTACCGCGAAGATTTCGTGCGCAGCTACTACGGATAAATAAAAACCGGCTCGAGACGAGCCGGCACTCCGCTAGAGCAGAGATTCAATCGTATTCAACTCCTTCACCGTAAGTTCGTCGAAATAGGAAAGAAAGCAATCGTGCCCCCGTTCGAGCACGAACATGAATTCCTGGTTTCCTTGCCGGTCCGGTGGGCTTATCCTCAGAATAAAGCCGCCGAAGGATACGTGTTTGGTCGGGCAATCGCGTGTGGACGTGCGTATGGTCGTGTCCCTGCGGCTCTGCACCGCCTCGCGAAGCTTCGGCCATCCCGCGTTGAGGGTGCTCAACGCGCGTTTCTGCTTTTCAGTCATAGGCTGCTCCTTCTTGTTCCTGACGGAGCTTACTACGGAGTTTCAAAATAGAAAAGGTCGGACGCTTTGTGAGTTTCTTAGCCGTGCTATACACTAGGCAATCATGGCAGGCAATTTCAAGCTCCACGCCCCCTACCCGCCGGCTGGGGATCAACCCGCGGCAATTAAGGCTCTCTCGAGGAGTCTTAGAGAAGGCATGCGCCACCAGACGCTGCTCGGCGTCACGGGCTCCGGCAAAACCTTTACCGCGGCAAATGTCATAGCGCAGAACGACAAGCCGACCCTTGTGCTCGCGCATAACAAAACCTTGGCCGCGCAGCTCGCGCAGGAGTATCGTGAATTCTTCCCCGAGAACGCAGTGCACTACTTCGTCTCCTACTACGACTACTACCAGCCGGAGGCATACATCGCGCACTCGGATACGTACATCGAGAAAGAAGCGATGATAAATGCCGAGATTGACCGCTTGCGCCACGCGGCGACGCAGGCCCTCCTCACGCGCAAGGATGTCATCATCGTAGCCTCGGTCTCCGCCATCTATGGCCTCGGCTCACCGGAGGAATACGAGAAGGTGCACGTGAAGATTCAGAAGGGCGCGGAGGAAAATCGTGCCGCGCTCATACGCAAGCTCGTCGGCATATACTTCGAGCGTACGACCGCAGACCTCGAGCCGGGGCAGTTGCGCGCGATAGGGAACGCGCTTGAGTTCATGCCGGTGAACGAGCGCGCGCTCTACCGCGTCTCGTTCGATGGCGAGCGCGTCGCGCACCTCGAGCAGCTCGACCCGGTCACGCGCGCGAAGGTCGCGGAGCCGGATTCCGTCTTCGTGTTCCCGGCAAAGCACTTCGTCACGAGCGAGGAGGAGCGCGAGCGCGCGCTCGCGGACATCCGCGCGGAGCTCGACGAACAGCTAGCAAAATTCAAGCGTGAAGAGAAACCGCTCGAGGCTGAGCGCCTGAAGCGCCGCACGCTCCACGACATAGCACTCATCCGTGAGCTCGGATACACGAACGGCATCGAGAACTATTCGCGCCACTTCGACGGACGCAAGGCGGGCGAGCCGCCCTACACCCTTCTCGATTACTTCAAGCGCTGCGATAGAGATTTCCTTACCGTTATCGACGAGTCGCACGTGACCATCGGCCAGCTCGGTGGCATGTTCGCGGGCGACCGCTCGCGCAAAGACGTGCTCGTAGAGTACGGCTTCCGCCTGCCGTCGGCGCGCGACAATCGCCCGCTTACGTTCGAAGAATTCGAGGAACGCGTCGGGCAGACCATATACACGAGCGCGACGCCGGGCACCTACGAGCGTGAGCACTCCGAGCAAATTGTGGAGCAAATCATTCGGCCGACCGGTCTCGTTGATCCGGAGCTTGCGGTGCGCGGCATCGTCGAAAAGGACGGATATAAAGGCCAGGTGCAAGATTTCATCGATGAAGCCGAGACGGCTATCAAGAACGGCGCTCGTGCGCTCGCGACCACGCTCACGAAGCAGATGGCCGAAGATCTTTCCGCGTTCCTCAAGAAGCGCGGCATGAAAGCCGAGTATCTCCACTCGGACGTGAAGACTATCGACCGCATCGACATCCTCACGAAGTTTAGGAAAGGCGAGTTCGACATCCTTGTCGGCGTGAATCTCTTGCGCGAAGGACTCGACCTGCCGGAAGTGGAGCTCGTGGGCATCCTCGACGCCGACAAAGAAGGCTTTTTGCGCAGCGAGACCTCGCTCATCCAGACCATCGGACGCGCAGCGCGTAACGTCTCCGGCCGCGTCATCCTCTACGCCGATGTCATGACCGGCTCATTGGAGAAGGCGATAGGAGAGACCAATCGCCGCCGTGAGCTTCAGCTCGCGTACAACAAGGAACACGGCATCACGCCGAAAACCATTCATAAGGAAATCAAAGACATCGCAGAATCGATGCGGAGCGAGCACCAGAAGACCGTGGACGAACTCCTCGTTTTGGACAAGCTCGCGTACAAAGACGATCCCGAAGCGTTCATCGAGGCAAAGCGCGCAGAAATGGCCGAGGCAGTCGAGCGTCTCGATTTCGAGACTGCCGCGCTCATCCGTGATGAGATATACGAGCTCGAGGGCTCCGGCTCGGCCAAGAAGAAGCCGCGCAGGCGTCGGGCGCTCTCTTCGTAGCGCTTTCCCCAGCAGCCCGTGCCCGCAGGCGCCCGGTAGGCTACACTGGGGCATATGCAAGAAACGGCCAAGGTGCTTATCGTCGAAGACGACCCGGTGCTGAAGCAGCTTCTCAGCCATGAACTTTCGGGTGCGTACGCGCTTAGCTACGCGAGCGATGGTGCGGAAGCGCTTGCCGTCTTCGAGAAGGAGCGACCGGCACTCATGCTGCTTGACCTCATGCTGCCGAAGCTCGATGGATTCGCCGTGCTCGAACGTATTCGCGCACGCTCGGATATCCTCAGGAATGTGCCGGTAATTGTGCTTTCAAATCTAGACCAGGCGAACGATGAAGCGCGCGCCCGCGCGGCCGGAGCCAATGAATATCTCGTGAAGGCAAACGTCTCCATAGAAGAGATCATCCAGCACGTCAATCACCTGGTCGTTCCGTCGACTCCTGAAGCCGGAGCGCGGACATGAGCGAGCTTCTCATTATTACGATCGGGTACGCTGTCTCGATTGCCGTGGGGCTCGGCTTCGGACTCTTCGTACTTCTGCGTGCGCCGCAAGCAGCGGCGAATCAGCTGTTCTTCCTCATGTGCGTTGCCCTCGCGGGCTTCCAGCTGTCGTTCGTCCTCGGGGCGAACACCGCGGATCCGCAGCTCGCGTACCGCTACTGGTTCTTCAACCTGGTCGACGTATTCCTCGCGCTCTTCTACTTGCACTTCATCGTCCTCGCGCTTGATGCCTATGCCCGGTTCAGATATGTGCTGTACGCGGCGTATGCCATCGGGCTTTCCATCCTGTGCGCGAGCCTCGCGTATCCGGCGCTTTTCCTGCCGCGCGTCGTGCCGAAGCTCTATTTCCTCAACTACCTCGACGGCGGGCCTCTCTACGCGGCGATGCTCGCGTTCTTCCTCCTTTCGTTCCTGCTCTCGTTCGCGGTCATGTTCCTCGAGCGCGCTCGCCATAGCGACGAAGGCAAGCGGCGCGTCGATTACTACATCTTCTCGCTGTTCTACGGCTTCGCCTCCGGCGTGACCGCGTTCCCGCTCGTGTTCAACTACCCGGTCGACCCGCTCTTCTCGATGCTCATCGGCACCTTCACCATTCCCATGGTGTACGGCATGATAAAGAAAGACTTGCTCGACATCCGTATCGTCTTCCGGCGCACGGTGCTGTTTACCGGACTCATTCTCGCGGCCACCCTCGCTCTGAGCGCGCTCTCGCTCCTCTCGCGCTACCTCGAGAACGTGTTCCCCGGTTTTGCCATCTGGATCGTTCCCTTCGCGACTGCGATATCCGGCACGAGCGCCGGCTATCTCTACTGGCGGAAGGGGAAAGAAGCCGAGGCGCTGAAGTACGAGTTCATAAACGTCGCGACCCATAAGTTCCGCACGCCGCTCACCCGCATAAAGTGGACGACCGAAACGCTTCTTTCCGACACGACGCTTACCCCGCCGGTGCGGACGCTCGTCGAGCAGCTGCGCGACGCGAACACGGAACTCATCGAGCTTGCGAACCTGCTCGTGGACGCCGCGCGCATGGAAAAGGAGCAGTACGCCTATGCCTATACGGACCTTTCGCTTACGGCGGTCGCGCACGAGGTACTCGCGCCGTTTACGCATGCGATGCAGATAAAGCGCATCGCCCTGACGACCGACCTGCCGGACGCCCTCCCGCCCGTGCGCGCCGACAAGGAGCGCCTCGCGTCAGCCATCCATGTGTTCATCGAGAACGCGGTTGCGTACACGCCTGAAGGCGGCACTATCCGCGTAGCGGTCGCGAATCTCGAGGATGCCCTAAAGTTTTCGGTCACCGACTCCGGCATCGGCATCGCGCCCGAGGACCGCGCGCGCATCTTCAAGAAATTCTACCGAAGCTTGGCGGCGCACCATGCCGATACCGAGGGCGTCGGGCTCGGCCTCTCCATGGCAAAGAACATCATCGAGCGCCAGCGCGGCTCCGTAGGGTTCGACTCCGCGGGGGTCGGGCAGGGCAGCACGTTCTGGTTCACACTCCCAATTTCTACCAAGCACGTTGCTGACTAATGCTAATGCGTCATCCGCGGCGAAATCTACAAACTCGAAGGTACCGGTCCCTCGAAGTTGAAGAACCCGCGCAAGCGCAAGCCGTTTAGTAAAT
>JAKAGB010000029.1 GCA_021817705.1 bacterium | reverse complement strand
AAGGGCGTCAGGGTCGCGGCCTCCGCCGCGCGAAGACGCTGTGGGGGAAGCCCTCCGGCAAGGGTCAGAAGACGCGCACGCCGAAGAAATACTCGAACGTGTTCATCGTGTCTCGCCGCAAGGTGGGCAAGCGCAAGAAGTCCGCGCAGTAAATCGTACGACGAGAAACCGCGCCAGGCCTAACGGCCTGGCGCGGTTTCTCGTTTATCGCATGAGTGAAGAAAACCCCGCGCATGTGCGCGGGGCGTTTTTATAGCTTTCCTGCAAGAAGTTTTGCAGCGCGGTCTGGGTAGATGACGCTCACCGACGGCCACTCAAGTTCGCCGAGCACCGTCGCCCAGGCTTCGTTCAAGAAATAGGCGTCGAAGTTCGCGCGGATGATGACATCGTTGACGACATGGTCTTTCTCGATGAATCCAAGCCGTGCCGCATCGCTTTTGCCGCCCTCCCTAACGAATCCGAGAGCCTCAGAAACGATTGCCCAGGTGCACCGATGGTCGGCTCCGCGCATGCCGGGCACGCGCCGGAACGCAAGCGCGAGCGGATTCTCATCGTTCCGGTGCATCCGCACCTGCGGCGAAATCACGCCCTTCGATATGCTCACCATCTGTAATCGCCAATCCGGCGGGGCATAGGTGTCGAGCCACTCTGCGCCAGCTTTCGCTCGTGCGAGCGCATCTTTGCGCAGGTCGAGCTTCGCAATGGCCTCCTGAACGTGTTTCGGTAGATTGTCGACATTGAGCCCGGCAACCATGAAGTCAAAACGACCGATTTGAGGTTCCATAGGAACAGCCTCCTCTTTTCCGCACGCACGTTACTGCAGACGGGGCGCGTTGTAAAGAAACCCCGCGCATGTGCGCGGGGTGTTTTTATGAGTCGAGTTCGTAGTCGAGCGGCTGATCGAACGGCGGCAGGAGCGGCGCTGGCTGCGGCATCTCGAATGCCTTGAGCGAGATGAATCCGCGGCGGAATGTCTTTCCGTCGAGCCGAACAGCGCCTTCCCCCAAGAACTGGTCTTTCAGGAATTGTGCCGAGGCGCGTCCGTGCGCTTCGAAATGGTGTTCGCGGCGTTCGTAGATGATTGCCGTGCCGTCTGCGCTTACGCGCGGCGCGGCATAGCTGAGGACATGCGGCATCTTCCTAACTCCTTTCTTCCGGCGCCACTTTACGACGGCCGTCAAATAATGCAAGCGCTACTGCCGATACGTTGCTTGAAGCACGCTGTCGAGCTGCACCACCGGAATCCGCGCGGTCTGCGGGCCGGAAGAATACGGCGCCACTGCATACGGCGGGAAGAGCACCACGAAGTCTGCATTGTCGAAGAACCAGTTCGCGAAGTTAGCGACGTCCGGTTTTGTGCCAGCCGCGATCATGTCCGGTACGGCGTCGGCGCCCATGTTCTCTGTAATGGCTGCGGACGCGCTCGACGAGAGTTTGGCCAGGTAAGCACCCGTGAAGACGTCCGAGAGGGAAAGGAGCTTGCCGGTCGTCTTGTCGAACGTGAACGTCTTGAAGAAGGTGTTCGGGTGGGCGCCCATGGTGTCGAGATACTCCGTGAAGATGTAGGAGATGGTTTGCGGTCCCGAGCCCTCGAGGTAGAGGATCTGGAGCGACTCCTGGCGGCCCTTGTCGTAGCCCATCATCTGAACGTCGTTTTTCGTGAGATGTGCGAAGTTGCCCTGCTCTTTGAAGCTCGCGATTTCGCCCGCGACGTATGCTTTCATGGCGGTAATCGCGGCCTGGTTCGCGCTCGCGGCAAGCGGCGTGGTGGTGGGGTAATTCACCGCGAGCGTGTAGTACGCGGTACTTTCGGTGTATTTGCTCGCGGGAAGCGTGGTCGGCGTTGCGGGGATGGTAGTGGGCGCCACCGCGCGGTAGGGCACGAGGTAGAGCGCGAAGGCAAAGAGTACGACCGCAATCACTCCCGCGCCGAGCATGTGGCGGTTCTTCATGGGGGTAGTGTAGCAGGTTGCGTGCGCGTGGCGCAGCTTCGCTCGGCTGCGCCGAAGGTCCCTGCGAAACGGCGTTCGGCGTCCCAGCCGGCGCCTCACTAATGCTCCGGCTCTCGGGTTTTGGCATAGTTGGCGGCTCGAAGACTCGCCGCCAACGTAAACGAATGCCAAAACACCGTGCCCGAGGCCTCCGCCACCGTTTCTCGGGACGCTTCGGGTCCGCCTTGTCGCTCCGCTTGCTTCCATCGCCGCGGCAAAGAAAAAGCCCGGGACGAATCCCGGGCGGTGTTCACTTTTTCTTTTTGGGCAACGGTTCGTGCTTGGTAGCGCGGCTCGGCAGGTGGGCATACTGCACCGCGCACACCGAACAGTAGTGTTTGACGATGCGCGTGAGCTGGTTTCGCCCGCCAGGGCCGATAATCTGGTGCATCGGGTCGCCGAGGTATCGGTACGACACGTCCTCGATAATCAAGCCAGAGCAGCCCGAGATTCGGCAAGCAACGCCAGTGTCGAATTCGCCGGCCAGGTCGTCCTCACCGTCAAGGATGCGTCGCGCCGTCTTTTCTGCGTCCCTGATAAGAGCTTCCGCATCCGCGTCGAGCGGTTTTATCTTGAGACCGCTCACGCCAATGCCGAACCCGCTTGAGCCTCCCGCTTTTTTCGAAGCCATAGCTTCCTCCTGTTGCTTCCGCCACCACCCTACACCCGCGGATTTGACGTTTCAAGGGCGTTCCTGTATCTTTGCCGTATCCCGCGAAGCGGGCTTTCATTTGCATCATGGCACGCTCACTCAAAAAGGGACCCTACGTGGACGTCAAACTCCAGAAGAAGGTCGCCGGTAAGCGCCCCGCAGACGCCGGGGTTATTAAGACGTGGGCGCGCGGCAGCCAGATTTCGCCGGAAATGGTGGGCTTCACCTTCGGCGTCCACAACGGCAAGCAGCACCTCGACGTCCTCGTGACGGAAGAGATGGTGGGGCATCGCCTCGGCGAATTCTCGCCGACCAAGAAGTTCCTCCGCCACGGCGGCAAGATGCAGAAGGAGATGGAACAGAAGAAGCAGGAGTCCGAAATCGCCGCTGCAAAAGCTGCGAAGGCGCCTGCCGCCAAATAGCCTATGAAAGCCACGCTCGACACCTACAACCAGTCGCCGCGCAAGGTTCGCCTTGTGACCGACCTCGTAAAAGGCAAGAAGCTGCCGCAGGCGCTTGCGGCTCTCTCGTTCCTGCCGAAGCGCGCTTCCGAGCCGGTGGCGAAGCTCCTCCAGAGCGCGGCCGCGAACGCAGCGCAGCAGGGCGAGAAGCCGGAAGAGCTTGTCGTGAAGTCGATCACGGTCGAAGGCGCTGGCATGCTGAAGCGCTACATGCCGCGCGCGTTCGGTCGCGCATCGCTCATCCGCCGCCGCCGCTCGCGCGTGCACGTGGAGCTTGCGAGCGCACCCGCGAAGGCCAAATAAATTTTCGTATGACGCACACCGTACATCCCTACGCACACCGTCTCGGCATCATCCGGGACTGGAAGAGCCGTTGGTTCGCGCTCGACAAGAAGAGCGCTCGCGCGAACATCCAGGCCGACGAGTCCATCCGCCGCTTCCTTACGAAGCGCTTGCGCGGCGCGTACCTCTCGGGCATCGAGATAGAGCGCACCAACACCGAGCTGCGCGTCATCGTAGCGACCGCGCGCCCGGGTGTGGTCATCGGCCGCTCGGGCGAGAACGCGGCGAAGCTTCGCAAGGAGCTCGCGGCCGTGGTGCAGAAGGCGGCGCCGGGCGACACCCGCACCCTGAAGTTCGACATCGTCGAAGTGCGCCAGCCGGAGGCCGACGCCGCGGTGGTGGCCGCCATGGTGGCCGAGGGCCTCGAGAAGCGTCTGCCGTTCCGCCGCGTCTTGAAGTCGACCGTCGAGAAGGTCATCGCGCTGCGCGAGGTGCAGGGCGTGCGCATCACCATCTCCGGCCGCTTGGGCGGCGCAGAAATGAGCCGCAAGGAAGAGATTCGCAAGGGGCGCATCCCGCTCCAGACCTTCCGCGCCGACATCGACTTCGCGCACCATGAGGCTATCCTCCCGTACGGCACCATCGGCATCAAGGTGTGGATCTACCGCGGCAATATTTACGATGACAAGAAAGCCGTTCGCGTAACCGCGCAGCCGCGCTAACCGTTGCTACCATGTTGTTTCCTAAGAAAGTAAAGCACCGCAAGTGGCAGACGCAGCGCAAAAGCGAGAAGCGCCTTTCGCGCCCCGACACGCGCGGCACCTCGATCGCGTTCGGCACCTACGCGCTCAAAGCGACGACGCCCGCGCGCCTCACCGCCAACCAAATTGAAGCGGCGCGCAAGGTGATTACCCGCGCGACCGCGAAGACGGGGAAGCTCTGGATCCGCGTGTTCCCGGACCGTCCGATTACGGCGAAGCCGGCAGAGGTGGGCATGGGTAGCGGTAAGGGCGACCTGAAGCACTTCGTGTTCGAGGTGCGCCCTGGCCGCGTACTCTTCGAACTCGACGGCGTGCCGGAGGCGGTCGCGAAGGCGCACCTCATACAGGCCGGCACCAAATTGCCCATGAAGACGACGGTCGTCTCGCGCCACTAATTGCTTTTTTCGTACGACTATGGCAAAGAAAGAGAACATGCACGCGAAGTCTGACCAGGAACTCGACACGCTCCTCGCGAAAACGCGCGAGGAACTCCGCGCGCTCCGCTTCGAGGCGGCGGGTGCTCGTCCGAAAGACTCGAACGCGCCGAAGAAAGCGCGCCACCTCATTGCCCGCGTGCGTACCGAGCAGCGCGCCCGCGCCCTCGCCAAATAACCATGGAAAACAAAACCCCTCGCCCGCAGACGTTCTCCGGTGTCGTCGTGAAGACGGCCATGACGGACACGGCCACCGTGCGCGTGGACCGCTACGTGAAGCACCCGAAGTACAAGAAGTACTTCGTGCGCTCGAAGAAGTACCTCGTGCACAACCCGGGCAATGAGGCGCAGGTGGGCGACAAGGTCGAGATCGTCGGCGTGAAGCCTATCTCGAAGCTGAAGCGCTTCGCCATAAAGAAATAAATATGTTGCAGCCCCAGTCCATCGTAAAAGTAGCAGACAACTCCGGCGCCAAGATCGCGCGCATCTTCAAGGTGCTCGGGGGTTCGAAGCGCCGCTACGCGCGCATCGGCGACACGGTCATCATTTCGGTGCAGACGGCCGAGCCGCGCAAGGCAGTGAAGAAGAAGGACGTGCTGAAGGCGGTCATCGTGCGCCAGACCAAGCCGTTCGCGCGCAAGGACGGCAGCTACATCCGCTTCGACGAGAACGCGGTCGTCATCATCGAGAAGCAGGGCAAGGAGATGGGCCCGAAGGGCAACCGCGTGTTCGGCCCCGTGCCGCGCGAGCTCTCCGAGCGCGGGTGGCACAATATCGCCGCTCTGGCACCTGAAGTCGTCTAACTATTTTCGTATGCATGTAAAGAAAGGCGACAAAGTGAAGGTTCTCTCGGGCAAGGACAAGGGCAAGTCCGGCGCCATCATCCGTGCGCTTCCGAAGGAAGGGAAGGTGGTGGTGGAAGGCGTCGCCATCGCGAAGCGCCATCTGAAGAAGCAGGGCGGGGAGGTCGGCCACATCGTCCTGCGCCCGATGCCTATCGACGCCTCTAACGTCGTTAAGATCTAAGCCTATGAGCATAACCAAAGACCGAGAAAAGACTGCATACGACGCGCTTGCCGAACAGTTCGGCTTTACTTCGCGCATGCAGGGACCGCGCATCGAGAAGGTGGTGGTTTCTTCGGGCGTCGGCAAGAAGCGCGACAAGAAGACCATCGAGTTCATCGAAGAGCGTCTCGCCGAAATCACCGGCCAGAAGGCGGCGCCGCGCGCGGCGCGCATCTCCATCGCCTCCTTCAAGGTGCGCGAAGGCGACACGGTGGGCCTGCAGGTAACCCTGCGCGGCGCACGCATGTTCGACTTCCTCGACAAGCTCATCCACATCGCGCTGCCGCGCACGCGCGACTTTCGCGGCCTTTCGACCTCTGCCATCGACGACATGGGCAACATGACGATCGGCATCAAGGAGAGCACCATCTTCCCGGAAGTGGGGGAGGAAGACCTGAAAGACGTGTTCGGTCTCGCGGTCACCATCGTGACGACGGCGAAGAACAAGGCCGAGGCCGAAGCATTCTTCCGCCACATTGGCGTGCCGCTCAAAGCAACGGAGGCGAAATAGTTTTCGTGGAAAATACAACCGCGGCGCCAAGAGCGCCGCGGTTGCGTTTTGCGCCTCGCAAGCGTATGGTGAGCGCGGAAACAGAAGCAGGAGCAGGTCATGAACAAGCCGCTTTCACGCGCAGAACAATCGCAGCAACAAGCCGCGTCTGCAAAGAAGAAACGGGAAGAAGACGAAGCGGCTCTCAAGCGCGAACAGGAAGCTGTCCGCGCAAAAGAAGATGCTGACGCGAAGCAGCAAGCCGCTACAGAACTCCCAAAGATTCTGGAGCGATGTCATCGTCTCATTGATGAAGCTGCGCAACAAGAAAAGCGCGACGTCCTCATTCCTTTCTCTGATAGATTTTGCAGTGGCAAGGTTAGCGTTTTGACGCGCGAGCGTCTTGATGTTGCCGCGAAAGCACTTACCGCCGAAGGCTATATCGTGGAGCAGGAGTGCCGTAATATCGACAACCAAAAAACCGACGTCGACGGCTTTCCGGAAGGGCCAGAAATCTGGAATCACGTTGCCAGGCTCAATGTTTCGTGGAAACCGCCGGAAGCAAAGTAAGAATTGTTCCTTTCAGCCCCGCACCCGCGGGGCCTTTCTCTAGTCTTGATTTTCCGTTTTTATAAACGGCGCCAAATCAGATTCGACCAATATGCGCTGTTTGTCGGTACGCGCGGTTAGGCCGAGTGTCGGTCTCGACGAATTCTCATTGTCCATTTTGTCCTCTATCGAGAATCCAACATATTCGACTTTCTTCTTGAAACGATAACGAACCGAATCAATCGCCGGGATTAGGTCGGTGTCCGAGCTTACGATGATGGCCGTGTCATACTTGTCATCCATTGCGCCGATAAGCAGGTCGGTAACGATTTTTACGTCGATACCTTTCTCACGGTTCCGTGTGAATGTAATCTCGCGCACCCCCATCTTCTGCAGTTTCTTATAGTCGGCAACGCGAGTGTCGATGGTGATGGCCTCCTTGCGTTCGCGAAGCTTGCTTGTCTTCAGCTCCCATTGGTTTGCAATAAGCGCCGAGAAGAGCTTGTTTTGACGGGACATTGCCTCGACAGTTCTCGGGTCTCCCGCGCGTTCGCGCACGGTACCGGTGTAAAACCGTTTGCCCATAGGCGCGATGCCCCGCCCATCCGCTAAAAAATGTGCGAACTGCTCGAAATCGAACGCCGGTTCCTGAACCCCCATTTTCTTAAGTGCCAGGTGATAGAAGTTTCCGCCGTCTATGTACAAGGTCACCCGATTAGCCATGTGGCAAGTATAGCAAGCATAAAAAGAAGACCCGCACACTCCTTGCGGAGGCGCGGGCGACTTCAAGAACAAGTATACCGCACGGTTGGCATTGTGCAAGGTTTTCCACAACGCCCTAAATTGCGTTGCCGCGGCGCCAAGAGCGCCGCGGTTGCGTTTTGCGCCTCGCAAGCGTATGGTGAGCGCGGAAACAGAAGCAGGAGAAGGCCATGAACAAACCGCTTTCACGCGCCGACCAGTCGCGTCTGAACGTCGCCAAAGTAAAACAGGATCGAAAGGAAGAGCTTGAAAAATACATTGCAGAACAAGATGCAACGCGCGCTAAAGAACTTGCTAAAGCCACGTTGCAAGCCACGGCAGAATTGCCGGAACTCTTGGCGCACTGCTACAAAAAGATAGAGGAAGCAGAGCGCGAAGCAGCATACCAAGTAACCATTGACTTTGCGGAACGCTCAAATGGCTGGTTGAGCCATATCGAAATGGCGCGGCTCAAGGTGGTACATGAGGCACTTATTGCCGACGGGTATTCCGTTCGTCAGGTGTGTGCCAACGAGGGCAGTCTGTCCAGGTCTCATGTTGCTAAACTCGAAATCTCATGGAAGCCCGCGTCCGAGTGAGACCTTGCCGGCCCCGCACCAAGCGGGGCTTTCTTTTGGGTGTTTGACGAGCAAAAGGCTAGGTGATACATTACCCCCACGCTCTTCGGAGCTTTTATTTTGCATGGCAAAGAAATCCCAGATAGCCCGTGAGGCAA
>JAKAGB010000028.1 GCA_021817705.1 bacterium | reverse complement strand
GAGGAGAAAGCGCGCAGCATCCTCCTCGCGTCGGTGCACCGGCTCGGGAGCGCGGTGAACGCCGAAACCATGGCGCTCTCGGTGCCCATCCCGTCGGAAGAAGTGAAGGGCAAGGTCATCGGCAAGGAAGGTCGCAACATCAAGGCATTCGAGCGCGCAACGGGCGTCGACGTGCTCATCGACGACGCGCCGGACAAGATTGCGGTTTCTTCCTTCGACCCCCTGCGCCGCCACGTGGCGAAGATGGCGCTCGAGAAACTCATCGAGGACGGCCGCATTCAGCCGGCAAAGATCGAGGAGGTGGTGGAAAAAACGCGCGCCGAAGTGAACGAAGTCATCCGCCAGAAAGGCGAAGCGGCTGCGTATGAAACCGGTGTCGTGGGGCTCGACCCGAAACTCGTGGCGCTTCTTGGCCGTCTCTATTTCCGCACGAGCTACGGCCAGAACGTGCTGCAGCACTCGGTCGAGATGGCGCACCTCGCGGGCATGCTTGCCGAAGAGCTCGGCGCAGACGCAGGCGTCGCGCGCGCCGGCGCTCTGCTCCACGACATCGGCAAGGCGGTCGATCACGAGGTGCAGGGCACGCACGTCGAGATCGGTCGGCGCATCCTCGAGAAATTCGGCGTCGACAAGCGCGTCATTCAAGCCATGCAGTCGCACCACGAAGAGTACCCGTATGAAACGCCGGAGTCGGTCATCGTGCAGACCGCTGACGCCCTCTCGGCGGGGCGGCCGGGTGCGCGCCGCGATACGGTGGAACGGTATTTGGAGCGGCTCGGCGACCTGGAACGCCTCGCACAGGGCTTCGAAGGCGTAGAAAAGGTGTACGCCATTTCTGCCGGCCGCGAAATCCGCGTGTTCGTGAACCCGGGCAAGGTTTCCGACCTTGCGATGCATAAGATGGCGCAGAGCATCGCCGAACGCATCCAGCAGGAACTCAAATATCCTGGGGAGATCAAAGTCAACGTCATTCGGGAAAACAGGGTAGTTGAGTTTGCTCGGTAACAGAGAAAAAATCACGCGCGGCTGGCTTTTTAAGAGCCGGCCGCGCGTGATTTTGCACTATCCCCGCCCACTGGCAAGGGGGCTTGCGTCAAAAATGGCGTTTTTTATACTTTTCTCGTGCCCGGACCTATGTCGTCCGTCTCGGACACACAGATTTGGGTGCAGTTCAAGGAGCGGGCTCTCGGGCTCCGAGCCGTATCCTGGTATACGGTGAGGAGCACGAGTGGGTACCCGTGACGCAGAAATGCGCCAAATCTGTGCGTCCCGTTACTCGTAAGCCACATTATTCCCCATGAACAAGGCTGATATCATCGACAAGGTGCATGGCGTACTCGGCGGCACGAAAGCCGACGCAGACCGCGCGGTCGAATCTGTCATCGAATCCATCGTCTCCGCCCTTAAGAACGGCGAAGAGGTTTCCATCGCCGGCCTCGGCATCTTTGCCACGAAGGCGCGCCCGGCACGCGAAGGCCGCAACCCCCGCACCGGCGAGACCATCCACATCGCAGCCACGCGCACGGCGAAGTTCCGCCCCGCGAAGGCGCTCAAGGACGCGGTGAAATAACCCGCCAAAAAGAAAAACGCCGCGGCAAGAGCCGCGGCGTTTTGCATTCCTACACCTCGAGCAGGTTCGGTTCCCAGAGCTTCGCGCGCCAAGGGCCGAGCACGAACGCGCGCCGTTCTACGTGTGCCGAGTCATGCGGCACACGCCCCACCCACTCGTCGATAACGCTCTGCTCGTTCGGCCATTCGTTGCCGGGCAGCCGTTCGGGCGAGAAGATGGTGTCGACCCCGGCCTCGGCAATCTGCGGAAGGGGTGCGCGGTGCGGGAACGGCCGCATGAGTGTCACGACCCCGGACGTAGGGAGCGGCCACCGGCGCCGCGCATACAGGTCGAACATCTGCCTTTTCGCGTAGGCAATCGCTTCTTCCCAGGTTGCCGCATGGTGTGCAATAGCCACCACGCGAGAATCACGCGCGAGCACCACGGTCTTCCCGCTCGGCACGCCGCGATGCTTCCAGGTCGTGGCAATGCCGCGCCGACGCGTCGCGTCGAGCACGAGCTCGGGGTTATGGAACTCGAGCGGCGGCGTATCTACCGGCACGCCGTTCGCAAATCGGATATCGAGGTACATGAGACCCTCCGGTACGTGTCTGGAATAGAACGTACAACGCACAGCTGAAAAAGCAAGTGCCTCTGCCTAGAGCCTGTCTCGAAAATAATGGCCTAGCAAGAGGCGGATTTTTCGAGCGAGAATGGCCGGCGCAGTGCGAAGTGATGCCGAGCATCACTGAGCACGAGCCGTTGCCGTACGCAGGCGAAAAATCCGCCTTAGAGCGGCCACGGGTTTCCTTCGGTTATTTTTGAGACAGGTTCTACGCGGCACCTACCGGCTCGTGCCCTGTGAGGTCGCGGCACACCTCTTTCGAGGGGCGCGGCAGCTTCGCGAAGAAGGCCGCCGAGAGCACGTAGAAGAGCATGTGGAGCGTGAGCGCGTACGCGATGCCGCCCGGCACGAAGAGGATGAAGAACGGGATAGCGAAACCGCCCAAGGCAGCGAAGGTGGTGTAGTAGAGCCCCCAGAAGAATCCGGAAGTGGCGAAGATGTACAGGTGTGCGAGCGCGAAGAGCGCTACGAACACCCCCACCACCGTCGGATATGAAAGCCCGGCACCGGAAAGCGTGAGGATGACGATGCCCGCCGCGAACTGCTGAAACACCACGTCCGCCGTCTTCGCAAGGATGAACCGCCCCTCAAGAGAAAGGATGGGTTCGTCGGGAGTCGCATGCCGGAGCCATTCGGGCACGCCGTCTTCCATCTGCAGCAAGCGGTACACGGTCGGGAACGCGACCACGAAGAGGAAGAGGAGCGCCATGTAGCCGAGCATCGAGACGCCGCCGAAAAGCAGCGCGATGTCATACGGGAAGAGCGCGGCAAGCACGCCCGCCCAGGCGCTGAAGAAGAGGAAGGTCCACGTGGGCGCGTCGGTGTAGGTGAGCTTGAAGTATTTGGTGAAGAGCGAACGGTGAATCATCCGCGCCACCACCACGATGGCAAGCACCACCAAGATGGGCACGAGCGCGAGGGTGAGCGACATGGCCGTAGCGTAGCACGCTGACCTACGCCGTGCGGGAATCGTCGAGCACCAGCTTGCGTCTGCAATATATGTGTGGTATTATCGAGCTCAGAAACGCTCTTTTGAGCGTCAGGAACGAAAGGATTCCTCCGTGCAGCAATGGATCCGATTCTTCATCGGTACGCCGCAGCGATTCCTCGGAACGCTCGGCGGACTCACGGTCATGTTCGGCCTTTTCTTCCCGCGGGTGGTGGGCTCGGCCGTACACGACCTCATCGCCGCGCTCATGGAAGCCATCGCGCCGTTCGTGCAGCCGCTTCTGACGCTGGGCGTCATCTGCCTCGGCCTCGGCATCTTGCTGCGCGCCGTGTTTCGGCGCGGGAGGTAGACGCACAAGCCCCGGAGAAATCCGGGGCTTTTTATTTCAAATACTTCCGTTTCAGTTTTTTGAGCTTATCGGGGAGGTACGACTCGGTGTCGTACATTTCGTAGCCTTCGTGGTAGCCGAGTTCTTTCATGAGCTTCGTGGGCGCGTTGCGGACTTTCTTCGGTATGGGAAGGTTGCCGGATTCCTGCACGTCGGCTTGCGCGGCGCGGAGCGCATCGTAGCTTGCGCGGCTTTTCTTCGCTTCGGCAAGGTACGCAACCCCATGCGCAAGGTTGATGGCACATTCCGGATAGCCGATAGTCTCGCACGCGCGGAAGACCGCATTCGCGACGACGAGCGCGGTCGGCTGCGCAAGCCCCACGTCTTCACTCGCGAACACCACCATGCGCCGTGCGATGAAGAGCGGGTCCTCGCCAGCTTCCACCATGCGCGCGAGGTAGTACATCGCGGCATCCGGCTGCGATGCGCGCATGCTTTTTATGAACGCACTGATGGTATCGTAGTGCTCCTCGCCTTTCTTGTCGTAGCGCAGGTGTGGCGACTCGAGCGCCTGTTCGAGCGTTGCGGGCGTCACCTTGCCGTAGAGCTGCTCCGCACCCTCGAGCATGCCGAGCGCTTTCCTCGCATCGCCGTTCGCATACCCCATGAGCCAGTCGAACGCCTGCTTCCCCACTTTTAACTTCGAACGCTTCACGATGGCGCGCAGCGCTTCCTCGGAAAGCGGCTCCAAGACGAACACGCGGCAGCGCGACAGGAGCGGGGCGATTACTTCGAACGAGGGGTTCTCGGTCGTGGCGCCAATCAAGGTGAGTTCGCCGCTCTCGACGTAGGGCAAAAGGAAATCCTGCTGCGCTTTGTTAAAGCGGTGGATCTCGTCGAGGAACAGGATTTTCGGTTTTTCAGAAATGAGCGGAGCTTGCACGCGCGCGCCTTTGGCGCGCGCGTTCTTTTCTCCTTCCACGATCTTCCGGATGTCTTCCTTCCCCGCCGAAACGGCGGAAAGCTCGTGGAGTTCGGCGTCGAGCGCGCGTGCATAGATGCGTGCAATCGTGGTCTTTCCGGTACCCGGAGGCCCCCAAAGAATGAAAGAAAACAGATGCTTCTTTTCGGTGGCAACCCGTAGCGGTTTCCCTTCCCCCACCAGGTGCTCCTGCCCCACCACCTCGTCGAGGCTCGTGGGGCGTATCCGTGCGGCAAGCGGCTCCATATGAAAAGCGTACTCCTCGGTGCGGGAAAAGAGAAACCGCGGCCGTAACCGGCCGCGGCGTCGCATTTTTATTTTAGAGGGCGCAAGAATAAATCGAGCACCTGCGAGTATGCGTCTTTCATTTTCCGATACGTCTCTTCGACAAAGGCGCCGGCGGAGCCCACGGAGTTGTCCGACACCGTAAACAGCAATGTGCCGGGCATCCACTCCACGCTTACGAGCCGGTCGCCTTGCTCGAGATCGAGATGCCAGCTGTCACTCTTTTTCAGGCCCTCAGTCATCTGCACTCTTGCTTCTGGGAACCTATCCCGAAGCCACTCGGCCATGAGCTCAAGAGGGTTTGCACCCTCTGCGTTATCGTTACCCATTACCCATACTCCTTATTCCAGAAAGACCCTACCGCGTGCGTTCTTTATACGCAAGACTCTTAGTTCCTCGGGGCTTCTCATTGCGAATCTGGCAGCAGAGAGCTACACTCCGCGTGGATTCGTTCCTTGGGAGGTCTCTATGGGTGTAATGAAACTCTTCAGTTCTTGCGGGTCAGATGAGTGCATACCTACCCTGGAAGAAAGCCGGTCTCCGGCTTCCCGTGCACCGCAGAATCCGGATCCCCGCAACTTTGTAATCCGAAAAGTGGAGCAGCATGGCTCTTTTTTGATCGCAGAGATTCTGTACCCCGATTGCACAAATTTCGAGGGTAAAAAGATTCTCGTTTTTAAAAAAATCTCGGAGCGCCAACTGCGTAGCCTCAAGGTGCTTGACCCGCATTTTTGTGATGGCGGCCACCTTTCGCCCATCGCTCGTTTTGTTCCAACTACGGCGGGCTGGCGGTATGCGAGACGCTTCTGCAAAACAAATTAAAATGACATCCCCGGGCTTCGCTGCGCCCGGGGTTTCCTTTTGGCATATGGGGGTGGTTTTATATTTTAAGAACAATCGTCATCGAGAATCGCGCTATCCGCGACACGATGGCGAAGCTCTTCGAACTTTTGTGGGCGACTGGCCGTAAGCCAACGGCGTAACGTGTGCGGGTGGCGGGAATCGAACCCGCTCATCAACCTTGGAAGGGTCGCGTCATACCGGTAGACCACACCCGCTATTTCAATACTTCTTGCGCCACCGCGTTTGTCCAGCCTTTAATTCTTCTGGCAAACGCCGAGGCGTATTCTTTCCGGCCAAGTCCTCGCACGGAAAGGTGCGCAGTGCCGTGCGGCAGCTTTCCTCTTTTAAATACACGCTTATTGTTGCGCGTATCTACCTGAACCTTTCCGAATTGGCGCAATGGAATGGTAGTGGTCTTGGACCAGAATTGCAAACATTCTTGAGTGTCTGAGTCGGGATACAGATGCAGCGTGAGAAGAAACTGCTCAGGCTCTACGCCGAGCGATTTGAACCAGGCGATTGCTAGTCGAATGACTTCTGGGTCGGCGTTAACCACGCGAGTGACGTCACCCGTTTTACTTCCCTCGCCGAGATACAGTCCGAGTCCGAACATAAATAAATCTCGCTTCGACACTCGACCAATCTCGTTCGCCGCCTCCTGGTGAATCCGGTGGATTGATTCTCGCTTTAGTAGAGTTTTTCGTGCGTTAGCGGCCGCAATTGCTTTCCCGACACGATTTACTGTCTCTGCGTTGGGCGTATAAGGAACACCAGACAGCCAGTCGCTGAGAGTGCTTTTTGAAATGCCCGTAACGCGCGAGATGTGGGAGTATGCATGGCCAGCTTTGCGCAGCTCAAGAGCGACTCCTTTTGCTTCTTGGTGTGCCATAGATTCTATTATCGCACAGTATAGATAACCATGTTCGATTCCTAGGCTCCATTTGGGTATATCGGCCGCCGGAGGCGGCCGCGCCCCGTTCGTGCTAGCGTTTCCCTATGACCCGACTCTTCCCGTACCTCGGCGCCGTGTTCGCGTTGCTCATCGCCCTCCTTGCGGCGAACCTCATGCACATCGCGGTCTACACGGCACCGTCGACGGGCGCAGCATCATCGACGCTGTCGGTCATCCCTTCGCTTACGCCCGTGCCGCTTCGGCTGGGCGACCTCTTCCCGGCGCCGGCGACGACCGCCTCATCTGCGCCAATCGCCCCGAAAGTCAGTCCCGCACCATTGCCGAAAACCGCAACGAAGCCGGCGACCCCGGCAGCGCCAGCTCACGTCGCATCTGCGCCCGCAGCAAGCTCGACCACGGTGGCGCAGCCCGCGCCGCTACCCTCTTCGGGCAACGCTTCGCTCGATGCGGCAGCGACTACTCTCCGCAGCGCGCTCGTCAATATCATCTGTGAAGCGCCGGCTGGTTCTTCCATCCGCTCCATTTCTGGCAGCGGTATCATCGTGACGAGCTCGGGCTACGTCCTCACGAACGCGCACGTCGCGCAGTACTTCCTGCTCGCTGATAAAGGCGTCTCGTGCATCCTGCGCACCGGCAGTCCGGCAAAAGACACGTACCGCGCCGCACTCGTGTACGTTCCTGCCGCGTGGATTTCTGCGAATGCGACGCTCATAACGCAAGCCGCGCCGTCAGGAAATGGCGAACACGATTACGCGCTCCTTGCTCTCACCGGCATGGCCGATGGCAGCGCCCTTCCGACGACGTTCGACGCGCTTCCGCTTGGCACGACACCACCCTCTTCGGGTGAGGGCGTCGTCATCGGCACCTATGGCGCGCAGTTCCTCACGGCGAGCCAGATAGCGAATGACCTCTTCCCCACCCTAGTGTTCGGTTCCGTTAAGTCCGTGTACACCTACGGTACGGACACCGTAGACGTGGTGGCACTCGGCGGCAGCGCAGCGGCGCAGGAAGGCTCATCAGGCGGTGGCGTCGCAGACGCAAACGGAAAACTGGTTGCGACCATCGTTACGAGCACGGTTTCAGGCAGCACCGCCGACCGAAACGTGAATGCCATCACCGCCTCGTACATCCGCGCCGACTACGCGAGCGCCACTGGCGCTCCGCTCGACCTCCTGCTTGCTGAGTCGCCCGCATCGGCGGCACACGACTTTGCGTCCCGTATTCCAGCGCTCGAAGCCTACCTAACCGCCGCGCTTAGCGGAAACTGACCGATCGGGCCGCCGAGAGTCGAACTCGGTCAACATCCTCCCAAAGGATGCGTACTACCGTCATACGCCGGCCCGTCGCGCACAACCGCACTCTAGCATTTCACACGATTTGAGGCAGGTACTGCACGCGCGCGACCCCGTCGCGACGGCGCAGCCACACCAGGGCGCCGTCCACTTGCCACTCACCTTCCCAGTCAACTTCCGCCACGTACCACTCGGCGGTGCGCGCCACCTTGCGAATCTTGGCTTCGTGCAAATTCACCGACGGATCGTATTCGTCCCGCGCGGCTCCGCCGCGCGGGAACTCCTCCACCAGTAAGGTCTTCACCTCCACAAAATGGAGCGTGTCCCCCTCTTGCGCAATGAGGTCAAGTTCGCCGGTTTTACGCGCCACGTTCCGGTCAACGATATTCATGCCGCGGTGCTTTAAGTATTCGGCCACGACCGATTCCCCGAAAGCACCAACCTCTTTGCGACTTTTACCGTCCAGATTCATGCCTTTTAGAGAAATGGCTCATTTGCTTATCATTTTACGGACTCCACCCTTTCGGACGTGTCCTTTATCCACACAATTCACAGGTTTGTGCACATCAAAACAACTCCGTCCGAAACGCAAAAAC
>JAKAGB010000027.1 GCA_021817705.1 bacterium | reverse complement strand
CCTCTCACGCTCACCACCTCTACCGGTACCACCACGAGCACCACCACGCGCATCCGTGTCGACAAAACGCCGCCCGCCATCGCGCTTTTCAATCTCCACTTTTCTACGACCACGCCGCGCACGGGTGACACGTTCTTCATTTCCGGCTCCGTGGCAGACGCGGGCTCGGGCGCGACCATCTCGGACGTCACTCAAACCCTTCTCGCTGCAAACGGCACACCTCCCGAAGGCGGCAAGGGCGCAACCCTGAGCTACTACGACTTCTCGGCGCTCAGCGCCGCCATCGCGTCATCCACCGACGGCTCGTTCACGAACGTGCCATTCACCATCGAAGACCCGAACGAAGACATTCCCGAGTCCGCCACGTTCACGGTCACGATTTCTGCAAAAGATGGCGCAGAGAACGTCGCGTCGTCATCCGCGAGCGTTGCGTTGCCGGCCGCCGTTGCGCCGCCGTTCCCGCAAATGAACGCGCCCGTGCTTGCCGAAGAGCACGATGCGATACAGCCGTACCGATTTGGCACGGGCGTTTCTGATTTTAGTTATCCAAAATTCTTCGTCGCCACCGGCACGCTCGAGACGTTTGTCGAACCGCTCGCGCGCTTCCACGGGCTCACTGGTACCGAAGAATACTCGTTCGCGCTCGCAAACGCCTCTGGATTGCTCGACTGCACCACGCCCCCAAAAACAGCAGACGAATGGGGCATCACGCACGCAAGCTCCATTTCTGCCGAGGCGCGGAATGCGCCCTATGTTTCCATCGGGTCGTTCTCGGGCACGCAGTGTACGGTCACCCCAAATGCAAAACTGCACATCGTGCCGTTACGTCCAGATGTACCGAACGAGTCAGCCTTCATGGTCGCCATGGGCAGCGGAAACAATCACATGAACTTCCGCGCGTACGGCCCCGCCGCTACCACCACAGCGCCCACGTCGCCTGCCACCCCCGCGGTCGACTCTGTGCTGTTCATTCCGGGCACCGAAACAAGTCGTCTGTACTATCGCGACTCGCTTGGTATTGAGCACGAGATTTGGGAACCGGCCAATGCGACCGAAATTCCGAAGCTTGCCATGAATCCCGATGGCACGAGCGTGAACGACATTTACACCAAAGACATCATCGACCACCTGTACGGCAATCGCGGCCTGTGGGGCTCGCTCACCGCCGCAGGGACGCATTTTTTCCCGTCAGACTTCGAGGTGTACGGCGATTTCGAAAACTATATGAATTCGCTGGTGGCCTCAAGTACGCTCGGCATGCACGAGTGGCGCGCGTATCCCTACGACTGGCGGTACGACGTGCAAGACATTATAGACAACGGCACGCTCACCGAAACCGGCTCCACGGTCTCGCGCGTGTACCTGGAAGACGTTATCGCACAGATGGCGTCGAGCTCCGCCACGGGCAAAGTCGCCATTGTCGCGCACAGTAACGGCGGGCTCATTGCCAAAGCGCTTATGCAAAAACTCGAAGCAGACGGGAAGGGAAGCCTGGTCGACAAACTCGTCCTCGTAGGCTCGCCGCAGTGGGGTACGCCGGACGACCTGGGCGCCATGCTCCATGGCGATGGCTACACGCTCCCGCCCATGCTCGGACTCATTACGTACGGTGGCGACGTGCGTCAGGCGGCAGAAACTATGCCTGGCCCGTATGATTTGCTGCCATCTCCGGCATATTTTGCGCACGTGCTTGACCCGGTCGCCGTGTTTGCGGGCGGCGACTTAAGCGCATCGTTCAAAGAGAAATTTACTCATGGTATTACGTCGTTCGCGGATCTGAAATCGTTTGTGACCGATGCGTTTAGTCTCGATGCGAACGCAGGAGATGCGTCGCTTCTTAATACGCCGCTCGCGCTCGACCCTGCGCTCGTGTCTAAGGCAGAAGGAACGCACGCTGAAATCGATGCGTGGACGCCGCCGGCCGACCTGCACGTGACGGCAATCGCCGGCTGGGGGCAGCTCACCACTTTCTCGTACGCGTACTCCACCATGGAGGGGCACACCGCCTGCGTTGCCGCCTGCGTACGCGACAGTCTTTTCGTGCACACGCCGCTTCAAACCGACGATGGCGATGGCACGGTGGTGTCGCCGAGCGCGGTGGGCGATGTGGGCGATGTGTGGTATTTCGACACTCAACTCTTCAAGAAAAATGGACAAGGAAAGATTGTTCATCAAGATTTAACCTCCGCTGCTCCTATTCAAAACGCGATTCTCGACGTGCTGGAGAACAAACGTGTGGCCGAGGACTACATTGATTCCGTGAAGCCAACCACACAGCAGAATCCGCTCCTTATCGTCGGCGGCATGTCGCCGGTTAATGTTCTGGCCACAGACGCTGCCGGCAACGAAACTGGCATCGTGCCGCTCACCGGCACCGACTTCTACTATGCAAAACAGGATATTCCAGGCAGTGCGGTCAACGTGTCCGGGAACGAGAAGTTCATCACCCTGCCGCAGGGCGGGCAGTACTCCATTTCGTTCTCAGGGTACGACAGCGGCCCGGCAAATGTTCTTGTGGAGACCGAATCTGGCGACGGCACCATAACAAACAGCACTACGGTTGCCGACCTGCCGGTAACGGCGTCGTCGGTCGGCTCGTTCTCGCTCGACTCAAACGGCACTATGTCGGCGGTCTCGTTCGACGCAAGCGGTGATGGCACCACAGAAAGCATTTTGCCAACCGCAGGCGCGCTCGTGGCATATGAGCCGCCTACTCCTGCGCCCGCTGCCGAGCCCGAGCAAAACTCGGCAGGCGCCGGCGCAGGAGCCGGTAGTGGCGGTGGCGGCGCAATTTCCATTCCGTATATTGCGCCCGTGGTCGTGCCCGCTGTGGCAACCACCACAGCCACCACGAGCGTGCCGGTGCAGGAACCGCTTGCGACGAGCACGCCGCCCGTGGCTGCGTCTGTCGCTCCGGTCGCATCACCCACGCCGCTGCCGAGCGCTGCGCCGGTTGCGTCTACCTCTGACTCTTCGCAAACTGCGGCCGTGGGGAATGCGTTATCCCAGTCTGCGTCGCTCGGCGTGGCCGCTGCGCTGTATCATTGGGTGAGCGGCATCTGGTCTTCGGTCGCGCGCTTCTTTACGCACTTGCTATGAAAAACTGGATTCAGAAAATATTGGTGCTGATTGGGGCTGGCGTTGTGTATGTCGTCGGGCAGTATTTCCGTGGTTATTGGTGGCCAGACCTTACTTGGCCTTTCTCGTGTTCTAAAGTAGTTTCCGGCGCGGTCACATACTGCGACTCCTATATTCGAGACCCGCTTCAACTGGCTTGGCCTCTCATTGCCGCCGGAGAAATTTTCGCCATCGTTGGCGTGATACTTCTTTTCGCAAACGTTTCCGGTCTGCGCGCGTGGTGGAAACTGAGCATCTGGTACGTTCCCATCGTCGCACTCTTCCTCGCGTTTGCCGCGCCGCTCCCGCTTTTCCCGGTGGTCGCACCCATGTCCCGCGAGTCGCTGGTCTGGATTTTTGGCGTCGTATACATTGTGCTTTCGCTCGGTGCCGTCCTTCGCGGCCGATTCCGCGAATATCACGAATATCATTCGTGACGCGCACCAAGTAGAAATCCGGAAAGTCCGACTTTCCGGCGCGCCCGCCTTTGGCGGGCGCGCATGCTTTCGTGCTACCCCGTTAGAAGTCTTCGGGTAAAAGATTTCAGGGCTTTGAAATCTTTTACCCGTTGTAAACCAAAGCGTTTACGTTCACAAAAGCGTTATGCCTACCTAGCCGGCTGTTTCCCTATGACAGACTTCTAACGGGGTGCTACCATACCGCCATGATGACGAAACGACGCTCAATCGCGGCCCTAATCGTGCTTCTCGTCGCAGTGCTCGCCGCATTCCTGTGGTACCGCACGCATGAAGCGCCGCCCGCGTTCACGCTCGATTCGCGCGACGCGACCATCGCGGACTGGTCGTTCGCGGGAACCTACGCGAGCGACCCGCAGCTTGCCGCAAAGGTGCAAGCGAACATTGCGCGTCTCATGTCGGCGAGCTCGACCAAGGCGTATGCGCCCTACGACCGCTACGCAAGCCTCGCGCAAGACTATGATTTGCTCGGCGACGGCAAGAATGAGTATGCCTACCTTTTGAAAGCAATCGCCGCAGGCGGACAGGGCGCGAGCGCCGCATGGGAGAACCTCGGCATCCTCCTCGCGCGGTTTGGCGCGTACTATTCTGCGCGCACCGCACTCGAGAACGCGATAACCGCGACCCCGAACGTGGGCGTGTATCGCGAAGCCTATGTGCGGTTCCTCATGGCGCATTTCCCAGACGACCACGCAGCTATCGCTGCCGCGTTTACGGACGGGCTCGCGAACAACCTCGACCCGAACCTGTACCCGGACGAAGCGGGGTGGCTTGCTTCCGTGGGGAGCACGACGGAGGCGATTGCCGCGTGGAAAGCGTACGAGGCGTTCGTGCCCGCGCGCCAGCTTCCCTCCATCGAAGCGCAGATAACGAAGCTGCGCGCGCAGTAGTATGCGGTACCTGGAGCGCATCTTCCCGTGGCTCCTCATCGCGCCGGTCATCCTGCCGGTCGTCATCTGGAACAGTCTCATCTACCCGTACCTCGTTCCGAAGACGCTCCTCTTTTACGCGCTTTCGTTCCTCACGCTCGGCACGTTCCTCATTCTCGCCGCGAGCGGCCGGGCGTTCTATTACGCGCGCCTCCGGCGCGCGTATACGTGGATTCCGGCCGCGCTCCTAACGCTCGCGTACCTCGCGAGCTACGCGGGTGTCGATTTCTATCGCAGTTTCTGGAGCATCTTCGCGCGCGGCGACGGGCTCCTCATGCTCGCGGGCGTCGTCCTCTATTTCTATCTCATCCTCATCGCGTTCAATGACGCGGCGTTCGTGCGGCTCACGCGCGCAGCGGCGGTCGTGGGCTCGTTCGTGGGCGCGTACGGCATCGGCGAATGGTTCCTAAATGGCGGTCGCGTCGGAAGCCTCATCGGGAATGCCGCCCTTTTCGCGGGATACCTCGTGCTCGCGTTCTTCGCGACCTTGCTTGCCGCGCGCGGAGTACCGCGCGCGTGGCAGCGCGCCGCATACGTGGGCGCTGCCCTCGAAGCCGTTGCCGTCATACTCTCGGCCACACGCGGCGCCATCCTCGCGCTCCTCGTTGCGGCACTTGCGGCGCTCATCTATTTTGCGCTTCGCGGAGCGGGGAAGACGCGCGTGTGGAGCGTCGGCACGCTCGGCGCGCTCGTCATCATCGCCGGGCTGTTCGTCGCATTCCGGAGCGAGCTCGCGAAAGTGCCGTTCGCACCTATCGCGCGTGTCGCGAGCATCTCTACGCATGACCCTGACGTCGCGAGCCGCCTCTTCATCTGGCAGCACATGCTCTCGCAAGTCGCCGCGCGCCCGGTTCTCGGCGTCGGCGCCGAGCACGTGGACGTGCTTTTCAATCAGTTCTACGACCCGACGCAGATTGAGGAGCAGTGGTTCGATCGTTCGCATAACGCCTTCCTCGACTATGCGGTCGAGTACGGCGTCCTCGGCGCGCTGCTCTACCTGGCGTTCATCGCGCTCTACTTCGTGGCCGCGCGCCGCGAAGCGGCGCGCGGCAAGCGCGACCGCGCGCTCCTCCTCATGCTCGTCCCGCTCGCGTACGCGACGCAGCAGTTCTTCGCATTCGACACCATCTCATCCTTCTGGCTCTTCGCAGCGCTCCTTGCCGCAGCGCTCGCCGCGAGCGCTGCGGAGGAACCCGCGACGCCGCTCTTGCTTCCGTCGTGGAGCCGTTATGGCGCGTGGGCGCTCGCACTCATGCTCGTCGTCTGTATCTACCCGGTTTCCGTGCGTCCGGCCGAAGCCGCGCATGACCTTTTCCGCGCATACCTCCTCCAGCTCATCGACCCGCAGACCTCCGCGGCACTCCTCGCGAAAGGGGAGAGCCTCGGCACCTACGGCACGCTCGAGTACGGCTACGAAGCCTACGACATGTACGTGAATCAGCAGGCGAAAGCGCTTTCGGGCGACGCACGCACCACCGCCTATGACGCGGCCGAGTCGGTGCTTGCTTCGAATTTTGCGGCGTTCCCGTACGACGCGCGCACCGCGCTCTACCTCGCGCAGGTGCTCACGCTCGCCCCGCCAGGCACGAGCGTCGATGGCACGCTCCTCACCGAAGCGCTCGCGCGCGTCCTGCGCGAATCGCCCGACCGCTACCAGGCGTGGTTCATCACCGCGAACCTGGCGATTCAACAGGCGAATCAGTACCCGGCGCAGTCGGCAACGCGCGTGGCCGGGTATGCGAAAGCCGAAGAGGTGCTCCGGCAGTACACGGCGCTCGTGCCGAAGCTTGCCGAGCCGTACTACGTGCTCGCGCAGCTCGAGTATGCGTCGGGAGACACGGCCGGAGCGACCGCAAACGCGGCGCGTGGCAAGGCGGCATACGTGAGTGACCTGTCGACCGCGACGCGCGCGGCCCAGTACTACGAATCCGTCCTTGACCTTCCCGACGCCGCGTTTTTCCTAAGAGAAGTGGTGCGGCTCGACCCGAGCGACTCGAACGCCGCGCACGACCTCGCGCAGATACAGGCATATCTTTCCGGCCATGGCCAATAAGCGCCCGAGCGACTGGTTCCCGTTCTTCATGGAGTTCATGAAGTTTTCCGCGGGGTTCGCGGTCATCATCGTGCTCTCGCTCATTTTCTTGCGGTTTACCGGCGCGGGCGCGCAGGTTGCGGCGGTCATTAAGTTCTGGTAAGCTCGCTCTTGTACGAACCGAAGACCGTAAGTAGCCGAACAGGCGTGAATCTTACGTAGGGAGATCAGGCGGACACCGCCGGTCGACACTCTCCTTTTCGAACGTACAAAAATAGAAAACAGTAAACAGCCAACAGTAAACAGTTCCTGTTTTCTGTGAACTGTGTGCTGTGCACTACTCAACATGGCAATCACAAAACAGAAGAAGAGCGAGATACTCGCGAAGCTCGAAAGCGCGCTCAAGGAAGCGACCTCGGTCGCGTTCGTGGGCTTTTCGAAGCTTACCGTCGCCGACGCTTCCGCGCTCCGCAAGGAGTTGAAGCAGGACGGCGTGAAGTATTTTGTCGCGAAGAAGACGCTCATTCGCCGGGCGCTTACCGACCGCGGCTACGCGGGCGCGATTCCGGAGCTGCCGGGTGAAGTGGCTATCGCGTGGACTCGCGGCGAAGACACGACCGCGCCCGCGCGCGGCGTGCACGCGTTCGGCAAGAAGCTGAAGGGCGCCCTAGCGCTCCTCGGCGGCGTGTTCGAGCACGCGTTCGCTGATGCGGAGAAAATAACCGCCATCGCCACCATCCCGCCGACGCCGGTACTGCGCGGCATGTTCGTGAACGTGATCAACAGCCCTATCCAAGGGCTCGTGATTGCGCTCGACAAAATAGCGCAACAGAAAAGCGCGTAACTTAACAAGAAAACAGTAAACAGCAGACAGAAAACAGAAATGCATTTCTCTGTATTCTGTGTACTGTTGACTGTGAACTAGTATTGAAACTATGACTGATGAAACTACGCAGGCGGCTGCTCCGGCAGAAGCCGAAGTGAAAACGGATGCGGCGGCCGAGGAATCGGTCGCGGTTCCGGCAAAGTTCGAGAAGCTCGTAAAGGAGATCGAGGGCATGACCGTCCTCGACCTCTCCGAGCTCGTAAAAGTGCTCGAGAAGAAGTTCGGCGTGTCCGCGGCTGCGGTCGCCGTCGCGGGCCCCGCGGCGGGCGGCGCAGCAGCGGCCGAAGAAGGCAAGTCGACCGCCGACCTCGAACTCACCGACGCCGGTGCGCAGAAGATCGCCGTCATCAAAGCGGTGAAGGAAGCGCTCGGTCTCGGCCTCAAGGAGGCGAAGGACCTCGTGGACGGCGCGCCGTCCATGGTGAAGCAGGGCATGAAGAAGGAAGACGCCGAAGAGCTCAAGACGAAGCTCGAGGCTGCAGGAGCCAAAGTGACGCTCAAATAAATCGTTTCGGCAAAAATCAAACCACAAAAACGCGCGACCCGTTGCGGGTCGCGCGTTTTTGCATTTCTGCGCCGGCACGCTTAGACTAGCCAGGTCTATGGAACCCCTCGCCAAGCTCTTCGGGTCGGCTGCGCGCCTCAAGCTCTTGCGTCTCTTCCTGTTCAATCAAGACACCGTCTATACGCTCGACGAAGTGGTAGCGCGTACGAAAATCGCGAAGCCGGCAGCGCGCCGCGAGCTTGCCGTGCTCCTTGCCGCCGGCATCATTCAGAAAAAAACGGGCGGCTCGGCGACCTTCCGCGTGAATCCAAAGTTCGAGCACCTTGCCGCGCTCGACGCGTTCATACGCGCTTCGACCAGCGTGCGCTCGAACGACATCCTTGCCGCTTTGAAGCGTGCGGGCAATCTAAAACTGGTGGTGCTCTCGGGTCTCTTTACCGCCACCGAAGAATCGCAGGCAGACCTGCTCGTGGTGGGGGACACCTTGAACACGCGCGCGCTCGCGAACGCGGTGCGTTCGCTCGAAGCGGAGCTCGGCCGAGAAATCCGCTATGCTGCGTTCCCGACCACGGACTTCCGCTACCGCATGGGCGTGTACGACCGCCTCCTGCGCGACATCTTTGACTATTCGCACCGCATACTGCTCGACAAGATAGGGGTGAATTAAAAAAGCAACAAGGGGTACGCAGAAAGGGGCAAAGCTTACCCTCATTCTTTGCGCCTCGTGGCTTATTCCCCTATCCACACCCGCCCAGGCATCCCGCCCGGGAGCCGCAGTCTTCGCTATAATAGAAGGAAGTGCTCGCAGTTAGGCGGGTATTTAATCCAAATAAAAGCAATCCCTATGGTGTTCACTACCTGGGCCGATGTGCTCA
>JAKAGB010000026.1 GCA_021817705.1 bacterium | reverse complement strand
TAGCGATGCGAGCGTACTCGCCACCGCTTTCGCGTTGTCGGCCGACATTGCCGAGATTGCCTGCACCTGCGTCACGGCGTCCGTGTAGTCGCCCTGCTTCGCGTACACTGCCGCAAGGAAGTAGCGCGCGTTCGCGAATTGCGGGTTCACCGAGACCGCCGCCGACAGTGCCGAAACCGCAGTCGGCAGGTCATTGCTTGCCGCCGAGAGCACGCCCACCTGGAAGAGCACGTTCGGGTCAGAGGGCGTGAAGTACGCTGCCGCCTTCGCGCTCGTGAGCGCGTCCTTCAGGTTGCCGTCCTGTACGTAGAGTTCCGAGAGCAGGTAGATGGCCGCCGTGTAATCCTGCTTCAGGCTGATTGCCTTCTGGAGGTCGGCCTCGGCGCTCTTGGTATCCTTGTTCGCAATGTCGAGCTGCGCCAAGGCGTACGGAATCTGCGGGTTCGTCGGCGCGAGCGCCTCCGCTTTTTGGTACGCGGTCTTCGCGCTGTCGTACGCGCCCTGCACCTTAAGCGGCACCGCCTGCGCGTAGAGACCGCCGAGCGCGAGCCAGTTCTGATAATCGTTCGGAGCGATCTGCGTCGCCGTCAAGGCCGCGTTGATGCCGTTACTCAACGCTGCCTGGAAGGCTTTCTGCGCGTCCGCTGCGGCCATCGTGGTAGACGCGGCAATCTGTCCGAGCTGCGCGCTCGCGACGGTAGCTTCGATCTGGTACGCCGTTGCCGACTGCGCGAACGCGAGCGAATTCTGCGCGGCGCTCGCGGCGGTCGTGAGGTTGCCTGCAGAGAGCGCGGCGTTCGCTTGCGCAAGGTCGACGTTCGCCACGTAGCGCTCTACGAGCGCGTATGCCGCAGCGACGGAAGCGAGCAGGAGGAGCGTGAGGGAGAATACGATGACGAACCCGACGCGCGGGCTCCGCGCGAACGCGATGCCCCACTGTGTCTTGCCGGCGCCATAGCGCACCGTCGAAGCGAAGAGGCCGGTGAAGACGAAGGCGAGTACGAGCACTTCAGAGCTGGGCAAGCCGAACAAGGCGCCCGCAAAGAGGTACGCGGCCGACACGAACGACAGCACGGACACGAAGTTCATGAAGCGGTCTTCGGGCGCGCGTGTAAGGAGCTGTCGGAATCCGACCCACAGGAAGAGCCCGAGAAGTCCGAGCCATGCGAGAAGCCCGAGGATGCCGGTCGAGACGAGCGAAGTCGGGATGAACCCGATGCCCGAGGTGAAGTCGATGCTCCAGAATACGGTGGAGTTGAGGGACGCGTCGCGATACTTGAGCCACTCAGAGCCGAAGGTGCCCGGGCCCGAGCCGAATATCGGCGAGCTGCCATACACGTGGCTCGCCACGTTCCAGGTGGAGCTCCACGACGGGCGCACGTCGAGCACATTTATATGGAGCGCATTCGCGAACGCGCCGCCCAAGGTGCCGCCGATGAGGAAGAAGAGCGAGATGGCGAGCACGATTAGGGGGAACGTAAGCGGGCGCGCACCATGTCCCATCGAGCCGTCCGATTCTCCGACCACCTCCGTGTCTTCGAGGTCGAGCTCCGTTCCCTGCCCCGGTGCGCGGCGCATGACCGCTTCCACGAAGAGACCCAAAGAGATGAGCGCGACCAAGACCCACACGAGCGAGTTGTTAAGTGCGGCGAGGAGTACGAGCGATACGGCGCCCGCGATGATGAGGCACAGGCGCGTGCGGCTCGAGACCTCGATGAGTCGCAGCGTGATGAGCGACACGACGACCCCGAGGCCGAGGATGAGCGCAAGGTCGCTCGAAGAACCGACGATGGAGAGCGCCGGCGACACCGTGTTCGGTGCGAACTGCCCCACGATGATGATGAGCGCCTGCACTACTACTACGGCGCCGAACGCATAAGCAGCCGCGGTAAGGAATGCGCGGAACTGTTCCGCGCGTCGCACCGTGAACGCCGCCAGGGTACCGAGGAATGCGGCGACCAGCATGAATCCGACGGTGTCCGGTTCGAGTGCCGAGCCCCAGAGCGCCATGCCGCCGGATGCGCCCGAAAAGAGCATCGAGAGCGCGTAGGCGACTACCGGGAGCCAAAGCGCACCGACGAGGAGCATCGGCGGCAGGATGACGTTGCCGCGCGAGAGGCGCGCGAGGATGTAGAGCGCGAGCGTGATAAGCGCGCCGGCGCCGAGTACGAAAGTCTTCGTGGCGGCAAACGGCACGGAACCGAACGGGATAACGATGACGAGTGCCGCGATGAGAGTCGCGATGAGCGCCCACACGCCGAAGCGCTCAAGTGAGCGCGGTGCACGAACGGATTGCTGGGGAGGCATAGGTACGAATGCGTATATAATCGAACGGAATAATACAGAGCAGTATACCGCGCGCCCCTCCCGGGGCGCGCGCAACTTTTCCCCACTTTGCGCATGCATAGACACCCAGCCCGTGCGTGCTATAATCCGCACGGACTGGGCAAGGCAGTCGCCCGCCGCACTTTTAGTGCGGGCGGGAGGAAAGTCCGGGCACGAGAGCCCGACACACTCCTGCAGTGTGACGGGCAAAAGGTAGCAGGTAATTCCTGTCGTCCGTGAGGATAGAGGTGACTACAGTGACGCCAAGGCCGCAAGGCTGCGGGTTCCTTCCGGGAACAATCGTGTCGAAAGGCACGGGTGCAACGAACAAACCCTTACCCGCGTGCAAGGCCGTGTCGCACGAGCAATCGCGCGAAGTGCCGCTCGAGGCGTTCGGCGACGAACGTCCCAGATACATGACCGCCCGTCCCCGCGCCGCTTCGCGGCGCGGGACAGACAGAACCCGGCTTACTACCCCAGTCCAAAACCATCGCATCCCCGCGGCTCCGCCGCGGGGATGCGTCTTTATGGACGACTTACGAAGTCGTCCATCGTCCGTACGCCGCAGTTCATGTGCATACCTGGTATGCACAGGAATGTCGTGGCGCTGCAAAAATGCTTGACAGACTTAAGCAAGAGCATTATATTTCGATTGGAATTTAGTGGCTTTTCGCCGCGTCTCAAGAAACAAGGAGGTTCTCGAAATGGCACAGGCTCTTTCAGCAACTGCGCGCACATTTGACTGGGAAGACTGGCTCACGGGCATCTTCGCCATTCTTATCGCCGTGGTAGGCATCTTCATCGCCATTCACGGCGAGGAAAAAATATGGCCGGGCGTGGACGAGGCGAGTCCCACCTTCAGCTTGACGGCAATTACCCACGCTCAGACCCGCGTGGTGTGCGAAGTCGAACGCCAGCCGACCGTAGGCCGCGGTTTCTTTCACCCGACGACTGCAGGTGTTGCATATGTTGCAAAGTCACCCATCGACTGCACAAAATTCAAGGTGCCCGTCTTGGTCTGGACGCTTGATCGGCTAATGACGGGACAAAAGGTTAAAGTGATGACCGCTAATGCTCCTTATGCAGGCGATCCACAGGGCCAATATGCAGTGGCGCATTAGTAGTGGATTCCAGTTTCGGGAACGGCGCGCCTTCGGGCGCGCCTTTTTCTTTGATTGCAAAAGCGGGGGGGCAGGTCTGACCTAGCTTATTTGCAGGAACCTTCGGTGGAGCCGAGCGGAGCCGCGGCGGGCGCGCAAGAAAGTAGGAAACCCCGTAATTGTGCATACCTGGTATGCACAGGCTCACTGTCACTACCATAAGCAGTAAGGCTCTGCTGACCAAAAACCAAAGGGCGCCCCGCAGAGGGCGCCCTTTTTCTTTGTGCATGTCGTCGCGATGGAAGCGCGAGCGAGCGGCAAGCGAGTCGAGAGCGTCCGGAGCGGAGCCATCGCCCGAGTCTTCGAGGGGCGATGCTCGCGCCGAGGATACGGCGCGAGGCAGGCATGGTGCCGAGTCTGCGAGGTCTGCGCGGAGCGAGGAAGAGCGCGGGCGCCCCGCTGGGGGCGCCGACGCGGCTCTCGGCTTGATTGCTGCGAGTGAGCGCACAAAACCGCGCGCCGCGAAGCGGCGCGCGCTTACACCTCTATGTCGCACACGCCCGCCACGCACGCGAGCTCCTTCTTCTGCTCCGTCTCGTCCGAAAGCTCGTACTGGATGAGGCGCGCGTAGTCCACCTTGGGGAAACGCGAGACGAGCTCGTCGTACTTCTCTTTGGTGATTGCCTCCATCGGCGCCAGCCGGTACACGTGGCCGTCGCGCGGCAAGAATGACAAACCGCCCACGATGTCCCAGTTGGCATACACCCAGTTGGCGACCGCGATCCATTCTTCATCACCCACGGAGATAGTGACGGACGGATTGTGCTCGGTGTAGTGCTCCTTCACGAGCTTCCAGTGCGCGAGCTGATCGAGCGCACTCAAATCGTCTTTGCACACCGCGCCCTCGGGCGCCTTCACGGGGAACTCGAGCACGAAGGTGTTCGCGTTCTCGGTGGTCTGCCCCACTTCCGGATAGAACGGCACGCCCTGGTCGCGCATCATCTTGAAGAGCGAGTCGGTGGCGCTGATGCGAATGCGCTGCAGGTAGTACGGCGCATAGCGCGCGTGCATGCCGCTCGACACGTCGAACGTCTTCGAGACCGTGCCGGACGGCTTCACCGCGGTAATCGCCGTGGACGCGTTCACACCGAAGCGGTCCGCGTACTTCTTGTTCACCTTCACGGTCTCTGCGCGCATCGCGTCGAGCACGTCCGCGTCGCGCACGGCCGGGCTGTCCCACTGGCCGGTAATGGAGACGCCGAGCAAGCGCTCGCTCTCGCAATTGTTCTGCCACTCTTTCGAAAGATACGGCAGCGAAGTGAGCGTGGACTGGTACGTGCCGAGGATGGTGGCGAGGCGCGCTTTCTTTAGGAGCGACTCCTTCGTGTCGTCGGCGCGTGCGATGACCTCGGAGAGATTGCAGAACTGCTTCGACTTCAGGATGATTTCGCCGCACGGGTTCGTGCCCGCCGGCTGCATCACGCGGCCGTTCTCCACGTAGCCGGCCTTCTCCCAATTTTCGAGGCGACGCTTCGGCAGCTGCTGCATAAGTCCGCCGCGGTTAAAGATGCCGCGTTCGCCGCTGTGGCTCTTCATGAGCGCCACCCACTCGTCCATGAACTCTTCGTTCGTTGGCTTCTCGGTGTACACGGCGGAGTTGTTCGCGATGGAGCGGTGCGGGTCGCTAAGGAAGAACTGGCCTTTCTTCGCGTCGCGCAGGTCGCTGTCGTCGAGGTCGGAGAGCGAAATCATGGCCGAACGGCGCACGCCGCCCGCCACCACGCACTCGCCTATCTTGCAGATGATGTCATGCGCGTCGATGTTCTTCAGGCGACGGCCCTGGCGCGCAAGCACGCGCTCGCGCGCGAAGGCAAGGAGATTCCTGAGCGGTTCGGGGCCCGAGGCTTTGCCGCCCATCGTCTTCAAGCGCGCGCCAGCCGGACGCACGAGGCTGAAATCGAAATCGACATCCTTGCCGTCGTACCAGGTCTCGAGACCCAAGGTGAGCGCATCGCACCAGCCTTCGGCGGAGTCAGCGACCACGTGCGTCGGCAGCTTCTTGCCCGCCTGGTACTTTATTTGCGGCAGCGCCTGCACATTCTGGCTTTCGACCGAGTACCCCACGCCTGTACCGCGCATGGAGATGTACATGATTTCCGCGAAGTCGCGGAGCTTCGATGGCGCGATGTACGAGCAGTTGTATGCGCACACGTTCGACTGTCGCGCCGCGTCGCCGGCAAACTGCATGAGGCGCATGGAGGGCATGACTTGCTGCGAAAGGATCGCCTCGCGCAGTTCCGCGTATTCGGCGTCCTTCAATTTCGCGCCGAGGTTCTCTTTCATGAAGCCCATGTAGCGGTCGACAGTCTCAATCCAGGTCTCGCGCCGACCTTCCGATGGAATCCATTTCGCATAGGTGCGCAGGTATACGAACTCACCGAGCGGATTGTGAGCGAAATATTTCTTGCTCTCGTCCGCGAGCTTCTGCACGTGCGCCGGAATCTCGACGCGCACCGAGCGCATCTGCGCGCGCTTGTCGCGGTACAGGATGTACGCCTTCGCCGCCTTTACGAAGTCATTCAATATGAGGTACTTCTCCACCGAGTCCTGAATGCCCTCCACGTTCGGCAGGAAGTTCTTGTACTTCTTCGAGAAGCGTGCGAGCTCGCCTGCTACCTGATGCGCCACCAACACCGCGTCTTCTTTCGTGCCCTCTTCCGCTGCCATCATGCTCTTCCAGATCGCAGAAACTATCTTGTCGAAATCGAATGGCGCAAAACGCCCGTCGCGCTTCTCGATTTGCGGCACGAGTTCGCGATATTTTTTCGTTTCTTTAGAGACCTCTGCGGCTTTCGGTTTCTTCGTGCGCGCAGGCGCTGCGGTGCGATTCTTCACGGGTGACGGGGCGGCTTTGGGCATGGCGAGAAAGAGCAAAATTAATAAATCGATGAGGGTATTTTACCGCTGCGACAGCGGAAAACCCTGTGGATAGTGGATGCGGAAACGTATCGGCGTTTTTGCAAATTTACGGCGTATTTCCTTGCTATAAAAGACATCGGACACGCGCAGAAAAATGGTGTCCTTTGTTATCCACAGTCGGACATAAGGGACACGAATTTTTGACGCGAAAATAAAGGACATTCGGCGCAGAAATTGGTTCTCTCAACGATGTCCTTTATGCTCGTCTTAAAGGACACTTACCGCTCGCTCCCGCCAACCAGATGTCCTACATGGCGCGCGCTGCAAAGACGAAGAGCGCGATACCGACCGCGTTCAGCACGAAGGTGAAGAGGAGCACCTTGCGGCGCTCGAAGCGCGAAATTGAGAGGAGCCCGAGGCCGAGCTCGTCGGGGAATGGCGAGGCGATGATGAGCGCGCCCACGACGGGGGGCAGCCACGCGAAAAAGGGCGACGAAAACAGCTCGCCGAGCGGCGAACCAGCGAGCTTCGCCAATACCGGCGCCCACTCAACGAGCAGCCGCTCGCGCAGGAAACGGAATATGAGGTAGTCGCCCGTAACCGCGCCGGCACTCGCCGCAAGAATGAGCGGCCATGGAGAAAGCGCGTGCGCGAGCGCATAGAGCACCACGGTAGCGGGCGCGACCGTAAACGTGAGCACGAAGAACCCGCCCGTGAGGAACGCGCCCAGGTAGCCCCAGTGCCCCGCCCCCGCAATGAATGCATGGACAGCGGGTTCGCGGACAAGGAAAAAGAACGCGATGACGCTCGCGATGAGGAGGAGCGTATTGGCGAACTGCCAGCCGAGCCGTATGACGAAGAGGTCGAGCGGCGAGCGCATACGTCTAGTATGCCACGACTCCGTGCGTTGCGGATGACTACTCCTTCTCCAGGATTTTTGTGCGCTCCCAGTCTGTAGGAACTATTGAAAGGATTTTCTTGTTCGGCACATCTACTTCAAAAACCATATCCTTCAGCTTCCACCCGCGAATGACGCCCGCTTCATCGAAGCGAGCTTCGAGTTCACTCATCTTGTGCTCAGCTTCAGTCATGAGCGCGGCGATATCATCATCAGAGTATCCGCTTTCCTTGAGACGTAACGAATCGCGTTCCGACCAACGGACGCCAGGGATGCGCTCCATGACGATGACGTGCATCCCGGCTTGTTCCGCCTTGGCTATGGGCTTTGCGGCTGGAAGCCCTAGACGAGCAAGCCGTTCAAGGATTTTGTATTCGTGAAATGGGTCACCCGATTCTCCGACAGCCCCCTTGGCCGTGTTAACCCGCCTGCCGACAGTTTTGATTTCTGCCCCTACGGCATTCCTCCAAGTGGGCAGGTCCTTAACCGCCGTCGGGTCTTCTCGAACTATGCCCGCCTCGTCGTATTTGATCTCTCCGGATTTTACATTCTTGCCTTCACGTTCAAAGTATTCCAGAGGATTATCTATGAATTCCTGAGGCGCGAACTCAACAAATTCAGGCTCCACCTCTACTTTAGGGACAGATGCGCGCTCAAGGATATTGTTTCGTGAGCTTGGGAATTTTTCCATGTCTTGAGTCTACGGGTCTTCCTATAGCAGATAATCCGGGCGGAGGCGGAGAGATTCGAACTCTCGAGGCAGTTTCCCGCCTGCCGCCTTTCCAAGGCGGTGCACTAGACCACTATGCGACGCCTCCGTATGCCGTTGTGTTATACCAGAAAAATGAAAAGGCGGCACGGGGGTGCCGCCTTTGGAGTTAGCGCGTGAGCGCGAGAATCTCTTTGGTGGTGAGACAGGTGAGCTCATCCGCGTGCGGAATCGAAGGCTCCGTCATGCGCAGAAACCTGCGCCGACGGACGCGCGCGCGAGCGATGCACGCCTTCGCATAGGCGCGCGGGTGACGCTTCGCAAAGAGTATGAGCTTCAAGCGTTTACCGAGAAAGACTTCGCGACAGCGGGCGCGGTCTGCGTCTGCGCTACGAGCCATGGAGAACGCTCCTCAAGAAGGGCTTCTGGCTCTCTAGGATACGCTACGATTTTTTGCCAAGCAAGGCCTGGATGCGGTCTTGTATGGGCGGGTGGGTCGAGAAGAGGCGCTCAACCCAGCCGGCCGAGCCGCCCTGCCCTTTCTGCGCGCCGAACGGGTCGTTTATGAACAGGTGCGCGGTCGCAAGGTGCGGGTGCTGCATGGGTGCCTGGTACGCGCCGAGCTTCCCGAGCGCGGAGGCGAGGCCCTCTGGGTAGCGCGTAAGCAAGACGCCGGAGGCATCGGCCAGGTATTCGCGGCGACGGCTGATAGCGAGCTCGATGAGCTTCGCGGCAAGCGGCGCGAGTATGATGCCCACAATGGCGAGCGCCACAAACAAGCCGTTGCCGCCGTTGTCGTCGCGCCGCCCGCCACCCCAAAACGACATGCGGATGAAAATCTGCGCGAGGATTGCCACGAACCCTGCGAGCACCACGGCCACGGTCATAAGCAGGATGTCGCGATTCTTGATATGGCTCATCTCGTGCGCGATGACGCCTTCGAGCTCCGTGCGGTTCATCATGCTGAGGAGTCCGGTCGTGGCGCACACCACTGCGTGCTTCTCGTCGCGCCCGGTCGCGAACGCGTTCG
>JAKAGB010000025.1 GCA_021817705.1 bacterium | reverse complement strand
CGTAGTGGCCGCTGCCGGTGCCAAAGTCGGCGACCTTGGCGCCTTCGTGGAGGCCAAGCTGCAACGCGACTTCGCGCGGTTCACTAAACGAGCCGGTCATGCATAAAAAATACCATGGCGCGCCCCTTCGGGGCGCGCCTCTCCACATATATAGGTATTTCGTAAATGCCTAATTCGCCGCACCCTGCGTTGGTGCCGACACTAACCAAGCCCGCACTACATCAGCCAGTGCCTGTTCGTCTCCGCGGTAGCCGTGGTCTGCGTCGCCCAAAATCCTCGTTTCTACTTTCGGACTCGCGGTTAGCGCCTGTTCGAGCCGATTGAACGTATCCTCGATGGGTATCACGAGCGCGTCGTCCTTGCGCCCCATTACTGCAAACGCCGGGATGCGAATCTTGCCCAGGAGCTCAAGCGGGTCGTTCGGATTATAAAAGTTGAAGATGGCCGCCTCGGAATCGTCTGCAAACAAATCAAGATAGGTGCGTGCAGAAATCGGGTACTCGCCCCACACCCAGCGCGGCAGCAGATCTTCGCCCCTCCCTTCGCTCGCCATCTGGGTCGCTTCTGCAATGTCCTGCTCAAACCTCTTCGTATCGGCACGCACGAGGCCGAGCATGTCGGCGGGCGACAAAAAGAGGACGGAGCGAATCGATGCATCCGAACGCTTCGCGAGGTAGTACGCGGCCTTTGGCGCCCCGAGACTGTGGCCCGAGAGGTGTATTTCTTCGAACCCCTGTTTCTGCGCGAAATCAAACGACGCATCTATATCGAGGACGCTATCCGCAAACTTTTCGTATGCCGTGCCCACGCGCACGATTTCTTGCGAGCCGTCCTCCGCTACGCGGTACGTCTCCTTAATCATTTCCGTCCCCCGATTATTGAAAGTGCAAAACGCAAACCCGGCGTCTGTCAGCGTCTTGGCGAGTGCGTCAGGGTATTTATTCTCGTAGAAATTACCGCCCATGCCGTGCACATGCACGAGCACTTTCTTCGTGCCCGCATCCGGCGCATAGAGCACACCGTGGAGCTCCAACCCGTCCTCCGTATATATCCTGTGCAGCGAGGTTTTCATGCCCCTAGCCTAGCACTTTCGCAGAAACAGTCTTGAAAACTTCCTCTGACGAAAGGTTACTGGTATCTATTACCATGGCGTTGGGTCGCTTGTCTTTGAGTTCATTCGCACGCTCCCAGTGCATGCCGACTTTCTCGGGCGTAAGGAGCGAGCCTGGCCGGTAGCCGCGCGCATCCGCACGAGCCTGGACGCTATCTTTACTCCCAAAAAGCAGGAACTCATATGCTTCCGCGCCATGCTCGCGCGCCGCTTCCATAAAGCGCTCGAAAATGCTTTCGTCGCCGATGGTTTTGTCTACGATGACGTCCTTGCCGGCCTGGTGAGCGTTGCCAATGGCCCCCGCCGCCATGTCGTATGCAAGGCGCAAACTCTCCTCGCCCCGTTCGCGGTAGTTAGGAATCGTGCGACGAAGCTCGTCTATGTCGAGCAACACCGACGACGGCATCTCCTCATGCAGCCGCGCTGCAAGGGTCGACTTCCCCACGCCCGTCGGCCCGTTAATAATTATTAGTTTCATTTTTTCGAAGCTTTAATATCTTCAACTAGAGCTTTTATCTTGTTATTAGCCTCTTTTCGAACTTGTCGCAATCCGTTTACAACTACTCGGAATTTACCATCATCACTCCGATCAAAGTACTCTTCTATTCTTTGTTCAAATGTCTCGACGTCTTTTGAGCCGTCAAATATATGATGAGCAACTTCTCTCTTCAGCTCATTGTTGAATCGATTAAGTTCTCCAATCAAGGCCGTTTTTCCAATAAAGCGTGTCAGTGTTCCGATTAGCGGACCAAGTGGTTCATCGTCGTCGATATTTAACTTGATTTCTGCATATGGATCATATTGACCCAAAATCTTTAATATCCGCCGTTGGGTCGCATAAATGTTAAGTATGTGTCTTATGTAATGCTCAATAACCTGAGAATGAACAAGTACCATTTCAAGATACGACTCATCATTACGAAGCTTAGATAAACGAGCGTTCCCTAACTCAAAAGTCTTAGGCATCAAATCAGACCGCACTCTTAGAGTTTCGAGCTCCCATCCAATTTGCGTTCTTTGTAATTCACTGTACTTCATATGGATAGTATGGCCCTTTCTCAATTATGAGCAAATTTCATGCAACGCGAGCGCAGTCAAAAGCGCCCAGATGCGAGGCGCGAGCGAGGAGCAAACCGAGCCGTACGTGCTGGTACGGTGAGGGAGCACCGGAGCGAGCAACAAAGCAGATGGGACTTTTGGCGGGCTCGCCTAAAGCGCAACCATGGAAGCGATGGAGTCGCCTTCGCGCATTTTCATGATGCGGACGCCTTGGGTCGCGCGGCTGGCCGAGCGGATTTCGCCGATACTCGTGCGGATGACCTGACCTTTCTTCGACACGACGACGAGCTCGTCGTCGTTAAAGTCGCCCGTGAGGACGCGCGCGCCGATGACTTCGCCCGTCTTCGGCGTGACCTCTGCGGTCTTGATGCCGCTGCCGCCCCTGCCCTGCACTTTGTATTCGGAAAGCGGCGTGTGCTTGCCGTAGCCATGGCTCATGACCACGAGAATCGCGGCGTCTTTTTCGAGCGCGGCGGGAATGACTTCTGCCGAAACCACTTTGTCGCCCTTCTTCACGCTCATGCCGCGCACGCCGCCTGCCGTGCGCCCCATCTCGCGCACGTCTTCCACGTCGAAGCGGATGCTCTGGCCTTTGGCAGAAACCACCGAGACCGTGTCGCTTTCTTCCGCAACGCCAGCGGCGATGAGCGCATCTTCCTTCTTAAGGTTGATGGCGATGATGCCGCTCTTTCGCACGTCGCTAAAGCTCTTCGCCGAAACGCGCTTCACCACGCCGTCTTTGGTGACGAGCACGATTGAGGATGCGTCGAGTGCCGCGCCCTTCGGCACTTCGAGGATGCTCGTGACTGATTCTTCACCCGCCAAGGGCAGGAAGTTCATGATGCTCTTGCCCTTGGTCGCGCGCTTGCCTTCCGGAATCTCGTACATCTTCAGCTGGTACACCTTGCCGGCGGAAGTGAAGAACAGCAGGTTCGAGTGCGTGTTCGCCACGAGGAAGTGCGTCACCACGTCTTCTTCTTTGGTCGCGATGTCTACCACGCCCACGCCGCCGCGCTTCTGCTTGCGATACTCGGCCGGGTTCGTGCGCTTCACGTAGCCGCCCTGGGTGAGGACGAGCATGCTCTCTTCGGCGGGCACGAGGTCTTCGACGGAAATATTCTTCACGCCGCCCTTCACGATCTTGGTGCGGCGATCGTCGCCGTATTTTTCTGCGATGGCTTCAAGCTCTTTCTTCACCTCGGCCAGAATGGTCTTGGCGCTCGAGAGAATCTTCTTGAGCTTCTCGATGAGTTCCTGCACCTCGTGGAGCTCGTCTTCGATCTTCTTGCGCTCAAGGCCGGCGAGCTTAGAGAGCCGCATCTCGAGGATGGCCGCGGCCTGGAGTGGCGAGAACTTGAACTTTTTTTGGAGCGCCTCGCTTGCCGTCGACACGTCGGGCGACTTCTTTATGAGCGCGACGATTTCGTCGATGTGATCGAGCGCTTTAGAGAGACCGAGCAAGATGTGCTCGCGCTCTTCGGCCTTCTTGAGGTCGTACTCCGTGCGCTTCTTTACGACAGTGCGGCGGTGCCCCACAAAATGCTCGAGCATGGCGGCGAGCGAAAGGGTCTGCGGCACGCCGTCGACCAGGGCAAGCATGTTGTAGTGGAACGTGCTTTCGAGCTCGGTGTGCTTGTACAAGGCGTTCAGCACGGCTTGCGGGTGCGCAGTGCCCTTCAGGTCGACCACCACGCGGATGTCTTCTGCGCTTTCGTCGCGCAGGTCGCGGATGCCTTCGATGCGCTTCTGCCCCACGAGGTCGGCAATCTTCGCAATCATTTCCGCTTTGTTCACGCGGAACGGGAGCGAGGTGATGACGATTTTCGTGTCTTTCTTGCCGTCTTCCACGATCTCCGCTTCGCCACGCACGACCACGGGGCCCTTGCCCGTGCCGTACGCGTGCTTCATGTCGGCGCGATTGAACGCGATTCCGCCAAGCGGGAAGTCGGGCCCCTGCACGAATTCGAGCAGGTCGTCGGTGGTGGCGTCCGGGTTGTCTATCAAATGAATGGTCGCGGCGATCACTTCGCGCAGGTTGTGCGGCGGAATGTTGGTGGCCATGCCGACCGCGATGCCCAAGGCACCGTTGAGGAGGAGGTTCGGCACGGCTGCCGGCAAGACGCGCGGCTCCTGTTTGGTGGCGTCATAGTTCGGCACCCAGTCGACCGTTTCTTTTTCGAGGTCGGCGAGGATTTCGCCGCCGATGCGCGACATCTTGGCTTCGGTGTAGCGGTATGCCGCCGGCGAGTCGCCGTCGACCGAGCCGAAGTTGCCCTGGCCGATGATGAGCGGGTAGCGCGTAGAAAATTCTTGCGCGAGGCGCACCATGGCGTCGTACACGGCAAGGTCGCCGTGCGGGTGGTACTTGCCTATCACGTCGCCCACCACCGTTGCGCTCTTTTTGGTTTTGCCGCTCGCGAAGTTCCCGTTCTCGTACATCGAGTACAAGATGCGACGGTGCACCGGCTTGAGCCCATCGCGCACGTCGGGCAGCGCGCGGTCGGTGATGACGCTCATCGCGTAGTCGATGAACGACGTGCGCATCTCCGCAACGATGGGCTGCGGGATTATATTGGCCGCGGCGCCGCTTTGCGGCGCCGCGCCTTCATTCGGGGCGCTGTTTTTCTTCTCGCGTGCCATGTCGTTAATCGCTATCCATGAAAATTAGAATGGAATCACCGTGGCTTGCGTGGTCGTGGCCGGCGTGGTGCTCGCGTCCACAATCTCGATGTGCGCGGGCGCACTCGCCTGCGAACCTTGCGCCGCTGCGGCTACGCCCGCGAGCTGCGATGCGCTCATGCCGGCGGTCGCGTCGGGACTCGTCGCGCCTTCGGTCGCCGCGGCAAAGTTGCTCGGGTGGATGATGAACGCGCCGGTCGAGAGCGAAACCCCGAGCCACGCCACGGCCACGAGCCCCGCAGCCGCGCCAGCCACACCGAAGGTGATGCGCTTCTTTACGTGGTGCGGCTGCGCCTTCGCCCGCTCGATGTGATGCGTAATCTTCATGGCTATGCCGTTAGAACGATTATACTCCCATCGCGCCCCACAAGGTCCTTCTTCTTGAGCGTGAGCTTATCCACCTTTTCAGCCGCACCGCCCTCTTCTTTGAGGAAGGCTTCGAGCGACTTCGGCGCGCCCATGCCGCTCCAGTGCATCGGCACGATTATTTTTGGCTCGAGAGACACCGCGAGCTCGTGCGCGTCGGAAGCCTTCAATACGCCCTCGTCGCCGACCGGCACGAAGAGCACATCGATTTCGCCCATGCCTTCGCGCGCTTCCTTTGAAAGCTCTTTGTCGGAAAGCGCGCCCAAGTGCACCAAAGTCATGTCTTCCAAATTCACCGCGTAGACGGTGTTGAGCGCTTCTTCTTCACCCTTCTTCAAGCCATATTTTGAATGCGACAAAAACCCACGCACCGTGACGCCTGAGTGTTCGTATTCGCCCGGTCCTGTGATGGCAAACGGCACCGTATCGCCATAGGTCACTTCTTCGAGCCCGTTCATATCAGGGTGATTGCGCGAAACGAGCGCGATGTCGGCGCCGAATTTTACCGCGGGCAGCGTGCCTTTCCTGGAGATGGGGTCGAAAGCGAGCGTAAGGTCGCCGAAGGTGACCTTGAAGCACTGCCCGCCGTGATGGGTTATCACCATAGGTGCATGTATTGTACCAAAAAATGCGCCTGAGTGCTACCATAAAAGGGTATCCATAACCGCGAGACATATGTCGAAGGTAACCAAGATTCAGGGCGGCGGCGGGACGACGTTTGATCCGCACTACAAGCCAGAAGATGCTCCGCGTGCTGAGAAAGACAACGGCTTCTAGTTTTTGAAGGGAGTCGGAAGACGCGCGCCGCTTCGCGGCGCGCGTCTTCTTGACAGTCAAACCATCCTAGGTTATACACTTTCGCGGATGAGAAGCGGCGCATTGTGCGTCCGCAAGGATCCAAGGGGAATGTAGTAATGGTTCTCACCAAAGAGGTACGCGACGAATTCGAAACGATTGCTGGCCACGAGCAGGTCAACAACCCTTCCGACCCGCACACCTATAAGCGGGTGCTGTCGCAGCTCATTTCCGGCGACAAAACGCCGGATGACTTCAAACCGAGTAAGGATTCCGGCGTATCGTTGTACTAACCCCCGGGCGCGCCTAACGGCGCGCCCTTATTTTATGGCGTATTTGCTTGCTTTTTTATCTCCCTCACCGCGCTATTTTCAAAATCGCTTGACAAGATAGAGTTGGTATGCTAGCATAGCAAAGGATTAGGGAAGGGCGCTGGGTTCTTTCCATCCGACCGTAAAGGAGAAGTCCGATGAAGGTTCAGATTATCAGTCGCAGCAGCGACAACAGCCGTGCGCAGATCGTGGTTATCACGAAAGGCGCAAACGGCAAGAAACGTTCCGAAACGCTTCATGTCGTTCGCGTGAACGGCAAAATCTACAAGGACAGAACCGGGGCTACCTACGAGCTGTAAGGAGGAGATCATCATGGTGCCGGTAGCAGAATTCTCGACGGCAAGTGGCAGAGAGATGTTGAATTCTCTTTTCGAAGCCATGAAGAAAATGGCGCTTTCGGAAAAGGGGTCAATCGCCTACCAGGCCGCCGTTCTCTACTCAAGTCGGATTGAAGAGGCTATCGTTAATCGAATTGACGAAAAAGCTTCCTGAGTGCTTGGGCGCGCCGCTTGCGGCGCGCCCTTTTCTTTTTCTCTTCCCCATGCTACAGTGCGGCCGTACCTCTCGTGTGGGCATTAGGTTCGCGATTAACCCTTCGGCCGCAAGGCCGGACACCGCGACTCGAACCCCGGCACGACTATAATAATGAGTGAAGAAACGAACGTCGTCGCGGAAGCGCCGGCAGAAAAGAAGGCAGCAACCATCGCCATCGCGCCCGAAAGCCCGATGAGCGCTTTTGCCGCGCAGATTCCTACCCCGCCGGCGAACGGCGACCTGGTAGAAGGCACTATCGTGGCCATGAACCGCGGCCGCGTGTACGTCGACCTGCCGCCGTTCGGCACCGGCCTCATCTACGGCCGCGAGTTCCTGAACGCCGCCGACGTGCTACGCAAAGCGAACATGGGCGATACGATTTCGGCGAAGGTCGTCGACCCGGCCGGTCGCGATGGCTACATCGAGCTTTCGCTTAAAGAGGCGCGCCAGGCGGCCATCTGGAGCGAAGCCGAGCAGGCTATCGCCGGCCAGAGCGTCTACACGCTGCCGGTCTTGGAAGCGAACAAGGGCGGCCTCATGCTTTCGTGGCAGGGCATCTCGGGCTTCCTCCCCGCTTCGCAGCTCTCTAAAGACCACTATCCGCGCGTAGCGGACGGCGACAAGGAAAAGATCCTTGCCGAGCTCATGAAGCTCGTCGGCAAGACGCTCGCGGTGCGCATCATCACTGCGGACGCGAAGGAGGGCAAGCTTATCTTCTCGGAGCGCACGGGCAATGAAGAAGAGGAGAAGGCTTCGCTCATCGACAAGTACCAGGTGGGCGACACGGTAGAAGGCGAAGTGACGGGCGTGGTGGACTTTGGCGTCTTCGTGCGGCTCGAGGCGGGACTCGAAGGCCTCGTGCACATCAGCGAGCTCGACTGGGGGCTCATCGAAGACCCACGCGCCTTGTTTGCCGTGGGCGACAAGGTGAAGGTGAAGATAATCGACATCAAGGACGGCAAGGTGTCGCTTTCCGTGAAGGCACTCAAGGAGAACCCGTGGCACACGGCGGGCGAACGCTACAAGAAAGGCATGGAGGTGCCGGGCGTCGTCATCAAATACAACAAGCATGGCGCCTTGGCGTCTATCGAAGAAGGCGTTGCCGGCCTCGTGCACGTGAGCGAGTTCGAGAGCCCGCAGGCGCTCCGCGAAGCGCTCTCGCTTGGCTCGACGTACCCGTTCCGCATCACGCTGTTTGAACCGACCGAGCAGCGTATGACGCTCTCGTACGCTGGGAAGAAATAGGCGGGAAGAAATGAAAGCGGAATCCCCCGCGGCGCTTCGCGCCGCGGGGGATTCTTCATATGAAAAACGCGCCCCTGCGGGGCGCGCTACTTTGTGTGCAGTCGCTCGAATTTTTCGAGCCACTTTATTTGCACGCGCACGTGCTTCAGCCTCTCGAGTGCGCGCTCGCGCCACGAGTCGTACTCGTTCGGGTCTTGGAAATCGTCCTCGTCTTTGAATTCGAGATCCGTCGTAAGACCCGTCTCATCCGAATACAGCTCGATGAGCCGCGTGTGCGCTTCCTTTAGGTCACGTGGAGGCGGATCCGGCGAAATCGTTCGAAATCTTTTCTGATGCACGAGACACCTCTCTCTTTTTCTGAAGGACATCATACGCTTTTCAGGCAAAAAAGCAAGCACTGCTTGACACCACACTTCCTAGCAGGTACGGTCGGAATAGAAACCGAAGCACCGGAGTGTTCTTTTATGTTCAGTATTCCTGAAGAAGTGCGCGTCATTCGCGCACGAAACCTGGCACACCGGCTCCACGCCGGACAATCGCGCAAGGATGGGAAGCCATACCACACGCACACGTCCCGCGTGAGCGCGCTCGCACGGGCGGCCGAACTGCCGCTCGAGTGCGTCATCACCGCCCACCTGCACGACTCGCGCGAAGACCAGCTCGAGCGCCTCGCCGAAGAGGCCGCGCGATTCTACGAGACTGCCCTGCCGCAAGAACCGGCGACACGCGACGCGCTCATCGACTCCATGCTCGCCGAGCACTACCATCCGGCCGTGCCGCGTCTCGTGTGGGCGATGACCGACGACCCCGCATGGAACGGGCTTCATCCCCGTGAACGCAAGCCGTTGCAAGTGAAAAAATTCCGCAAAGGCAGTGACGACATTCGCGCACTCAAGCTCTGTGACCTTACGGACAACATGCGCGCATGCGAACTCGGACCGCACAGTGGCATCTGGGATGATGAGGACGAGTTCTACGCCTATGTGGAAGGGAATCGGCGCGTCGCATCAGTGTGCGCAGGCGCAAATCAAAGGCTCGACACGTTCTTCGCACGCTCGTACGAAAAAGTGCACCGCTTGTATCTTTCCTGAACCCATTCCCCCGCGCACCCGCGCGGGGATTTTTAATGCGCACACATATAGTGCGTGTCGATAAGCGCTATGTCGCGCAGGTCTTTGGGGCGGCCGAGCGCCGCTTTGAATGCGCGAGTGTCGGCGAGTGTGCAGAACCACACGCCGTCGATGCGCTCTGCCCGCGCGAGGAACCCGGCGTTATCTGCCTTCCACTCGCCTACGCTCATATCGAGGAATGCTTCGGCTTCGCCGGAGCGCAGTTTTGTGCCTACCCCGTCGA
>JAKAGB010000024.1 GCA_021817705.1 bacterium | reverse complement strand
CCGGCAACGGCAACCAGTACCTTTCGACCATCGACATCGAGGCGGCGACCCAGGGCAGCATGACGCAGGTGCAAAACGACGTGACGAACCTCCTCCTCGCGCGGCACGACATTTCCGACCCGACGAAGGCCGACTTCAGCATCATGAACCAACAGGACATCGTCTCGGCGGCCTCGAGCGTGACGAGCACGTTTACGACCTTGCTCGCCGCCGTCGCGGGCATCTCGCTCCTCGTGGGTGGCATCGGCATCATGAACATGATGCTCACGAACGTGACCGAGCGCATGCGCGAAATCGGGTTGCGGAAAGCGATAGGCGCGACGAAGAAAGACGTGAATACGCAGTTCCTCGCCGAAGCCATCGCACTCACGTTCGTGGGCGGCGCGGTGGGCATCGCGCTCGGGTGGCTTGCCGCGTACGCGGTGACCGCGACCGGCATCGTCGCCGCCCAAGTCACGCTTTCGTCGGTGCTGCTCGCGTTTGGCGTTTCCGCCGCTATCGGCATCGCGTTCGGCTGGTACCCGGCGCGACGCGCATCGGAACTGAATCCGATTGACGCGCTGCGCTATGAATGAGCCCGTTCGCGCGCGCGTAGTACTACACAACTAACCTCATTCCCATGAAGAAATTCGAGAAGCATCATCTTATCGTCGGCGTCGTAGCGCTCGTGGTCGGCATCGGCATCGGCTACTTCATACCGCACGGCGGCGCGGCAATGCGCGGTTCATTTGCGCAGAACGGCACCTTCACGCATAACGGCACCGGCGGATTCGCGATGCGCGGCGCAAACGGCGCGAGCGCCCTCTCGGGCACCATCGCGCAGGTGAGCTCGGGCAGCCTCACCCTGGACACACGCGATGGTTCGTCGCATGTCGTCTTGCTCACACCCGAGACGAGCGTCTCGAAGAGCGTTACGGGCACCACGACCGACCTCACGGTCGGTAGCGCAGTCATGATTGCGGGGACGCAGAATAGCGATGGCAGCCTGTCGGCGATGTCGGTCACCATCCGCCCTGCGGGCGCTCCCGGCACGAACGCTCCCATGATTCCGGCCAAGCAGTAGCGTCATGGAGGCAGGACGCGCCCGGCCGCCTTTGGCGGCCGGGCGCGTCTTTGGTATGCTTTCCTGCAATGAAGCGTGTCTTTGCCATCATCGTCGTCACCTTGCTTGCCCTCGGCATGGTGGGACTCTTCTTCCCGCTCCTCCTCGCAAGCACGCGGTAGTTTTCCCCGTTAGAAATCTCGGGGACAAAAATTCCGCGTCCTAAAGCGCGGAATTTTTGTCTCCTGCAGGTGGGCAGCGGTGTGCTCGACCACCCCGCGTGCCCTCCGGGCCTCGCACAAGCAACCGCCGATTTCTAACGGGGTTTTCCCCACCGCCTTGCATTTTCCTCACCTTTCTGGCATACTGGAGGCACTCGCAGAGTATACGGACTTCGGCGCTACCGCTCCTAAGTGCTTCGGTTTCAGCGAGGTTAACCGGTTCAACCAACACCACATGGCAGATTCAGTTCAGGGGAACAAGCTCTACGTGGGCGGCATCCCCTACCGCTCGACGGAAGATGACCTTAAGAAGGCTTTTGAAGAGGCCGGCTCGGTCGCGTCCGCGAGCATTATCAGCGATCGCATGACCGGCCGCTCGCGCGGTTTCGGTTTCGTCGAGATGGCCTCTCCGGAGGAAGCTCAGGCGGCAATCGATCGCTGGGACGGCAAGGAATTCGACGGGCGCACGCTCTCGGTTTCCTTCGCTCGCCCGCAGGGTGATCGCCCGCCGCGCCGCGAAGGCGGCTTCGGCGGCGGCGATCGCGGTGGTTTCGGCGGCGGATACGGCCGCGGCGGATACTAATCCCCGAAAACGAAAACCGCCCGCGCCAAGGGCGCGGGCGGTTTTCGTTTCTAGAACCTGTCTCAAAAATAACCTAGGGAAACGCGTGGCCGCTGCGAGGCCTTCATTTTCGAGACAGGTTCTAAAGAAAAGCCTCGGCAGTTGCCGAGGCTTCGGTTCATGGGAAGGTGCCGGTGAGCGGCGCTTCGTGTTCCTCGCGCGGCGTCGCGCGGTGAGTCCACAGTCGCTGTAGGCGCTCCAGTTCCGCGGAAGACCAACCGGTCCCTGGTTCGCGTAAGCGAATGGCGTGGAACCAGCAGTACGGCGAACCCTTTTTAAGCTTCTTGCCGCAAAAGTGGAAAGCTGGGTCGCCGAGGTCTCCGCGCGGCCATGGGCATCCATTGCCTCGCTGAGCGTAAGCTGCCAGAAGCGCCGTAAATGACACGTGCGCCGGTTTTGAGGAGGGTGCCCGCCGTACACCAGGCGGCGCGCGTCCCGCGTCGAGTCGTGTAAGACGGCCTCCGGTTGCCGCCATCCGCATCGTGCCGATGGTCTGAGGGGTAAGAAGGAGCTCCTCGTACCGGAAGCCGTCATAGCCTCCCCGCAAGAGCTTCTCACAGAAGCGTTGTGCGATAATTGTGTCTGACTTCCCTCGATTGAACCAGTTTTCGAGGTCTGCGAGTACGTCATCGCGTGCGAAGAATGCCGTCACTCTTGCGCGTTTATCGAGCATGTCGCCCTCCAGTCGTTCCGGCAGCACACTACCATGCAAACCAGAGGTGCGCAATTACGGATGCGGGCCGGAAAAGCCTGAGAGGTTGACTGCGCGCTTCTTCTCTTCCGCGCTCCAGCCGAGCCAGTTGGCAAGGAGCTGCAGGTATGCCGCGACCGATGAGAGCGCGAGCACGAGGATGGCGTACCATGCGACCGGAGTCGCAAAGTAGGCGAAGACGACGACGAGCGCGAACCACAGGCCGAGGCACCACGGGCAGCCGATGAGCGAGCCGCAGGTGTGTGCGAACGAATCGGGCGCTGCCTCGTCGAACCACGAACGGATGAAGCCGGTTATCGAGTCGTATGCGAAAAGACGCACGAGACGCTGTGTCGCAAGCGCTATGAGCACGAAGTCGCCAAGCGGAACGAACGTGGCGAGCTTGCCGGAAGCGGCAAGCCAGGTGTAGAGCACGTAGGCAAGCGCAAGGTAAAAGACAGAAAGCGTGGCGTACCAAAAATGGAATTTCATGCGCCTATACTACGTCCTTATGCGAGATTTTGATAGTGGCATAGAAAGGCCCCCGCGAGTGAACGCGGGGGATAATCTGAATACTCACACTGCGGGAATATCCCGAACAGTCAGAAAGAGATTCCCGGGAGCGCCTAAACTACTCCGCTCGAAAAGCTCAAGATTCCGGAATGGCTGATGCCCGCCATAACCGAAACCAGTGAGAACAGGCGTGCAAATGGTTCCTCTCACGCTCACCCAGGATCCTAATGCAGCGATTGGGCGCTCACGTTGTTTGTGGGGATACTGCGCGCCAAGCGCGAGCAGATGTTCAATCTGCGAAGGTTTAAAACCTTTCTCTTCGACACGCGTGCGCTGCTCAAAAGCGGACGGATGCGCATAATGCGACAGACCGTAATCGAGCAACTTCCATTCGAACCACACGACGCCCGTGCCAGAAAACGAGCAATCGTCTTCTGTTAGCTGGCACGCTGAGTCGTAGTAGCCAGCGGCAATCATTTCTTTCAGAGTCTTGCGATAATCAACCACCAGATGTGTTTGTTCTTGCGTGCCCCGTTCACCTTCGACGCGCAGACGCATCATCCTTCTGAAATTATCGCCGGACGATAGCCAATCGATGTCGGCTCCACTGCCGCCGTTTCTTTTAACTGCAGCTTCGATTTTCACAGCCGACGCCGGCTTCAGAACGAACTCGCTCATAATGAGCCTGTCCTTTCTCGTTGTGAGCGTGCTCAGGAATTGAGCGTGCTCGGTGTTGGAACGATCCCGTCTGCCAACGTTCGTTCCCAAATTATCTTACATTTAGCTTTCGCTGTTTGTCAAGCATTGTACGATATGGTCAACTGTCTGCATGATGAGGGACGAGGAGTGGCTTCTGAAGGAGAAATATGACGGCGAGCTTGGCGCGCCGGGTTTTGCGGCCGACTGCGCGCGGCTCGAGGCAGGCGAACCGCTCGCCTACGTCATCGGCTGGCAGCCGTTCTTGGGACTGCAGATATGGCTCGATTCGAAGCCCTTAATCCCGCGCCCCGAAACCGAGTACTGGGTGGAGAAATTGCTCGAAAAAGTTGAGCGAAGCGAATCAGAGTATGCGGAAACATCCGCAGCGGAGCGCAGCCGCGAGTCTGCGAGCGGCTGGCCGCCCGAGGATACGGGCGGCGCGGGCATGGTCGGCCGTTCTGACGGCCGCCGCGCGGAGCGAGGGCGAGCGCGGCGCCACGCTGAGGCGCTGACGCGTTTTCCGCATGCTCTGATTCGCGAAGCCCCCATACGATTCCTCGACCTCTGCGCCGGCTCGGGTGCGATCGGCTGCGTCGCGCTCGCGTGGCTTCCGAACGCACGCGTGTATTTTGGCGAGCTCGACCCCGCGCACGAAACGACCATCCGCAAGAATATCCGCGAGAACGGTCTCGACGGATCGCGCGCCGACGTCCGCATCGGCGACCTGTTCGCGCCCTTCGGCGCGCTCACGTTCGACGTCATCGCCGCAAACCCGCCCTACATTCCGGCGGGTCGCGCGCTTGACGCGAGCGTTGCCGAACACGAGCCGCACGCGGCACTCTTTGCGGTCAACGATGGCCTTGCGCTCATCCGTCGCATCGCCTCGGAGCTGCCGCATCGCCTCAACCCGGGCGGCGTGGCCTACGTGGAATGCGATAGCGCGCACGCGGAGCGTGCGCGCGCCCTCTTTGCGGCGTCCGGCATGCGCGCCCAGATTATGCACGACCAGTACGACGTGCCGCGAGTCATCGTGGTACGCAGGGAGCGCAACGAAAATGCATAGCGGAAACATCCGCAGCGGAGCGCGGCCGCGAGTCTGCGAGCGGCTGGCCGCCCGAGAGAACCTGTCTCGAAAATAATGGCCTAGCGAGAGGCGGATTTTTCGAGCGAGAATGGCCGGCACAGTGCGAAATGATGCTGGGCATCATTGAGCACGAGCCGTTGCCGTTCGCAGCCGAAAAATCCGCCTCGCAGCGGCCACGGATTCCCCTAAGTTATTTTCGAGACAGGTTCTGAACGGGCGGCGCGGGCATGGTCGGCCGTTCTGACGGCCGCCGCGCGGAACGAGGGCGAGCGCAGCGCCACGCTGGGGCGCTGACGCGTTTTCCGCTGTGCATTTTCGTTGCGCGGCTATCAAAATCGAACTGATATACTTTTCCTATGCCCTCCGAACCCCTACAACCGTTTACCCCGCCCTCGCAGGTGCTTCACAACCTCCCAGTCGGTGCTATTCCCGTGGGCACGGCACTCACCTGGCTCCTCTACTTCGTCTTCGCGCTCTGGCTCGTCTACACGCTCGTCATCGTTTACCACTGGCTGAAATACTCGCACGACTCGCACCTTATGCTTCCGGCAATCGGACTGCATCTCATCGTCTCGTTCGGCCTCATGGTGTACGCCCTAACCGGCACCATAATCTAATATGCGCGAATTCGACCTAGAACCCGGAGAACATGTCGTAAAGGAAGCCCGCAAGCACTGGTTCATCTTCCTCATGACGCTCGTGCCCTATGCTGTGCTTACTGTGCTTCCCTTCGCGCTGCCGAACCTCCTGCGGCTCGTCGGACCCTTGGCGCCGCTCGCAGCCTACCTAACCCCGAAGGAACCGCTTGTGCGCGTCGCGCTTTCCATCTGGCTCCTCGCCGTGTGGACCGGCGCCTTCAGCGCAGTCACCCGCTACTACCTAAACCTCTGGGTACTCACCGACCGCCGCATCGTCGACATCAAGCAGCGGAGCTACTTCAACCGCGAAGTTTCGAGCCTCATGCTGAACCGCGTGCAGGATGTGACTTCGGACGTGTCCGGCGCACTCGCCTCATTCCTCGACATCGGCGAAATCCGCGTGCAGTCTGCTGGCGCGCAGGATGAATTCGTAATGCACGGCATTCCCCGCCCCATGCAAATGCGCGACATCATTCTCAAATACGTGGCCGAAAAGGCAGATCCGAATCCGTCGGTGTAAGCGAGAAGCCGCACCATTCGGAAACGTCCGCAGCGGAGCCGTCGCCCTTCGTCCGCGAGGGGCGACGCTTGCGCCGAGGATACGGCGCAAGGCAGGCATGGTGCCCCGTCTTCGGGGGTCTGCGCGAAGCGAGGAAGAGCGCGGCGCCCGCTGGGGCGCCGACGCGGCTTCCGCAAGATGCGGTTCGAGCGAACATGATAAAATGCGGCCATGAGCGACAAACTCTCCACCGAATCCTACAAGGGCGTTCGCGACTTCTACCCGGAAGACTGGGCGCGAATGCAGGCTATGTGGAGCGGCATTCGCACCGTGCTCGCCAAAGCCGGCTACGAAGAATACCAGGCCTCGCCCCTTGAACGCGCCGAACTCTACGAAGCGAAGACGAGCGAGGAAATCGTCAGCGAGCAGACGTACACCTTCACCGACCGAGGCGACCGCCGCGTGACCTTGCGCCCCGAGATGACGCCGACCTTGGCGCGCATGGTTGCCGCAAAGCGCCGCGAGCTCGCCTTCCCTTTGCGCTGGTTCTCCATCGGCAACCGCTTCCGTTACGAGCGCCCGCAGAAAGGCCGTTTGCGCGAGTTCTACCAGGCCGACATCGACCTCGTGGGCGCAAACGAAGGCGAAGCCGACTACGAAGTCGTCGAGCTCGCCGCGCGCATTCTCAAATCGTTCGGCGCCAAGGACGCTGACTTCGTTATCCGCATGAGCTCGCGCCCCTTACTCACCGCCGCCTGCACCGCCGCCGGGCTCACGGGCGATGCGGTGCGGCAGTACCTGCGACTCCTCGACAAGAAGGACAAGATGACGCCGGAAGCATTCGCCGAGGCTTCGCGCGCCATACATGTGAATGACCCGCTCGATTTCATCGAGAACGACGGCCGCGACGCTACCGTCGCCGCAGAAAAGAAGAAACTGCTCGACCGCATCGGGTTCCTTGCCGCGCGCGGCGTCCCGAATGTCGTCTTCGACCCCACGATCACCCGCGGATTCGACTACTACACCGGCATGGTGTTCGAAGTGTACGACACGAATCCGGCGAACCCGCGTGCCTTGTTCGGCGGAGGCCGCTACGACCGGCTCGTGGCCCTCTTCGGTGGCGACCCCATCCCCGCGGTCGGCTTTGCGCTTGGCGACGTGACCCTCGCAGACTTCGTCGAAGTGCACGGGCTCTCGCTTGATCTCGGCACGAACCGCCCGCAGCTCTACCTTGGCACGCCGCAAGAGGGCGACATACCGGAAGCGCAAAAATTTGCAGAGACGCTGCGCGCGCAGGGCTCACGCGTGTTCGTGAATCTTTCCGGCAAAAGCCTTGGCGACCAAATTAAAGACGCGGTGAAGCGCGGTATCCCGTACTTTGCCGCGTACGGTGCCGACGAACTCGCGAACGACACGCTGCGCATAAAGACGCTCGCCACCGGCGAAGAGACCGGTTTGCCGCTTACCGCCGTACCTAATTTCGTGAAGTGATGCGGTACCTGGTTTTCGACATCGAGAGCACCAGCAAGAGCGGCGTAAACGTGCGCGGCAAGATAGACCTCGACGACCAGGAACTCACCGTGGTGGCCGTGTACGATTCTGCGACCGACGCGTACTCCTCGTACCTGCGCGAGGATCTGCCGCAACTCTGGCCGGTAATCGAGCGAGTCGACTTCCTCGTGGGCTACAACTCTGACAGCTTCGACATTCCGCTCTTGAACCGCTACTACCCGGGCGACCTTTCGCGCATCCCTTCGCTCGACCTCATGGTGGAAGTGCAGAAGGCACTCGGCCGCCGCCTGCGGCTCGATTCTTTGGCCCAGGCAACCCTAAAGCGCGGCAAGAGCGGCGACGGCCTTAAGGCGCAAGACTGGTGGCGCGATGGTGAAATAGAAAAAGTGCGCGCGTACTGTATCGAAGACGTGCGCATTACGAAAGAGCTGCACGACTACATGCGCGACAAGAGCGCGGTGAAATACAAAGACTTGCGCGAGGTGCGCGAGGTGAAGCTCGACACGAGCGCCTGGGATGCGCCTAGCGTCTTTGCTGCGCCCGCCCTCACCCACGCCCTGCCGTTGTAGGCCGTGATATTACAAGTGCCGACACTAAGTGTCGGCAAATGGTGTAAGTACGCCGCAAAATCGCGGCTTCCCCACCGCTTGACAAACAGCTGCATTCGTGTATACTATCTTCAGTTCAATAGTACACGGCAGGCGCCTCGTGCCCTGCCCCCGAACCCCGCGGGCTTCGAGGGGATGGAGATGAAGATGCTCTGGACTGTATATGTGCTTACCTGCGTTATTGTGGGATCCGCTGTCGGCTGGGCCTTGTATCGGCTCTTCGCATCGTCGTCCCCGATGCTCACGCTAGTGTTTGCCGCGTCTGGCGGGTTTGTGGGTCATGCGCTAAGAATGCTCTACATTGCACTGTACGGGTCATTCTTTACGACGCACGCCGTATTTGCCGCGGGCATTATACTGATTGCGGCAGGCATCACCCTGTGGTGGCTCATGAAAGGCCGCCACCATTGGAAGGGATTCCGGAAGGCGGCTGACCGCTTCTTGAGGAAGCTTCTCGACAAGGTGCGCGAGGCGCTTACTCCCCCTGTCATGCTGCCGCCGATTCCCGTTCGCGCATAAGCGAACACACGGCAGAACAGTACACGCGGGGACAGGGCGGGACTTTATGTCCCGCCCTTTCTATTTGCCTCGAACCCATTCAAAACCTAAGACGGAGCAACCCGTCCGGAAAATTTGGTAAGACTTGCCCTAGCGGCCCGGAGCGCCGAATTTTCCGGACGGGTGTGGAGTCGGTTTTGAAATGGGTTCGAGTGGTAAAATGCACCCATGCAAGAGCCCTCGCTCAAGATTCCCATTGCCATTGCCATCGGCGGCATCGTGGTAGCCGGTGCCGTGTACTTCACCATGCGCGCGCAGGAGCCTTCTACCGCAAGCGGGCACGGCAACCCCGCGCTTGTGCGGCCGGTGGATTCGAGCGACCATATTTTCGGCAATCCTGCCGCGCCGGTAAAAATCGTAGAATATGCCGACCTGTACTGCGAATACTGCCAGGGCTTTTCGAACACGCTAGAGCAGGTGGTGGCAAACGCGGGCGCGAAGGGCTCGGTGGCGTGGGTGTTCCGCGAGTTCCCGCTCTACGAGATTCACCCTAACGCGGAGGCGGGCGCGGAAGCCGCCGAGTGCGTGGCGCAAACCGGCGGCAACGACGCGTTCTGGAAATTCGAGAACCTCATGTTCGAGAAGCAACCGGTCGACCCTGCGCAGTACGGCGCCTTGGCGCAGCAGGCTGGCGCGCCAGGCAACGCGTTCGCCACCTGCTACACGAATGCCTCTTCGACCGTCGCCGCGCGGGTCTCTGCCGACCGCCAGAACGCGCTCGACACGGGCGCCGCCGGTACGCCCTACTCCCTCATCCTGGTAAACGGCAAAGCACCGGTCGTGATGGACGGCGCATACTCCTACGACGCCGTGATGCAGCTCGTGAACCAAGCGCTCCAGGGCGCGCAGTAGGCAGATTTTAGTACAAGCACCGAAGCGGCAAGGCAAAGCCGGACGTCCCGAGAAACGGTGGCGGAGGCCTCCGGCATGGTGTTTTGGCATATGCGCAGCGCTGCCCGAGGATACGGGCGGCAATGCCAAAACCGGAGAGCCGGAGCATTAGTAAGGCACCGGCTGGGGTGCCGAACGCCGTTTCGCAGGGA
>JAKAGB010000023.1 GCA_021817705.1 bacterium | reverse complement strand
GGCTCCTGCCGCTGGGCGGCCGCGCCTATCTCCGCTGCGCCGACCCCATGGAACTGAAAGCCGGCCGGCTCGTCGAGTGGCCGAAGAGCGACCCGCGCACATAAAAAGGGCGCCCCACAGGGGCGCCCGGTATTAGAACCCGTCTCAAAATAACCTCAGGAACCCATGGCCGCTGCGAGACGGATTTTTCGGCTGCGCGCAGCAACGGCTCGCCTTCAATGATGCTCGGCATCACTTCAGGCTGCGCCGGCCGCGCTCGCTCGAAAAATCCGCCTCTCGCTAGGCCATTATTTTCGAGACAGGTTCTAGCAACCAGCCTCTTTTTCAGAGCCGGTTTTCGTTTCGGCTTCCGGCTCTTTCGGAGGCGATGCTTCTGGCGATTCCGCTTGCGCCTCGGGTTGCGACGCGCCCGGCGCTTCCGGTTGCTTTTCCGAGAACGTCCAGTCGCTATACAGCTGGATGTCGCTGTACGCCCTGCCGAATCGCCGCAGGAATTCCGCGGCGCACGCATACGCGATGGTGAACTGCTGCATTCGATTCTTCGGCAAGTACGCTTCCACGCGCTTCAGATTTTTTAGCGCCTTCGATTGCTTAACGACATATTCCTCGAGCGCGTGCGCGGGGCAGTCGCTCTCGAACGCGAGTTCAAGTATCTTTAGCAAGTCGTTCCCGAACCGATCGATGCGCGCGAGCATGGCATCTTCTTCCTCGCCGAGCAGCATGCCGAGCACGAAGAGCTGCTGCATGGCGTGAGGCAGTTTGCCGAGCGGCACAACGTCTTCCGGACGCTCCGGCATCTCCGCGAGCGTGGGGTAGCGCGCGGCGAGGTTTTCCTTCAAGAGCCGCCGCACGATAAGGTACGGCAGTTCGAAACTCACACGAATCTGCATCTTCTTCTCCTCTGGAACAGGCCGGCACCATTGCCAGCTCTGCGCGCGACCATACCACGCTTTGTGTAAAACAGGAAGTACGACCGGTTGTGCTTTCAGGCCGTGCGGTGTAGTTTTTACGCGGAAGAACAGCGGAGGAACAGATGAAAGCTCGGTACTCGCTGCCGTTTCGCTCTTCGCCGAACATTGTTCGCTGCACGGCGCGCTCGCACCAAGGGCACGACCGCCACTGCGTGGATTTCTTCATGCCGCTGGGCACGCACGTGCGTGCCGCGCGCGCAGGAGTCGTCGTGCTTCGGGAAAGCCGGTGGAATACCCGGCTCAAAGACCTGCAGACGGCACACGCAGGCAACGGGGTCTTAATTCGGCACTCAGACGGCGAGATTTCCGTGTATTGGCATGCGGCGTGGCGTTTTGTTTTTGTCCAGAAAGGACAGCGGGTGCGCCGCGGTCAAATTCTGTTTCTTTCCGGAGACACGGGGTACGCAACGTATCCGCACCTGCATTTCGGCGTATATGCGCCGAACAGCGGCGCGAGTATCCCTATCGATTTCCGTGAAGCATTGCCGCCGAAAGTGCCGGCGAGCCGATATGAAGGGTTTGCGCGTGGCGCGCCGTAACCGGCGCGCCATTTTCATGCAAAGAAAAACCCGGCGCAAAGCGCCGGGCAGTGCTCAAGAGATTTTGGTCTCCACGCGAATAGGTGTTCGGAGCGTTTCAAGCATCCGGGCGCGCCGCACAGTGTTCTTGTGCGTCGCGCGCACGGTCTGCCAGTTGCCATCAAAGACGGCGTCGGCAAACCCCCACTCGACGGCCTCGTCGGCCGAGAGCCACACGTCCACTTTCTTTTCCATGTGCTCGAGAAGCATGGTGCGGATGCGCTTTTCGGAAAGACGCACGTACGCCCCCTGCTCTTTGAGACGCGTGGTGTAGATGGCGAGCATCATTTCGCGCGTCCTCAGCAGTTCCGTGTGTGCGGTGAATGCTTCCTGCACCAAGCCGTCGAACCCATAGGAGCCATGATGGAACATGTACTGAGCTGGCGGCATGATGGCAAAGCGGTCGGCAGCGAGCGGAATGAGCGACGTCATAGAACGTGCCCACTTCGTCGCAAGCACGGTTACCGGATTCGGGCAGGTCAGGATGGAACTGAACATCTGCATGCCCTCGTCCCAATGGCCGCCGCAGCTCGAAAGCATGATGAGAATCGGGCGCTTCGGGTTGATTCCACTCAAGACGCCGAGGTTGATGCTGAGGCGGTCTGCCATCAGATATTCAACCCCCGGCTCTGAACCGCCGTCGACCAGACCCGGCACAGGATGTTCCGGATCGCCGCCCACATAAATGGTGAACGTGTGGCGGTCGGCACGATAACAGTGCGTATCTTCCAAGACGTAATCGCCCATGAGGGCGCGTACGAGCTTGCGTTGCGCCGGACTCACCGCACTGGACGCCCGCTTCCGCTTTTTGGAACGTGACGGTCTGGGCATATGCCTATCCCTTTCTTTGAGCTTCCGCGCAAAATCTAGCATGGTGTAGAAAAAACCGCCACGCGGGGTGCGTGGCGGAATGTTATGCCCGTGTTATGGGCGGATGCGAGGCATGCTGCAGCTCAATCGGCTCCCAGGTTCCTTCGGCACGAAGGATGGCGCGCGTGATGTGTTCGACTACGCGTTCCTCAAGCGCATCAATGTGCTTGTGCGTTGCGGCAGGGGAGCGCGAAAGGAGCAGTTCGAACGGTTCGTCGAGCATGATGTGCACAAACTCGTGCAACAGATACGAGCGACAGGCAGGTGCTCCGCCCGCCTCATACAGCTCTTTCAGGAATGGATATATATCCAAGACGCACACGCGGTACTTGCTCTTCACGGTGACCCTGAGCGGCGTCTTGAGCGCCTCCACATCTTCGCTGTCGGCGTGCCTTAGGAAACGGATGCTGCATTTCCAATGCGCGAGACCAAGGAGCTCGAGGAGCTCCGATGCGCTGCGCGCGATGAATGCGCGGAATTCGCGCTGCGTAGGCTTTTTCTTCTTCGCCACTGCGAATCTCCTTTTCGAATGAGCCTATTTCTGCGGCAAACGATAGCACGGGCGGGCAAAAGCGCGAGCGGTTGCCGTAGCCCATGCGCGCTTGTATAGTTCGGGCGGAGTAGTTCACTGAAAGGAGGGCGCTATGCCCGCATTCTTCTGGCTTCTTGCCGCATTCAGCATCGTGGTGAGCCCGGCATTCTTGCCGCTCGTGGGCGGCAAAACCGACACGAAAAGTTACCGCATCGTGCTTGTGGTATTCGCACTCGCCGCACTTTTGCCGTTGTTCGGCTTCGGTACTCCCGGGGTCGTGTGGCAGATTTTGCTCGCCGAGACGATTCTGTTCGTAGCGTTCATCTTCGTGAGTCGCTGGCGCAACCGTGCGTCGAATACGCTTCACATGCTCGCGAGCATCGCGAGCAACGGCGGCTGGTTCTTGGTGATGTACGTGCTCGCGAATCAGTACCAACACGAGCATGCAGCGCTTGCGTCGGGAGCGTTCTCGCGCGAAGCGCTGGGCTTCTTTGCGGTGGTGATTGCAGGCGTGCTCGGTGGCCGACTCGTCGGCATGCAGTGGTCGCTACGCATCGAAGAGTATCTGGAAGTGGAAACCAACGGCGTTAAATCGAAACGGCTTTCCCGATTCGACCCGCTCGTTATTCCGGCTCTCACTGCGGCGATATTCGCGTGTATCGTGGGCTACGGCCTCGTTTCGCCCGCGCTCAGCCACGATGTGTCTGTCGTCATGCTGCTAAGCGTCGTGCAGAACGGCGCGTATGCGCTTAAGACGCGACTCGGCAACCGTAACCACGTTGGATGGGCGGCTGTTGCGGCGATAGTCGCAGCGCTTTCGTTCATCGTGCAATGGGGCTACCTGCTCCACTACACCGCCGAAGGCGGCAGTATGCCGCTTGCGCTTGCGGTGCCCTACACGGTGGCGACGGTCGTCGGCAGCGTGTTTGGCGCGAACATCTCTATGTGGTTCGAGAAAGTGTGGGGTATCGAAGCTGAAAAGAATCAGAAGCCGGTCGACCTTATCGGCCAGCCGCTTTTCCGCTTCGTGCTCGGAAGCGTGGGCGCCTTTTGCCTCCTGTACCTATTCTTCGGGAATGCGCTGCTCGCGCTCGTGGGCGTCGCGCCGCACCCGCTCTCATTTCCGTTTCCGCTCTTCGCGGGCACGGCGTGGGAGCGCCCGGCAACGCTTGTGCTTGCGGGGCTCGTCTTCTGCTTGCAGGAAGTGAGCCACACACTCGCGAGTACGGCGGGGAACCGCAGCGATGCGGAACCCGGGCGTGCAAGCTTCTTGCGCTCGCAGGCGGCGTACCACGCGCTCATCTGCTTGTTCTACGGCGCAATCACCTTCTCGAAAGACATCTTCGTCATCTTCAGCCCGCACCTCATCGACCTCGTGCCCGTGTACATCTTTGGGAACGTCCTCGGTCAGTTCTTTGGCCAGACGATTAACTACAAGATTACGAAAGCACTCGGGTTCGTGATGAATGTACCTCCGGCAAAGAAAGCGAAGGCGTAAATAAAAAGCCCGGCACACAAGTGTGCCGGGTGTTTTCTTTAGTCGCTGCCTTCGGCAGCTTCGAGGCGGAACTCGGTCTGAGAGAGTTCGGCCTCGGTCATGGCTTCAAGGTGCGCGCGCATGCGTTTGCGCGCGGGCAGGTCGAGGTCGGCGTAGTAGGTTTCGAGGATGGTGGTAACCCGTGCCTCGCGACCGATTTCTTCGGCGATGTTGCCCATCGTGTTTCTCCTAACGGTGTCCGGCACCACCATACTCCTTTTGGGAAGAAATGAAAAACCCCGCCGGCATGGCCGGCGGGGCAGAGTGAGGAAGGTTAGACCGCATGCGGCAGGAAGTCTTTCCACGGGAATGCTTTCCCCGAGGTCAGATAGTCCTGGATGAGCTTGGGCTTCAGATGCACCACGCTCATTTCAGCCGCATCGGGGCCGTCCACCGGCAAGCCGATGAAGGTGACGCCCGCGTTATTCTCCGGCAAGCCGCCGGCCATATACGCGAACGCATCCGTGTGGGTCGCGCTCGAGCCCATGACGTAGAGGTCATTTCCCGCGAACGCCGTCGCGAAGAAGTGCTTATCTCCCGTCACGTGCAGGGTTGCGCAATGCTCGAGCACACCGGAAGGATTCCCGATGCGCTTGTTGCGCACTACCCACCCGTGGAGCACGTCCTCCCAGCTATCACGGCTAGGGGGAGAAGAGCTCACATGGAGCCCCCACTCGTACCCGTCGTCGCCGGCCATGATGCGGCCGTACCCGATGGAGCGATCCTGGAACAGAGGACCGCGAATGAGCGCCCCGAGATCGAGGCCTTTCAATTCGCGTTCGTTCCGGAGCGACTCGCGCAGGAATGCGGCGACCACATCGCCTTCGTAGATCATGCCATCAACGGTCTTCGTTGCGTGATTGCCGGAACCGAAGTTAATCAGTCCGACATCGCGCAAGTCCGACGTTTCCTTGGTGTAGTGGCTTACGCCACGCACCTGGATGCCCGCTTCTTTAGCGGCGGTGAGGATGCCTGCGAAGACTGTGCGGTAAGGAATGAGGAAGCCCTCACGCATTTCGGCGAGCTGCGAGCCCAGGTGGTCCGGGGTGCGGACCGAGATCTGGCGTGCAAGCTCGGTGACGATGGCGTGGAGACGCTCGACCTTTTCAGCAGCCGGAAGGCCGCTGAGTTCCGCAAGGCGCATGTCCGTTTCGTCCAGGACCGCCGCATTGGTGCGGCGATTGTGGTGCGGACGGAGATGCGTGCCGAAGTGATTGCCCTGCACGAGGTCGTCGGCGGCAATGAAACCCACCACCGGCGCGGCTCCGCTAGGCGAGAGACCGCTCCGGAGCATGAGCTCGAACACCGCTTCCGAGATGCCGATCGGGATACCGGTCGGGCGCATGAGGAGCAGGCGGTTCGCCGCGCCGAAGTGCATGTCGGTGGAGAGCATCCACCACATGTACTTTCCGTGCGCCGGAGGACGCCCGCGCTGCGGCGCGCCGAGCTTTCGCACGGCTTCCGCAGGCAGCATGTCCGGATTCGCACCGAGCACCGGGTCGAGGGTGACGAGCAGCATGCCCGGGGCAAACATGGGGTCGCTCGCGGTCTTTACGACCGGGAGGTTCACCTTGGTGCCGCGGGTCCGTTCGAAAATGGGCATCGGGTCGACGAGCATAGGTGCTTCGACGAATCCGACGCTCATCCGCTCGGTCATGCTGCCGTGGAGGTAATCCTCGCGCGCCGTCTCCCGCATCCAGGTCGCCCTGGGGTGCATAGAGATGGTGAGCGCGGGAAGTTCTCCGCGACGCTGGGCGGGGCCCAGATTCTTGAGCTCCCCGATGTGGGGGCTCGCGACGTCGCCTGCCGACACGAACTTCACGATGCTCGGGTTGCCGGCAAAACGCAGGTATGCCGCGTTCTGGTCGACGACCTTTGCGTTCGCGATGTTCTCCTCGATACGCTCGATGAGGTAGCTGAGCGCCTGGTCATACACCCGACGGTTCTGCGTGGGATCGAGGTTGGTCATGCGGAATCGCATCGCGAGTCGCGATGCTTCTTCTGCTGCCGTCCGCGCTTCCGCGTAGCCCTTCTCGTCGCCTTGTTCGTGCGCTTCGGCCGCGAGCTTCGCATGGAGCCGTGCTTCGGCCTGCGCCTCGAGCATCTTCTGATGCTGTTGGTACAGGAGCTCGAAATACGCCATGCGCCGCACGATGCCGAGGTCGTCCGAATTGAGGACGATGTACACCGGTGCGTCGAACTCCGGCCGGTTGCCTGGCCGGCGCGTGATCTTGTACCAGCCGCGGAGCAGGTCGTTGAACTGCTCGACGGCGGTAACGAACACGGGTTCGAAGGAGCCTTGCTCCATGATGCGCAGCGCTTCCGCGCGGTAGGCTTTGTCGATCGACTCGAAATCGATTTCCGTGCCGGACACGAGGTCGGCGAGGAGTCGGTTCGGGCCGGTCGTCTTCTGCCAGGAGAGGCGGAAGAGGCCGCCGCCCATGACGATTGCGTCACATTCGGTCTTGCGCGCCGCGGAGAAACCGCTGCGGAGCAAATTCCGGATGATGTCGGAATCGTACGGGAGGCCGAGCTGCGGAGCCGAGATGACTGCGAACTTCACGCGCTTTGCGCGGTTGTTCGCGAGCGCATGGAACGGCTTGCCGAACTCGGTGTTCGCGAGTGCGTACGGTTTCGCCTTGCCGATTGGCGCACGCAGGATGCCGGGGATGCTCGCAGAGGCCGTGCGCGGCGCATTGGTGCGGCCGTGCATGTCCTTCATGAGCTCCTCGATGACCCATACGGGCGGCAGGGGCAGGTCGTCATGCCAGTGCTTGCCGAGGAGCTCGTGGAGCTCTTTGGCGTCGTAACCGGCTTTGACGGCATTCTTGAAGATATCCGTGCGCCCGTTCGATTTGAGATAGAGCGTGCGGAATTCTTCGATGATGCGCGACTTCGAGATTTCGGCGTGTTGATTCTTGAGATGCTTGGGCAGGGAAGCAATGAGCTCCTTGCGCAGCGCCTCGAGGCTTTTTGCCGGGCTTTTCGCGGAAAGTTTTTCCGCGACTGCTTTCGGCAGCCAGCTGCTGATGGTCATGCGACCATCGACGTTGTGAGTAGCCATCGCTGTCCTTCCTTTCAAGGTGCAGTGGTGTCTGCCCCGAGCATACCTGCGGTGGGAAGAATGCGAAAGGGGATAGCGTGCGAGTTGCACGATGCGGGGAAGTATGCGATACGAGAAGAGACATTTACCATATGGCAAACACGAAAAAGACGCGCGCGGCGAAGCCGCGCGCGAAAAAACGAAACGCATTCGACGAGACGCTCCCGAAGAGCGCATTCCGCGTCGGCCGCTCGTATGCCGGCCTCGGCCTGTTCGCCGCGCAGGACATCCCGAAGGGCACGCGCGTCATCGAGTATGTCGGTCGCGTCGTTTCGAAAGAAGAGGAGTACACGAGCCGGAGCAAGTATCTGTTCGAAGTCTCGAAAAAGAAGACCATCGACGGCAAGCCGAAATGGAACCTCGCGGGATACATCAATCATTCCTGCCGGCCGAACTGCGAAGTGGAAACGCCGCGCGGCCGCGTGTTCATCGACGCAGTCAAGAACATCAAGGCCGGTGAGGAGCTCACCTACGACTACGGCAAGGAATATTTCGACGAGCACATCAAGCCGTTCGGCTGCCGGTGCGCGAAGTGCGAGGAAAAGCGCGGTTAGAACTCGCGCCGCGAAGCGGCGCGAGTTCTCCCGTTTTAGCGCACGCGTGGCGCGGATGGGGCATACGCTGTCTCAGCTCCCGCGCGGAGCACGCCGCCCCAGCTTTGCTGGGGCGGCTACGACAATTTTCTTCCAGCGCCGCAAGGCTGTGAGAAAATTGTCGTGCTCCGTCTTTGGTCGTTCGCACGCGTATGTCCCAGCCGCGCACATTCGCCGCGGTTTGACTCTCGGCTTGCTTGCCACTCGTTCGCGCGCACGTATACTAGAACCATGTTTGCAAACCTGTTTTTCGGGGTTACGGAAGAAGAAAAAGAGCGCGCGGTAGCCACCATCGTGGAGCGCGCCTCGCCCCGCCACGAATTCTTCCTCATGATGGCGCTCGCCATCGCCATGGCCTCGATGGGCGTCCTCCTCGACAGTGTCGTAGTACTCATCGGCAGCATGCTCATCGCGCCCATGCTGTATTCGCTCCTCGCGGTATCGCTCGGCATCGTGCTCGCCGACGGCGACCTCCTGCGCCGCGCGTTCACCACGCTGGGGAAGAGCGTGGTGCTCGCGTTTATCGCCGCCGCGGTCATCGGTCTCTTCTTCACTGGCACGGATCTTTCGACCATCGGCATCATTAATGCAAGCGTGCCATCCTTGGCGTACGCCATCGTCGCCGGCATCGCGGGCTTCGCCGCTGCGTTCGCCATGACCAAGAAGAACCTGAGCGAGATGCTGCCGGGCGTTGCGATTTCCGTCTCTCTCGTGCCGCCACTCGCGGTCGCCGGCATCGGCCTCGCGCATTTCGACTGGGGAATCTTCGTGAACGCGTTCCTCCTCTTCCTTACGAACGTGGTGGGCATCATCCTCTTTGCGGTGGTGGTGTTCTCGCTCTTCGGCTTTTCAGTGAAGCGCCGCGTGGCAGAAAAAGCAGTGCGCGCCGAAGACAAAGAGCTCGTGCACGAAGGCGTCATTGCACCGCCGGCGAAACCGGAGCCGAAGCCCGCGCCAGAAAAGCCGGCAATGCACGAAGTGACAAAGGCGTAATTCTGTTTTCAACAGAAATGCGCCCGGGCGGCGAAGCCGCCCGTGCGCATTTCTGGTATGGTGAACGCATCGCGGCATATGCACTCGCACCGATCGCTCGCAGTCGGTTTGCTCGTCGTATCTTGTTTGGCGTTTTTTGTGCGCGCGCCAAGGGCGCGCGCCGACACACCCGTGTTCGGCATCACCAAGGTCGACACCATCCTGCTTGACCCGAATGCCTCTCCCTATGTGCCACCCGAAACCGCGGTGAAGCCGGGAGACACGGTCGTACTGAATGTCTATTTTCAAACCACGGATGGCGCCACGATTGCCTCCGCTAATTTTTCTCCGCTCGGCGCGAGCGTCGCCACCTCGACCGGCAGCTGGAACTACTCGGCAAGCGCGTTTGTTGCGCACTTGCAAACCACCGTCGGCTCCGCCAGTACCGACGGCCTCGCCACCATCCCTCTCACGCTCACCACCTCTACCGGTACCACCACGAGCACCACCACGCGCATCCGTGTCGACAAAACGCCGCCCGCCATCGCGCTTTTCAATCTCCACTTTTCTACGACCACGCCGCGCACGGGTG
>JAKAGB010000002.1 GCA_021817705.1 bacterium | reverse complement strand
GCCGCGAGAAGCTCACGCGCGACAAGAAGACCGGCGACAAGGCCGCGTTTGCCGAAGACGCCGCGCTCGCGAAGGTGGAGCAGGCGCTCACGGCGGGCAAGCTCGCGCGCTCGGCCGGGCTTACGCCGGATGAAACCGCGCTCGTGCGCAATCTGAATCTCCTCACCTTGAAACCCATTTTGTACGCGCTCAACCGCAAAAGCGGCGGGCACAACCTCGACGAGCTCGCCGATGGCCGCGCGCAGAAGACCTTCGAGCTCATCGCGAATCTCGGGTCGCGGTATGTGTTCGTCGACGCGGCGACCGAGCGCGAGCTTTCTGACGTCGCTCCCGAAGATGCGCAGTCCTTCCGCGAAGAATTCGGCGTGCACGAAGACGGCCTCGACGCTCTCATCAAGGGTGCCTATGCCACCCTGGGACTCATCTCCTTTTTCACGACCGGCGAGAAGGAGTCGCGCGCGTGGACGATTCCCGAAGGAAGCACCGCGCCCGAAGCGGGCGCGGCCATCCACACCGATTTCCGCGACAAGTTCATTCGTGCCGAAGTGGTGGCGAGCAAAGACCTGCTCGCGGCCGGTTCCTATGCGGCCGCGCGCGACGCCGCAAAAGTGCGGACAGAAGGGAAGGAGTACATCGTGAAAGATGGCGATGTGATGGTGTTCCTCCACGGATAAAAAGGCGCGCCTCGACATGCTATCGTATGCGCTATGAGCGCAGAGCGATTCCGACCCGCGTCATCGCCACAGGAAGAACTTTCGGGCATCACCCGTCGCGGGTTCTTAGAGAGCGCGAAAGAAGCCGCAAAGTCGGTCACGGCGATAGGGGCGATAGGCACTGGCCTCGGTGCGGCGGCATACGAGTATACGAAGCCGCGGTTTGTCGAATACTATCCTGGCAGAAAGCTCGAGCTCTTCGCTCATCATGGCGAGCCGATGCGAGAACCGCGCCTATACCGTATGGGCACTCTTGCGGATCGACGCGCGACCGGCCTCACGCACTACTATTTCGGCCACGAAGGCGAGATTCGCGCCCAAGAGCCACTTTCGTTCAAGCTCAACCTGCATGAGATGTGGGATGAAAAGACGAAACTGAACCGGAGCGAAAGTGCTGAGACGAGACAGTTCGGCGATGCGCTCGTGAAAGAATACGCTGCACTCCGCGACAACGCACAGGAAGGGCTTGAGCCGGATTTTGAATCGTATCTCGGTAAGATGACCAACCTCGCGCGCGAGCTCGTCGAGAGCATCGAGCCTACGCGTTTGCATGAGCTCTACGGGTTTGAAGGCGCCGATGGCGCATGGGATTTGAAAATGCTCCTGCATCTTGCCTCGCGTATAAACGGGAATGTGCTCGCCGCCTACTCCATGACTGAAATCATGCCCGGTGGCGTGGATGTATACCGGTTCCTTCTTGAGAACGCCGGCACGGAATTCCTGCTGCGCATCCCTTCGCTCTATGATGCGCTCGTCTCGTTCGGTATGTTTCAATTCACCAAATTCGCGCTTGACGTGCAAGAACGCCACGGGAAACCGCAGTACCGGTATGCGGCGCTCGCGAACCAAGCGCTCCCGGAAGACAAGCGCATTCCGGATACGGTAGAGGAACTTATGACCCTGCGCGACCACGCGGGCGCCGCTATCCTTTACAACGTGCACAACCTCGCGGTAGCTCTCCGCAGCTTGCGACGACGGCATCCCGGCAAAGCGGGCGACTACTACCCGCAGAAGATTTCGGAAATGGACGAGCGCACGCTCACGCAGCTCTTGGCCGCGAACCACACGCTCCCCACCACTGCACACGGGGCGCTCATCGGCTGGGCGGAGGGTGGCGAGCGGCCGTTCATTTCCTACTGCCCGGCAAAAGGGCCGCACGGGAGAGAGGGACTCTACACCTACGTTTCCGAGAGCGGGAAGCACTTCGACGAAATAGCCCGCGCCGTGCCCGGCACTTGACATACACATCGCAGTGTGCTACCATGGCCTGCGGCATGCAAACAGGCATGCAGAACCTTAGAGGAGTACCAGTGTCATGAGTTTTCTCGGTCTGTTCCGATTCCGTGGCCGGCAGACGCCAGCCTCGGTTGAAGCGCGTGCCGCAGCGGCACGCGCAGCACTTACGGCCGACTTCGCGCGAATGCGCGGAGATGCGCCGCTGGTGCCTTGTACGGCGAGGCACCGCTCGCTCCGCAGCGAAATAAGCGGCACCGTCTCGCACTCGAAGCGAGGCTTCCTGAGCGGTCTGTTCATCATATTCGGCCTGTGGTTCCTTGCGAACTACCAGGCGGATATCCGGGCGAACACGGTCGGCTATGGCGCGAACGAACTCGCATTCGCGGCTCCGGCTGTGCGCGACTCGTTCGTGCCGAAGTCGCACGCAGTCCGGGCGAGACGCTCGGTTGCGCACGAACACGCGACGCGCAAGCTCGCTGCCGTTTTCAGGGCGGCGGGCGTGTCGGTTTGGAAAGCGCGCCTCATTGCGCTTCCGGCCGAGCACGGGTGCAAACCCGTTCGCGTTGTCATGCGCATTCCTGGCCACGATTTCTTTGATCGCCAGGTGCGCACCGACTGTGCGCACGCAAACGCCGACTTCGCATTCTTGGAGCAGAAGCTCCGTGAATGGAAGCACTCATGAACTACAAGCCCGCAGCGCAGAATGCGCTTGCGGGCTTCTTTTTATAAAAATGGTACAATCCAAGGCGTATGGAATCCTCTATCGCGACATCGCGCACGCCGCGTTTCGTACGCTGGGCGCTCACGCTCGGCATCGTCGTCGTACTGAACCTCTTTTTTGCGGTCATTCTGTCTATCGCGCTCCCGGCGCCGGACTATAACGCGTACTGCCCGTCGGCGACTGCGCCGACTCCGCAGAACGCTGCCGATTGCGATAGCGCTGGCGGCACGTGGACGGAATATCCCACGCCTGCGCCCGCCGGTGCCACGAAGCCGGTCGCTCCTTCGGGCTACTGCGACCTCACCGCCAAATGCCAGGTGCCGTTCCAGAACGCCGTGGATGCGCATGCGCTCTACGCGTTCGTCGCGATGATGGTGTTCGGCATCGCGTCGCTCTTCGTGGGATTTTTGCCGCTCGGCTCCTCCGCAGTCGCGAACGGCCTTTCCTATGGCGGCGTCGTGGCGCTCGTGATCGGTAGCGCTTCCTATTGGGGCACGGCGGGCAACTGGCTGCGGCTCATCATTGCGGCCATCGCGCTCGGCGCGCTCATGTATGTCGGCGTGAAGAAATTTAGAGACTAACGTGGCGCAAGAAGCATACAACCCGCAAGAGCTTGAACCGCGTTGGCAGAAGCGCTGGGCGGAAGAAGGCACCTACCGTTCCGCAGAAGATGCGACGAAAGAAAAAGCCTATGTGCTCGACATGTTCCCATACCCCTCGGGCGAAGGGCTCCATGTCGGGCACCCCAAAGGCTATATCGCCACCGATGTCGTCTCGCGCCACGCGCGCATGCAGGGCAAAACAGTGCTCCACCCCATGGGTTGGGACGCCTTCGGGCTCCCTGCGGAGAACTTCGCGCTCAAAAATAAGGTGCACCCGCGCGTGGCAGTCGAAAAGAACATCGCGCGCTTCAAAGAGCAGCTGCAGAAGATCGGCTTCGATTACGACTGGAGCCGCGAGATAAACACCACCGACCCAAGCTACTACCACTGGACGCAGTGGATTTTCCTGAAGCTCTACGAGCATGGGCTCGCGTTCCGGAGCGAAGAGCCCATCAACTGGTGCCCGTCGTGTAAGACGGGCCTTGCGAACGAAGACGTGGAGCAGGGGCGCTGCGAGCGTTGCGACACGCCGGTCGAAAAAAAAGTCTTGCCGCAGTGGGTGCTCAAGATTACCGACTACGCCGACCGTCTCCTCCACGATTTGGAACTTCTGCCCAAGTGGCCGGAGCATATAAAGGAGAGCCAGCGTAATTGGATCGGTCGTTCTGAAGGTGCGGAAATCGATTTCGCCGTATCAGGACTTGAAAAGCCGGTGACCGTGTTTACGACGCGCGCCGACACCTTGTTCGGCGCGACCTATCTCGTGCTTGCGCCCGAACATCCGGCGCTGGCAATGCTCGCGCCGCATCTTTCTAATCGCGCCGAGGTTTCGGCATACGTCGCGCAAGCCGCTCAGGCGAGCGAGATTGACCGCACGGCCGAAGGCCGCGAAAAGACCGGCGTAAGGCTCGAAGGCGTCTCCTCAACGAATCCGGCGACGGGCGCACAAATCCCCGTGTATGTCGCCGACTACGTGCTCGGCTCTTACGGCACCGGCGCCATCATGGCGGTGCCGGCGCACGATGAGCGCGACTTCGCCTTCGCACAGAAATTCGGGTTGCTGATAAAACGCGTCGTCGAAGGCGGCGAGCTGCCGTACGTCGACGATGGCGCGCTCGTAGATTCCGGCGACTATTCCGGCAAAGAGAGCGCGGCCACGCGCGCAGAAATCACTGCGCGCTACGGCCGCGCGGTGGTGAAGTACAAACTGCGCGACTGGGTGTTCAGCCGCCAGCGCTACTGGGGCGAGCCGATTCCCATCATCTACTGCGAAAAATGCGGTGCGGTTCCGGTACCGTACGAAGACCTGCCGGTGCGCCTGCCGGAGGTGGAGCACTACGAGCCCACGGGCACCGGCGAATCGCCCTTGGCGGCCATTTCCGACTGGGTCAACACCACGTGCCCCAAATGCAAAGGCGCGGCGAAGCGCGAGACGAACACTATGCCGCAGTGGGCAGGTTCGAGTTGGTACTACCTGCGCTACATGGATCCGCAGAACGAGCATGAGCTCGTTTCCGGAAAGCGCGAAAAATACTGGGCGCCGGTAGACGTGTATGTGGGCGGCGCCGAGCACGCCACGCGCCACCTCATTTACGCGCGCTTCTGGCACAAGTTCCTCTACGACATCGGCATCCTTTCCACCAAGGAGCCGTTCACCGAGCTCCATTCCGTGGGCCTCATCATCGCCGAAGACGGCCGGAAGATGAGCAAACGGTTCGGCAACGTGGTGAATCCGGATGACATCGTTGCCGAGTACGGCGCGGATGCGCTCCGTGTGTACGAGATGTTCATGGGGCCGTTCGAGAACGCAATCGCATGGAATACGCAGAGCCTCGTGGGTGCGCGCCGGTTCCTCGACCGCGTGTGGCGGCTCGCCGGAATGGTGCAGGAAGAAGACGTGCCTGCGCTCGCGAGCCCGCTTGCAAAGACCATTCAGAAAGTGGGCGATGACATCCGCGCGTTCCGCTTCAATACAGCCATAAGCCAGATGATGATTTTCTTGAACGCCGCGGAAGACGCAAAGGCGATAGGGAAGGGAGAGTGGCGCGCATTCCTCAAAATACTCGCGCCGTTCGCCCCGCACATAACCGAAGAGCTCTGGTACGCCTCTCTCGAGGAAGGCAGCGTGCACACGGCCGCGTGGCCAACTTTTGACCCTGCACTCCTGGTGGAAGACGAAGTGGAAATTGCCGTGCAAATAAATGGCAAGACGCGCGGCACCATCACGCTCGCGCGGGATGCTTCCGAAGAAGCCGCGCTCGCCGCTGCAAAAGAAATTCCGGCCATCGCGGCCGGCTTCGCCGGCCGCGCCCCCTCGCGCGTCATCTACGTGCCCGGCCGCATCTTGAATATTGTTGTGGAAAAATAAAAGCAGTGCGAGGAACAAAGTCCTCACACTGCTGTATTTCTAATGCGTGTAGTGTTTTGCTTTCCACTGCGTTAACAGCGACGTGGCTTGCGGATCGCCGAATGCATATACGGCTCGGATTCTCTTTGGGTCGGGCATAAATGTCTGATCGAAGTCAGTGCCTCTGCTGTCGGCCCATACCACGAGCAGTTCGCCACGTTGCGGATGATACCCGGTTAACACGAGCACGTCGCCATCATAATTGATGATGGCGCCGCAAAGATGCGGATAGTAGTCCACGCCTTCGGTAATAAGCAATGGTTTCGTGCTGCAATAGGGTGCCACCCTGGCATCGACCGCCTTAACGCGCGCAGTTTCAGCCGAGTTCGGCTTGTTACTACAGGCAGAAAGCGCAACGGCCGCGAAGACGATTGCAAGCAACATTTTCATAACAATCACTCCTTTCTTCCAGGGAAGACGATACAGCAATGAGTCTGTATGTCAAGCGGCCTGTGGGTGGCATTGTGGCGTAATGTTGTGGTATAGTGGTGCCCGTTGACTATTTTCGAGGCATCTGATATAACCTAATCACATTATCCCTATGGCAAAGAAGATGGCATCTACGAAGGCAAAGGCGGCGAAGTCCGTCTCGTTCAAGTTCGACAGCGTGGCGCTCGCGAAGAAGCTCCTCGCGGCGGCTCCGGAGCGCGCTCGCGACGTTCTCGTGCGCCGCTTCGGGCTTGGCACGAACGCGGGTCGCGAGACCCTCGAGGCCATCGGCGACCGCTCCGGCATCACCCGCGAACGCGTGCGCCAGATCGAGGCCGCAGGGCTCGACGCCATCCGCGGCTCCAAAGCCTTCGCCGAATCGAAGGCCGCGTTCGACGAACTTGCCAAAGCCATCGATGCCATGGGCGCCATTGTGCCGGAAGACGAACTCCTCGCTTCGTTCGCAAAGGACGAGAAGGGCAAGAATCGTTTCCGCTTCCTCCTTGTGCTCGGCGCGCAGTTCCTGCGCGAACGCGAGACCGACGACTTTTACGCGCGCTGGCACATCGATGCCTCGACCGCGAAGCAGATTCACGACGCGCTCGGCCGTTTGTACGCTTCCTTGGATGACGAAGAGGTAGTCGCCGAAGGCGAACTCCTCGACCGCTTCCTCGACGAACTGAAGAGCGTGAACGACGCATACAAGAACGAAGAAGTGTTGAAGCGTTGGCTCTCCCTCAGCAAGAATATCGGCGTGAATCCGCTCGCCGAGTGGGGCAAGGTCTCCTCTGCCGCCATCCGCACGAAGGGCGTGCGCGACTACGCGTACCTCGCCATCAAGCATCACGGCAAGCCGATGCACTTCTCGGAAGTCTCGAAGGCTATCAGCACGATGTTCTCGAAGAAGGCGCACGTGGCCACGACCCACAACGAGCTAATCAAGGACCCGCGCTTCGTCCTTGTCGGACGCGGCCTCTACGCGCTCACCGAGTGGGGCTACAAGCCGGGCGTCGTGCGCGACGTCATCCGCGAGGTCATCGAAGAGCATGGCCCCATGAAGAAGGAGGACATCATCAAGAAGGTGAAGATCGCCCGCTTCGTGAAGGACAACACCATCCTCGTTAACCTGAACGACCAGAAGCATTTCAAGAAACTCAAAGACGGTCGCTACGACGTGGCGTAACGTTCTTGATGAAAACCGCGGCGCGAAGCGCCGCGGTTTTCATTTTCCCCGTATACGCACGCCGGCAAGGCCGGCGCGCGGTATAATCGCACCATGTCCTTCCTCCCGTTTTACGACCGGCTCGAGAAGTTCATGGACAACCTGAAAGACAAGAGCGGTACGCGTACGTCCCCGTGGCCGCTTTTCGTCGTCGGATTTGCACTCCTCGTGCTCGCGTACCTCATCATGACCGCGCAGGTGGGGCTCGCGGTCGAGCTCGCGCTTTTCCTTGCCCCCTTGTGGCTCCCGGCCATCATCGTCCTTGCGGCCTGGGGGCTCTGGATGGATCTCTCCCGCTCGCGCTTTATCGCAAAACAGAAGGTCATACTTCTCGAGATAAAACCGCCGCGGAATCTCATGAAGACGCCACTCGCCATGGAAGCCGTGCTCTCCGGCCTCCACCTTTCGGGAGGCGACGGCACCTGGTACGAGAAATATTTCACGGGGAAGCTCCGTCCGTGGCTTTCATTCGAAATCGTCTCACTCGAAGGCCAGGTGCACTTCTTCCTCTGGACGCGCGCAGGGCTCAGGAAGCTCATCGAAGCGCAATTCTATGCACAGTATCCGGGCGTGCAGATTACCGAAGCGCCCGACTACACGCAGCTCATCTCCGCCAAACCAGAAGAATGGGCGCTCTGGGGCTGCGATTTCGTGCACACCAACTCAAAAGTTTCGGTGCCCTTGAAAACCTACGTCGAATACGGCCTCGATAAGACGCAGAAGGAGCCCGAGCAGGTCGACCCGTTAGCGCACCTGGTCGAGTTCATGGGCACTCTCGGCAAGGGCGAATATATGTGGATCCAGTATGTCGTGCGCGCACACAAGGGCGAAAGCTTCAAAGGGAAGAAGAACGCGGAAGGGAAGCAGTACACCTGGAAGGACGAGGCGAAGGAGGTGGTCGAGAAAATAATTAAAGAGGCGCGCATCAAAGACAAGGATGAGCAGGGGAAGGAACGCCTCAGTCCGCCGATACTCACCGGTGCCCGTGGCGACCTCATCGCCGCCATCGAGCGCAATATCGCAAAACTCGCGTTCGACGTGGGCGCGCGCGGCATTTACCTCGCCCGGCCCGAAAAATTCGACCCGGTGAATATCACCGGCCTCACGGGCGGCTTCAAACAATTCTCGAGCGAGTCACCCTGGAACGGAATCCGTCCTGCCCGCTGGATGACCGACTTCAACAACTATCCGTGGGAAATTGGTGTCGAAAAGCTCCAGGACAAAGCGCGACGCGGCATCGTAGAGGCATATCGGCGCCGTCAGTACTACTACCCGCCGTTCGTGGCGGGGAGTCACATGGTTTTGAGCACGGAGGAGTTTGCTACGCTTTACCATATACCGAGCGCGGCAATCGAAGCGCCATCTCTTCCAAGAATTCAGTCTGCGACCAGTGAGGCACCCGTTAATCTGCCCGTCTAATGACCCCACGCGATTGGTACGCCGCAGTAAAGACGGCACTCGAGTTCCATCTGCGTCGCTTTGGCGTGCATTGGATTATTTCGCTCGCGGCTATCGTGCTCATCTTTGGCGGCGGCTATGCGCTCTTGTTTGCGGCGCCAGCGAGCTTCCCGCAGAACTCGATCGCGGTAGTGACCAAAGGCGAGAGCGCTGCCGAGGTTGCACGCGCGTTCGGTGTCGAGCACATCGTTGCGCATCCCTTGGTGCTGCGCATCCTCCTGCGTGCCTCCGGGCAGGGCGGGAACGTGCGTACGGGCGCGTATCGGTTCATTACGCCAGAGAACGCACTCACGGTGGCGTACCGGCTCGTGGCGGGCAGCTTCGGCATCGCGCCGCAGAAGATTACGCTCATCGAAGGCGACACGGCGCGGCAGATGGCAACGAAGATTGCAGCCGTATTCCCCGAAGTTTCTGAGAGCGACTTCCTCGCAATCGCAGAGCCGTACGAAGGCTACCTGTTCCCCGACACGTACTCGTTCGCACCGGACGCGAGCGCGGGAGACATGGTGGCGGCCATGCGTGCGAATTTTAATGCACGCATCGCACCGCTCATGGGCGACATCACCACGAGCGGGCACTCGCTTTCCGATATCGTCATCATGGCGAGCATCGTAGAAAAGGAGGCGAACAACCCCACCGACATGCAGATGGTCGCGGGCATCTTGTGGAATCGCATCAAGCTCGGCATGCCGCTCCAGGTGGACGCGGTATTCGGCTATATACACGACCGCGCCACGTATTCGCCTTCGTATGCCGACCTAACGGTTGACTCGCCGTACAACACGTATAAGCACGTGGGACTGCCGCCGGGGCCGATAAGTAATCCGGGACTGAATGCGCTCACGGCTGCTACAAACCCCACGAAGACGAAATATCTGTATTACCTCACCGGCAAAGACGGCCTCATGCACTACGCCACCACCTATGCCGGCCAGCTCGCCAACGAAAATCGGTATCTAAAATAGTAATGGCACAGCTCCACGCCGGATACCCGTACGGGGTACGCGTCGCCTGCCCCTGCCGGCAGGCGCCTTCGCTCGGCTCGCAAATTTTGCCGCAGCCTCCCTTCAGCGGCAAAATTGCCTTGCTGCTTCGCCTCCGCGAGCCCCCGTCCGCGCATCCGACGCTCCGCTGCTTCCATCGGAACGATGTTAGTGCTTAGATGCACGCATGGAGCTAAGAGGCAGACGTATATTCGTAGGACTTTCGGGCGGCGTGGACAGCGCGGTTACGGCCGCGCTCTTACAGCAGGCTGGCGCACAGGTGGAAGGCGTGTTCATAAAGGGCTGGTACCCGCCCGGTATGCCGTGCACGTGGGCGGCCGACCGGCGCGATGCGATGCGCGTGGCGGCGAGGCTGCAGATTCCGTTCCACACCCTCGACGCGAGCGCAGAATATAAAAAGAGCGTCATTGATTACCTGCTCGCAGAATATAAAGCCGGCCGCACGCCGAATCCGGACGTGATGTGCAACCGCGACGTAAAGTTCGGCGCGTTCTATCGCTACGCGCGCGAAGCCGGCGCGGATTTCATTGCCACCGGGCACTATGCGCGCGCCGTTCGCGAAGCGGACGGCGCGGTGCAACTTATGCGCGGCAAAGACGAGAACAAAGACCAGAGCTACTTTTTGTGGGCAGTGCCGAAGGATGTGCTCGAACACACGGTTTTTCCGCTCGGCGAACTCGCAAAGCCGGAAGTGCGCGCGCTTGCCAAGCAGTTCGACCTGCCGGTGGCGGAAAAGAAAGACAGTCAGGGCGTGTGCTTCCTCGGCAGCGTTTCGGTGAAAGAGTTTCTCGAGCACGAGCTTCACACGAGCGACCCGACCATCCTGCACACGATAGGCGAACGTGTGGCTGGAAAATATGTGGTGGGGAAGAAAGACGGCGCTTTGGAGCTGGCAGAGGAGCGTGCGCCGCGAAGCGGCGCACGAGAACTCTCGTTTCGTGACGCGCACTGGCTCACCGATGCTTCGTCTGCCTGCCGCGACGAGCACGGCGCAGGCAGGCGCGCCAGGAGCGCGCAATACCGGTATCGCGGAGAGGCTTTGCCCGGCCGCGTCGAGGGCTCTTCATTTATTTTTGACGTGCCTTTGCCCGAACCCGTCGCGCCCGGTCAGTCGCTCGTGTTTTATGACGAGGACGAACTCGTCGGGGGTGGTATTATCGAGTCATGACGAACCCGTTTTCGCGACGCTATCTGCTCGCGGCGCTCATCCTTGCCGGTATCATCGCGCTCAGCTTCCTCATCTCGGTGCCACACGCGCGCGAAGTGTCCGCACCGGTGCCGCAGGCCTCGCCCGCTGCGACCAGTACGCCGTCAGTCACTCTTAAAGACACCTTCCGCAAAGGAGTGCGCACGCTCACCGGGACTATCGTCGCGCCGGATGCCTGCGCGCCCGTAAGCGCGACCTCCACGCTCGTGGGGAATGCGTCGACGACACAATCCATCCGTCTCGACATCATGCTCGCGCCGACCGACGGCGTCTGTCTCGAACTGCCGACCACGCTACCTTTTAGCACGAGCCTCACCGCGCCGAAGGACTCGCCTGTTTCCATATTCGTGAACGGCACCGCCGCGACCACAAGTGCCCTATGACATTTCCGCATATCATAAAGTCGGATGGAACACGCGTACCGTTCGACCCGGCGCGTCTCGAACAGTCGCTCCGTCGCGCGGGCGCGCAACCGCACACGGCGGAACGCATCGCACAGGAAGTCACAAGCATCGTGCACGAAGGCGCCTCGTCGAAAGACGTGTACCGTCGCGCATTCGCGCTGCTGCGCAAGGAGGCGCGTCCGGTTGCCGCGCGTTACGCGCTTCGCCGTGCGCTTCTCGACCTCGGGCCTTCTGGTCATCCGTTCGAAGACTTCGTCTCTCGCCTCTATGCCGAGGAGGGATGGCAGGTGGAGACGCGCAAGATAATCCGCGGCAAGTGCGTGCCGCACGAAGTCGATTTCTACGCATCGCACCCCGGCAAGGGCGAATATCTCGCGGCAGAATTGAAATACCACAATGACCCGGGCTACAAGACCGACCTGAAGGTCGCGCTCTACGTGAAGAGCCGCTTCGACGACATCTTCGCCTGCGACCCCGCGGTACGCGCGTGTCCCATCGATCGCGGTCTTCTCGTCACGAACACCAAATTCACCTCCGAAGCGATCCAGTACGCCGAATGCGCCGGCGTCGAGCTCCTTGGCTGGAGCTATCCGAACGGCGCGAGTCTTTTGGACCGCATGCAGCACTCCCGCGTGTATCCCATCACCGCGCTCACGAGCCTTTCGGGCGCCGCCAAGAAGCTCCTTATCGACCGCCACGTCCTTACCGTGGACGAAATAGCCGAGAACGCTGCGGTCCTCGCGCCCCTGCATCTTTCGCCCGAAGCGGTGGGCGACATCCGCGCAGAAGCGCTCGGCATGCTCGAGCTTCCGCACGTGCCGGCCGCGTAGCGCCTCGCCCTCGCTTGGGGTACTATGGGCGCATGACCGTCCGCACTGCGCATGCCATCCCGTTCCTCATCGGCCTTGCGCTCGGGGCCTTGGCGGCGAGCGCCTGGTTCCTCGGCGAGACCGTGTTCATCACCACGGAGCCGGCGTCCGAAACGACGGCGAGCAGTACTCCCTTGGCGACGCCCGCAGACAAGAGCGGCACGCTCGCCGTATCAAATCAGCCAGCAGGCATGACGGTCGTGGTCGACACGGTAACGGTGCCGCCGCCGGGCGTCTGGGTTGCCGTCCGCGACGTGAATACGGACGGCACGCTCGGCAATATCCTCGGCGCGGCGCGTGCTCACGGCCCAGTCGCGAACTTTTCCATACCGCTCTTGCGCGCGACCGTGCCCGGCACGCAATACGCTGTCATACTCTATCGCGAAAATGGCGACGGGGTGTTCGATCCGCCCGAAGACAGCGTGTACGTCGATTTCGATTCGGGCTCGCGCGTCGTTCAGTACTTCACCACCACGCAATAATGGCGAGCGCATCTCCCAAAAAACGCTGGGGCGTGTACGATCCGACCGCACCGGGGCCGTTCAAGCTGAGCCGCTCGAAGATAGACACCTTCTGCGAGTGTCCGCGCTGTTCGTTCTTGGACCTCAAATATGGCGTGAAGCGCCCATCGGGCCCCGCATTCACGCTGAACGTCGCCGTCGATGAACTCCTGAAGCGCGAGTTCGACACACACCGCGCCGCCGGCACGGCGCATCCTTGGATGAAGACGTACGGCATCAATGCAGTGCCGTTCAATCATGAGAAGCTCGACGAGTGGCGCGACTCGCTCCGCCGCGGCGTGAGCTACCACCACGAGCCCTCGAACCTCCTCGTGCGTGGCGGCATCGACGACGTGTGGGCGACCCCTTCGGGCGAACTCATCATCGTCGACTATAAGGCGACCGCGAAGAAGGTCGGGCCTTCGTCGGCAGACGACCTCTACGACTCCTACAAGCGTCAGATGGAAATCTACCAGTGGCTCTTCCGACAGAACGGGTTCACCGTCGCGCCCGAAGGGTATTTCGTGTACGTGAACGGCAAGACCGACCGCGAGGCATTCGATGCAAAGCTCGAATTCGATGTCGCGCTCATCCCGTATGTCGGGAGCGACGCGTGGATAGAGGGCACGCTCATGGACTTGCGCGCGATGCTCGACTCAGATGAGATTCCGGCAATCGGCACCTCCTTCGGCGGCGGCCCGTGCGACTACTGCACGTATCGCGAAGCGGCGGGGAAAACCCTCCGCGACCTAGCCCGGAATAAATAACTGTGCTAGAATAGCGCCGTGTAGAAGGAAGGAGGCCGACATGCGTAATCGGCTCAGATGGATAGCGAGCGCGGCAGTCCTTATCGTGTTCGCATTCCTCGCGTGGGTCGTGGCATGCTCTCACGGCGTACCGCACCCCTAGTTCCGCATTCCCGCGCAACGCCGCTTCTCACGAAGCGGCGTTTTTCTTATACTAGGCGCATGACGGACGTACAGATCTCCCCCTCCTGGAAGGAACGTCTCGCACCCGAATTCGAGAAGCCGTATTTCAAGGAGCTCGCGGCGTTCGTGAAGAGCGAATACGAGAGTGAGGCGGTGTACCCACCGCCGAAGTTCATCTTCCGTGCGTTCGACCTCTGTCCGTTTGAACGGGTAAAAGTGGTCATTCTCGGGCAAGACCCGTACATAAACCAGGGTGAGGCAAACGGCTTGTGCTTCGCGGTGGGCGAAGACACGCGTCTGCCGCCATCGCTCCAGAACATCTACAAAGAGATTGCGAGCGAATACGCGGTTCCGGTGGAATCGCTTCTTCAGAAAGGCGGTGACCTTTCGCGCTGGGCGAATCAGGGCGTGCTGCTTTTGAACGCAACGCTCACGGTGCGCGCGAAGCAGTCGAACTCTCACGCCGGGCACGGCTGGGAACAGTTTACCGACGCTGCCGTGAAAGCGCTTTCCGACGAGCGCGAGCACCTGGTGTTCCTCCTGTGGGGCAATTACGCGAAGCAAAAAGGCGCACACATCGACCGCGCCAAGCACCTCGTGCTCGAATCCCCGCATCCGTCGCCGTTTTCCGCGGCAAACGGTTTCTTCGGCAACGGGCATTTCAAAAGCGCGAATGAATACCTTGCCGAACACGGTGAAAAGCCCATAGACTGGCTCGGCTAGAATCCATTTCAAAACCGGCTCCGAGCGAAGAGCTGTTCATGCGAAAGACTTGCATGGGCCCTCTTTCGCGGGGACAGGTCGAGCGAGGAGCCGGCGCGTTGTTTTGAAATGGATTCTAGCCGCGTGCTATCCTGTCTGTCGATGAAAACCATCTGGGACCTCTCTGTTTTTTATAAAGGCCTCGACGACCCGCGCATCGAGCGCGATCAAAAGTCTGCCGACAAGGCAGTTGCGGCGTTTGCAAAGAAGTACCGCAAGGACAAGCGCCACCTGAAGAACGCGAAGGCGCTCGCGCTCGCGCTCAAGGATTTCGAAAAGCTTATCGAGCTTCCGGACTCGCACGCGATGTACTACGCGTCCTACCGCAAAGCGCTCGACGTGGAGGACAAGGCGGCGGAAGCGCTCCTTGCGAAACTCGGCGAACGCGGCACGAAGCGCGGCAACCAGGCGCTCTTCTTCGCGCTCGAGCTCGGAAAGATTCCGAAGGCGCTTCAAAAGAAATTCTTGGCCGCCAAAGAGCTCGCACCTTACCGCTACTGGCTCACGCAGCTCTTCGAGAACGCAAAATACGACCTTTCCGAACCGGAAGAGAAGATTCTCTCTCTAAAAAGCGACGTCTCGCACGGGCGTTGGGTGCAGGCAACCGAAAATATCTTGAACAAGGAATCCGTTCCGTTCGAGGGAAGGCAGCTCCCTCTGCCCGAAGCGGAAGGGAAGTACGCAACCTTGCCCATCGCAAAGCGCCGCGCGCTCTACAAAGGCGTGCGGAGCGTCTATGAACGCACGGCTGACATCGCCGAAAGCGAACTGAACGCCGTGTACACCGACAAGAAGATAGACGACGAACTGCGCGGCATGAAGGAGCCGTATGAAGCCACGATCCGCGGCTACCAGAACGACGTAAAAAGCGTGCTGGCCTTGGTAGAAGCGGTGAACCGCTCGACGGCGATCGCGCACCGCTTTTACTCCGTAAAGAAGAAGCTCCTTGGGCTCGACACGCTCACGTATGCCGACCGTTCGGCTCCCATCGGGAAGATCAAGGCGAAGATTCCGTTCGAGAAGGCCACGTCAACCGTTCGAGCGGTGTTTGCAGACCTTTCGCCGGAGTACGCCAGCATCTTTGACCGCCTCCTCGCCTCCGGCCAGGTAGACGTATTCCCGAAGAAAGGAAAGACCGGCGGCGCGTTCTGCTCGAGCGGTGTCGGCCAGCCCACCTTCGTGCTCCTCAATCAGGTGGACGATTCCCATTCGCTCCGGACGCTCGCGCACGAGATGGGGCACGCGGTGCACGCCGAACGCGCAAAGACGCAGCGCCCTTTGTACCAAGGGCACCCCATCTCGACCGCCGAGACCGCGAGCACCTTCTTCGAGACAGCGGCGCTCCATCGGCTCATCGAAGGGCTGCCGGAAGAAGACCGCCTCGTCGCGCTCCATGACGCGGTGCAGGACGACATCGCTACCGTCTTCCGCCAGATCGCCTTCTTCAATTTCGAACGCGAGCTGCACAAGACGGTGCGCGCGGACGGATACGTGCCAAAGGAACGCATTGCCGCACTCATGAATGAAGCCATGGCCGCGTACCTCGGTAAGGCGTTCACGCTTCTACCGGAAGACGGCTACTTCTTCGTAACGGTGAGCCATGTCCGCAATTTTTTCTACGTGTACTCCTATGCGTACGGACAGCTCATCTCGAAGGCGCTGCACCGGAAGCTCGCGAAGGACGCGCGTTACATTGAGAAGGTGGATGGGTTCTTGTCGGCCGGGGAGAGCAAATCGCCGTACGATATCTTCAAAGCGTGCGGCATCGACACGAAGAAACCCGCGGTGTTCTTGGAGGGCTTGAAGGCGATCGAGGCCGACGTCGCTGAGCTTGAGAAGCTCGCGAAATAGGATGCGCGCGCCGCTTCGCGGCGCGCGCTCTTGCCTGCCGCAGCGTGTCTGTGCCACACTGCACGCATGAGAGAGCGCTCGCATCCGGTAGAACGCATCACGACATGGATAGGCTCCACGTCGTCGCTCGCGCTCCATACCGTGCTCTTCATCCTCTTTTTTGCGCTGTCGTTCGCGGGAATCCTCACGTGGGATCTCATGTTCCTCATCCTCACCACAGTCGTCTCGCTTGAAGCCATCTACCTCGCCATTTTCATTCAGATGACCGTGAACCGGCACACGACGAGCCTGCGCGAGGTGGAGGCCGACATCGACGAGATTCAGGAAGACGTCGACGAAATCCAGGGCGACGTCGATGAGATTCAGGAAGATGTCGAGGAGCTCTCGGAAGAGGACCAGCACGAGGAGCGCGCCGAAGCGGAGCGCAAGCGCCGCCAGATGCAGACGCTCGAGACGCTCACGGAAGACATACGCCGCGTGCTCTCCGACCTTGAGGCGTTGAAAAAACGATCGTAGTGGACCCTAGGGGGATCGAACCCCTCACCTCATCCATGCCATGGATGCGCTCTACCAAATGAGCTAAGGGCCCAAAATCTATTGTAAGAGCTTAGCACACAAACCGCTCAATCATGCGCTCTACTGACAAGTGAACGAAGGAAAGAGTGAGTCTTCTCATTCTTTCCTGAGCGAGCGCAGTCAAGAAAGCCGAGCTGGTTTCTGAATCGGCTCGGCTTACCAAATGAGCTAAGGGCCCGGTGTGGGGAGAATATAGCACACGGACGCGTTCAGCGCCCCTTCGGGGCGCTGAACGATCTCATAGCTCATCGATGGAGTCGAGCGGCGCGAAGCCATTCTCGCGCAGCGCATCGTTGAAGAGCGGCAGGAAGCGGCTAATGGCATCGTAATCCTCCTTGGTGCCGTTGCCCGAAGCTATGTGCGCACGTATGCCTTCCATATGCGTACGCAGATTCTGGATACGCTCGTCCCCACTCTCGCGCCAATCCCCGGGCGCTCTCGCCTCGAACCCACCGGCCTTCACGCGTTCGATACGTTCTCCGAGTCCCATATGCGCCTAGGATAGCACAAGCGCCCGCCAGAGGCGGGCGCTTGTCAAAAAAAGGGAACCGAGCTTAGGAGAGATGCTTCGAGACGAGCTTCGTCATCTCGAACATCGTCACCTCGCCCTTACCGCCGAAGATGACCTTCAGCTTCTCGTCCGCGAGGATGTTGCGCTTGTTCTTAGGATTCTGAAGGTTGTTCTTCTTGATGTACTCCCAGATCTTCTTTACGACCTCTCCGCGGGACATAGGTCCCTTGCCCACCACCGCCTCGAGTTCGGGCGACAGCGTCATCGGCTTCAGGAGTGCGGGGTTGGCTTTCCTTGGCATAGTTACGTTTATGTGTTTTAGCGATGTAACGCCCCTCAGTATACCTGCCACACGGCTTCGCGCAACGCATTTCGGACGGGGCGGGGGATACCGCACTCGACCACGACCTTGGCGCTTTATCCACACATTCGGCGTTCGGGGAGCCAAAAGGTATTGCATTTGACGGCCTCTTGGCTGCATACTGCGGCCAATGCCCCGTCGGACTCTCCTTAAAGGCAGTCGGTTCGTTATGCCGAGCACGCCCGCGCGTGCTCACGCTCCCTTACCAACCCCCGAATCACTGCGGTTATCCATTACGAGAAATGAAAACGAAAAAGCACGGAACTTCGGCTGAGTTCACCGGAATGCCCGAGAGCATCATCCGTCCTGCGGCGTTTTATTCGTGCAAACGCGCCGACCGGCTCGAGGTAGGCACCGGCGAACATCTGGCCGAGATGCGTACGGCCATCGACGACCTCGTGCGTGCGGCCGGGCTCACCTTGTTCGGCTCTTCGGTCGAACGCTACAGCGATGAAGCCAAACACGGCTACACGTACCTTGCCTGGATAGGCGAGAGCGCCATCGACGTCCACACCTGGCCGGAATACGGTTCGGCAATCGTGAACACACACCTCTGCAACATCACGCACGTGAACGACGCGAAGGTCACGAAGTTTTTTGCCGGCGTGCAGAAATTCTTCAAATCGAAGAAGCCGGTGGTCGCCGAACCGGCGCATCTTGCATTGAAAGGCTAAGCGCCGAGTGCTAGAGTGCGCGCGGATCAGAAAAGGAGGGCGAGATGCCCGCACAGATTGAATCGCATCAACGAGCGACGCATTTCGAAATCCATGCGCTTTTTGGGTGTAGGGAGATCAGGCGTCTCAGATTGGGGAACGATAGTGAACGAGAGCAAAACCGTCTGGAACTCGACAACTTGCTCCTCGGAACCATCCGACAATCATCCATCATTGGGTATCTGGGAGAACCCGAGAGTGGATACGTGTACTCAGGCGCCTCGTGCGACTTCGAAGCCATTGTGAAGACATGGCCGGAATTCGGTACAGCGCATGCAGTCCTGGACGTAACAAACCCCAGCGTGCCATATAGTAAGGAGATAATGCGTTTCGCTGTTGCGGCCTTGGTGCGACATTATTGTGCAGAGCGCAGCCAATTCGTAACCGAGTTGCCGCTCTTCCTGAAAGACCCGGAAGTACGTTCCTAAACAACACCCGCGCGAGCTTCGCTCGCGCGGGATTACTTTTCACCTTTCGCGCGCCGCTTCGCGGCGCGCGGGTGTATAATAACGACATGACCTACGAAGAGAGCCGCGACTCCGCCATGCGCCGCCATCCGATTCCGCATTACCACGGCGACGAAGCCCGCGCGCTGTTCCTCATCGGCGCGCTGCTCCTCGTCATCGCCGCATCGCTTGGCGTCGCGCTTCCGCTTTCGCCTGCCGGTGCCGTCGTCGCGGCCATCATCCTTGCGGTGGCCGCGGGCATCACGAGTCCCGCGCAGGTGTGGATTCATTTCGTAAACACCGCGCTCGCCGCCTTGGGCGCGCTCCTCTTCGGCATCGCGGCAGTACACAACTTCCAGTCCGGAATACCATTCACGGATTTCTCGTTCGCGTTCATAGAAGTACTCGCGCTCATCTCGCTCCTCGCACTGTATTCAACAACACGCACCGTGCGCGGTCTTTTACTTCATCCTCACCTGCACTAACCCATGTCCTTCCAAAGCTTTTTGCTCGGCCAGTACGCCAAATGGAAACTCAAAGACGTTCCTGCGTCGCAGCGCGAGCTTTTCACGAAGCTCGTCGAAAAGAACCCTGAGCTCTTCAAGAAAATCGGCGAGGAGATAGAACGCCGGAAGAAAGGCGGCGAGAGCGAAACGAAAGCCGCGCTCGAGGTCATGAAGAAGTATCGCGCGGAGCTGGCACCCTTGCTTATGCAGCCATGAACGTCGTCGCCGTACTCATCTTCTTCCAGGCCGTGGGCGCCTTGTTCGGCGCAGCGAGCGCCGTACTCGGCGAAGTATCGTACATGCACGCACTGCGTGACGGCCACATAGACCGCGCCGAGCGTGCGCATCTTTCGCATCTCGCGCGCGGTCTCAAGTTCGGCATGCTGCTCGTACTGCTCGCGTCGTTCGGCCTAGTGGTCGAAGCGTACCGCGCACAAGCGGTCGTGCAGCCGGCTCTTACCGGCAGCTACTGGCTTCTCATCGCACTCTCGGTGCTCATCATCTACGCGTCGTGGGCGCTCTCGCGTGAGCGCATCTCGTTCGCGCTCGGCTCAGCGCTCGTGTTCACCGGCTGGTGGTTCCTTGGCTACCTCACGCTCGGCCGATTGCCCGCCGGCTCCTTCGGCGCGGCCGTCGCGCTCTATGTGGTGGCGGCGGCAATCTTCTACGGTCTCCTGCGCTACGCGCGATTCCTCACGACTCCGCCGGAGCCGAAACTGCCGTGAGTAAGAAAATACTTATTTTCCTCGGTCACACCGACGCCGCAACGCTTTCGGGAGCGCATGCCGACGCATACGAAGCCGCCGCACGCGCGGCCGGCCACGAGGTGCGTCGCATGAACGTGGGTGAGATGCATTTCGATCCCATCCTCCACGAGGGGTACAAGTCCATCCAGGAGCTCGAGCCGGATCTGCACGACTTCCAAGAAAACGTGCGTTGGGCAGAACACATCGTGTTCGTGTATCCCATCTGGTGGTGCGCGATGCCCGCCGCACTCAAAGGCCTGTTCGACCGCGCGTGGCTGCCACACTATGCATTTAACTTCGCGCCGCACGGGCTTACCTGGAAGAAACTCTTGCGCGGGCGCACGGCACGCATCATCTCCACCGCAAACACCGCGCCGTGGCTTTTGCGCCTCATGTATGGTTCGCCCACGGCGCACCTTTCGCTTTCTATACTCGGCTTCGCGGGCATCCGCGCACGTGCCACCGTCTTCGGCCCCTCCGAACGCGCCTCGGCAAAAACCCACGCGCGCTGGTTCCGCCGCATCGCTGCACTCGGCAGCGCAGGGAAGTAGGAACCGCGGCGCTTGACAGACCGAATAGATATGATATCGTATCATATGAGTTGGGATTGAAGGCCGGATTTCCCGTCCTACCGACTCGCGAAGGAGAGTGCAATGATTAGCGCAAGTTCTTTGTTGCGCAAAGCGCAAGCCACGCTCGCTGGCCTCAAGCTTCCGAAGACTCCCGATGGAACTGATCTGATTGAGCACCGATGGAAGAAAGACTTCCCGGCGACCATTTTGCGCTGGCGGGGATATACGGTCTACCTGGATTACAAGTTCCGTAACATTCCTCAGGACTTCGAGGAAAGCCTGACCGTGACGTGTCACGACAGCTTTGAGGGCATGATTATTTATGCCGAGCGCAGTAAGTACACCAAGCGGGTTTCGATCAGCTGGCCTACCAGCAGGAACCCTGACCCCATGCCTGCGTCTCTTAAGGATGAGGCCTCCATCAAGCGCGCCTTCAAACTCATGAACGCAGTCGCCGATAAGGTGGTGAGAGCGAACAGGTAAAACTGTAACCCAATCGGAGCCGCACGCGCGGCTCCTTTCTTTTTATGCTAATTTGGGCATATGAACGTTGCAGAAGTGCGCAGTCGCTACTTGGAATTTTTTAAGAAGCGCGGGCACGCGATCATTCCGAGCGCACCCATCGTGCCGGAGAACGACTCCACCACGCTCTTCACGAGCTCAGGCATGCAGCCCTTGGTCCCGTACCTTATGGGGCAGGAACACCCTGCAGGCACGCGCCTCGCGGATTCGCAGATGAGCTTCCGCGCCGAAGATATCGAGGAAGTGGGCGACAACCGCCACACCACGTTTTTTGAGATGCTTGGCAACTGGAGCCTCGGCGACTATTTCAAGGAAGAGCAGCTGCCGTGGTTCTTCGAATTCTTGACCGACGCCGAACACGGCCTTGGCCTCGCCGCAGAAAGACTTTTCGTCACCACATTTGCGGGCGATGAAGAAAGCGGCATGGCGGCCGACACGGAAGCCGTTGCGCTTTGGCAGAAGCTGTTCGCCGAGAAAGGCATCGAAGCGAAGTTCGTGTCGCTCGGCACCGAAGAAGAGGGCGGCAAGCGCGGCATGCAGGGCGGCCGCATCTTCGCGTACGGCGCGAAGAAAAACTGGTGGAGCCGCGCGGGCACGCCGAGCAAAATGCCGGCGGGAGAAATCGGCGGCCCCGACTCGGAAGTCTTTTACGACTTCGGTCTGCCGCATGACCCGCGGTTCGGTGCCGAGTGCCACCCGAACTGCGACTGCGGTCGATTCGTCGAGATCGGGAACTCGGTCTTCATGCAGTTCATAAAGGATGCGGATGGCTCGTTCAAAGAGCTGCCGAAGAAGAACGTCGACTTCGGCGGCGGGCTCGAACGCCTTGCCGCTGCCACGCGCGGCAACCCGGATGTCTTCCTCATCGACGCGTTCGACGCAGCGCGCGCCGTGCTCGAAACACGTTCAGGAAAAAAATATGGCGACGACTCGGCGAGTACCGTGTCATTCCGCATCATCCTCGACCACATGCGCGCAGCGAGCTTCATGCTCGCAAGCGGCATCGTGCCGGGCAACTCCGAGCAGGGCTACGTTTTGCGCCGTCTCGTCCGCCGCAGCATCCGCGAGGCAGACAAGCTCGGCATAAAAGACGCGGTCTTGGCAGAGGTCGCCGACGGCTACGGCGCTGCGTACGCGGAGCAGTACCCGTTCGTAAAAGAGAATCATGATTTCATCCGCGACGAGCTCGCCAAAGAAGAATCGCAGTTCAGGAAAACGCTTTCAAACGGCATGCGCGAACTCGAAAAGATGGGGGAGAACATCGACGCGTTCGTTTTGTTCACCACGTATGGTTTCCCGATAGAGCTGACCGAAGAAATAGCCAAGGAGCGCGGCGTCTCGATTGACCTCGTCTCCGTGCGCGAAAAAATGAAAAAGCATCAGGAAGAATCGCGCGCGGGAGCCGCACAGAAATTCGCAGGCGGGCTCGCCGACCACCAGGCGGCGACCATCAAGTACCACACCGCGCACCACCTGCTCCTTAAAGCGCTCCAGAATGTGCTTGGCAAAGAAGTGCACCAGCGCGGCAGCAACATCACCGCCGAACGCCTGCGCATCGACTTCAATTACGGCGCAAAGATGACCGACGAACAGAAAGCCGCCGTCGAGAAAATCGTGAACGAAAAGATTGCAGAAGCGCTGCCGGTAACGCGCACGGAAATGGCGCTCGAAGAGGCCGAGAAGCTCGGTGCCGAGCACGAGTTTGGCGCGAAATACCCCGAGCGCGTCTCGGTGTATTCGGTGGGGCCGAAGGGCGCGAGCAAAGAAGACCCGAAATTCGCCGAAGCGTTCTCGATAGAATTCTGCGGCGGCCCGCACGTCGCCAACACGAGCGAGCTCGGCGAAGGCGGTAAGCATTTCAAGATTCAGAAGGAAGAAGCATCATCCGCGGGCGTGCGGCGCATCAAAGCGGTGCTCGCATAAGATGCGGACGAGCAACGCGCGGACGCCCCGCAGGGGCGTCCGCGCGTTATACTATCTGCATGGCATTCCTTTCGCGCCTCTTCGAGAAGACGCGTACGCGTTCGGCTGTGCTCATCGACATCGGCGCCGTCACCATGGGCGGCGCGCTCGCGCTCATGCCGGAGGACGCTCTTCCCGAAATCCTCTATGCGACCCGCATGGCCATCGCGCCACACTCGGGCGAAGCGCCGCTCGCGGCCATGTCCCGCACGCTCGAGCACCTGTGCGCCACGCTCCAGAAGGACGGCGCGCCGCTCCTTATGCGCCGAGCTGGCAACGGCCACCCCGACGACATCCTCGTTTCGGTCGATGCTCCGTGGCAGTCCACCGAATTGCGCATCGAGACCATCGAGCGACTCCACCCCTTCACCTTCACGCGCAGCATCGTGAGCGAAGCGCTGCGCCGGGAAGGGAAGACGCCCTCGGGGCAGGTGCTCGCGGACGAGAGCATCGTCGGCACGGTGCTGAACGGCTATCCGACCGCGCGCCCCTACGGAAGGCAAGTTACGCAGGCGCGCGTGACCGTGCTCGTCTCCCACATCACCCAGGCGGCAGCGGACGCCATTACCGCGACGCTCCGCGCCGCCTACCACCGGGAGTCGGCCGAACTGATCGCCGGCGCATCCATGCGTACGCAGGGCGTGCGAGCCGCATTCCCGCATGAACACGATGCGCTCCTCGTGGATGCTGCTGGTCCAGAAATATCTATCGCGCTCATCCGCCGCGGTATGCTCGCGGCAGTAGAAGACGCGCCCGACGGCGCGCCGGGCACCGATACCTGGGTCGGCGAGATTGCTGAACACCTGAAGCGCCTTGCGAGCAAGTACCCCCTGCCGCGGCTCGTATTCCTCTTGGCGCCCTCGGGCGGAGAGGCGCGCACCTTCACTACGAAGCTCGGCGGAGCACCGATGCGCGAACTCTGGCTTTCTGAGGACCCGCCGCACATCCTGCCGCTTTCTGCCGAACATCTGAACGCGTTTCTTGCGCGGCCGCTCGACGCCTCCGCAGACCTCTTGCTCGGCCTTATGACCGTGGCCTGGGCGCATCGCGCCGGATAAGCCGTTATGCCCAACGAGCGGTAGCATGCTGCGCGTCGCGCGCTATACTGCCTGCATGAGAACCCTCGAAGATATCGTCCCGCCCTCGAAGCGCCCGCGCCCTTCGGTGGACATGCCAGCAGACGCCGGCACCTCCGCGCCTTTGCGCTTGAAGCCGCGCGCGCCGCGATTCCCGACGACCACCGTCGTCCTTGCCGCCATCATCCTCGTCGCCGCCATCGGCGCGCTCTTTTACTTCTCGGGTGCGAAGGTAGAGGTGACCCCCACCTCGGTTTCGGCGGCGGTGCAAGCATCGCTCAGTGCCACGCAGGGCACGGGCGACCTCCCGTTCGTCATCGTCTCCACGAGTAAGATTGCGACGCAGAGCGTCACGGGCAGCGGCACGAAGACCGTGAATTCTTCGGCTTCCGGCACCCTCACGGTCTACAACACGAGCGGCACGGCACAGCACTTCGTGAAGAACACTCGCTTTGCCACGGCGTCGGGGCTCATCTTCCGCTCGCACACGACACTGTCCGTTCCTTCGGGTACGAGTGCGAAACCGGGCAGCGCTTCGGTTACTGTCTACGCCGACCAGCCAGGCGCTTCCTATAACGTCGCACCTTCCACATTCACGCTCCCCGGCCTCGCTGGCACGAAGCTCGGCACCGAAATCTCGGCCCGCTCGAGTACGTCATTCACCGGCGGCGCCTCCGGCACTGTACCGGTGGTAGACAGCGCGACCGAGTCTCAGGCGGTGGCCGCCATGAAGCAGGCGCTCGTGACCGACATCGCGACGGCGCTTTCGGCACAGGTGCCGCCGGGCTACATCCTCGTGCCTGGTTCTGCCACCACCACCTACGCGGAGCTCACGCCTTCGCCTTCCTCCACCACGGGTATGGTCGACGTGAAGGAGCAGGCGACCGCGACCGCAGTCGTCTTCCCGAACGCAGCGCTCGCGAAGGCACTCGCGGGAAGCGTCCCGGGTCTCGGCTATCAGGGCGAACCCATCACGCTCGAGAACGCGAACGGTCTCATGCTCACGCCGGCTACGGGCCTCCCGGATGCCTCGACGCAGAGCTTCTCGTTCTCCGTCGCTGGCACTGCGAACCTGGTCTACACGGTCGTGCCCGACCACATAGCCTCCGCGGTGGCAGGGAAGACCCGTACGGCCGCCCAGGTGGCGCTTTCGAACTTCCCCGAGGTGAAGCAGGCGGTGCTCATCCTCCGCCCGTTCTGGCGTTCCACTTTCCCCCAGGATCCGGCCTCGATAACGGTCACGGTCCTTGCCCCGGCCGGACAGTAGTTGACGACCTGCGGGCTATTTGCTACGTTTAACGCATCCGCATGACCGAAAGCGCAGAGGCAAACACGGCGATTGGCGTCGTCGAAGAAGTATTGCCGAATTCGCTTTTCCGCGTACGGGTGGGAGAGGACGGCGAGGGCGAGCTCGTGCTCGCGTATCTCGCAGGAAAGATGCGCTTGCATCGTATCCGCGTCCTCATGGGCGATCGCGTCGATATGGTGCTCGACCCCTACGGTGGCCGGGCGCGCATCGTGCGAAGACTTACTTAGCAATAAACGGTACGGCAGATGAAAGTACGGGCGTCTATCAAAGTACAGCAGCCGGGAGATATCATCGTCCGCCGCAAAGGGCGGCTTTACCGTATCAATAAGAGCAAGCCGCGCCGCAAAGCGCGCCAAGGCTAATATGCGTATTTCCGGCGTCACCATTTCCGATACCAAGCAGCTCGCGTACTCATTGCCGCAGATCTTCGGCATCGGCCCCACCCGTGCACGCGAAATCCTCACCGAAGCCGGCGTTCCCTTCGAGAAGAAGGCGAGCGAGCTTACCGCCGACGAAGAGCAGAGGATCCGCTCGCTCGCCGAGGCCTTCACCATCGAAGGCGACCTGCGCCGCGAGATCGGCCAGAATATAAAGCGCTTGAAGGACATCCGCGCCGCGCGCGGCCTTCGCCACGAGCGCGGCCTCCCGGTGCGCAATCAGCGCACGAAGACCAACTCCCGCACCCGTCGCGGCAACGTGCGCAAGACGATGACCTCCGGTCGCCGTACGCTTGAAAAGACGTAATCCGCGCTAATCACTTTTACCTATGGGAAAGAAACGCATCATCAAGAAGCGCGGCAAAGGCCTCGACCAGGGGCGCAAGGAACGCGCGCTCGCGAAGACCACGAAGCGCCACCTCGAAAAGGGCGTGCTCCACATCGAAGCCACCTTCAACAACACGAAGGCGGTCTTGACGGACGAGAAGGGCAACGCGGTCATCTCGTCATCTGCGGGCGCCTTGGGCTTCTCTGGCGCGCGCAAGTCGACCCCGTATGCGGCCGGCAAGGTGGGCGAGCTCGTCGGCGAAAAGGGTACCATGATCGGCCTCAAGGAGGCGTCGGTGGTCATCCGCGGCGTCGGCGCCGGCCGCGAAGCTGCGCTCCGCGCATTCGCCGGCAAGGGCATTCAGATACTTGCTATCAAAGACGCGACCCCGGTGCCGCATAACGGCCCGCGTCCGCCGCGCGCTCGCCGCGTCTAACCTTTAGAGAACTATGCGTACCGGACCTAAATACAAGATTGCCAAGCGCCTCGGCCCTTCCGTCTTCGAGAAGACGCAGAGCCAGAAGTTCGCTATCGCTGCCGAGCGCGCCGAGCGTTCGCGTCGCGGCCGCCGTGGCGGACGCAGCGAATACGCGAAGCAGATCCTCGAGAAGCAGAAGGTGCGCATGACCTACGGCATTTCTGAGAAGCAGTTCCGCACCTACGTGCACCGCGCGCTCGCGCATGGCGCAGGGGAACCGGTCGCGCGCCTCCATGAACTCCTCGAGATGCGTCTCGACAATGTCGCATACCGCCTCGGCCTCGCGCCGTCGCGCCGCGCCGCGCGCCAGCTGATCGCGCACGGACACCTGACGGTAAACGGCAAGAAGGTCCGCGTGCCGAGCTACCCGGTTACGCTTACCGACCGCCTCGCGGTGCGCGACGGCTCGAAGGCGCATGGCGGGCTCGTGGGCTACAACGAGCGCTTCATGGAGCGCCCCCTCCCGAGCTGGCTTTCCTGGAACCCGAAGAGCATGGAAGGCGCCGTAACGGAACGCCCGACGCAGGCCTCGGCGGCTCCGGCCGGCGATCTCGCAGCGGTGCTCTCGTTCTACACCCGCTAGCGCAAAAAACGTTTCTATTGTAGGATTTATTTCACTTATCCGGTTACAACGATTGAGTTATGGAACACCAGATCACTTTGCCTTCGAAGCCGCGCATTGTTTCCGAAGAGGGACTTTCCGGCACCTACGAGATTGACGCCCTGTACCCGGGCTACGGCCACACGCTTGGCAACTCGCTTCGCCGCATCATCCTGTCGTCCTTGCCGGGCGCAGCCATCACGCAGGTGAAGATTGACGGCGTGCCGCACGAATTCGCCACACTTGAAGGCGTGCGCGAGAGCGTCATGGAAATCCTTTTGAACCTGAAGCGCGTACACTTCGTGCTCCATGGCGACGAGCCGCAGACTATCGCGCTTTCTGCAAAAGGCCCGAAGACTTTGACCGCGGGCGATTTCAAGCTCCCGAGCCAGGTGGAAGTTGCAAACCCGGAACAGGTCATTGCCGACCTCGCGGGCAAAGTGTCTTTTGAACTCGAAGCAACCATTGAGCGCGGCCTCGGCTACGTGCCGCGCGAAGCGCTCACGAAAGAGAAAGTCGACATCGGGACGATCGCGCTCGATGCCACGTTCACGCCTATCCGCCGCGTGAACTACGAAGTGGAGAACATGCGCGTGGGCGATCGCACCGACTTCAACCGCCTCCGCATCCTCATCGAGACGAACGGCACTATCGCGCCGCGCGAAGCGCTCGAACGCTCCATCGAAATCATGATTCACCAGCTGAAGGCCGTCATCGGCTTCCAGGAGTCCACGCCGGAGGAATCGGCTTCCGACGAAGGTCCGACGCCGACCGCCGACGCCGCGAAGGTGAAGATCGCCGACCTCGAGCTCTCGACGCGCGTCGCCGCTGCGCTCGAAGACGCCGGCATTAAGAGCGCCGCGGGTCTTGCGCGCAAGTCTGCTTCGCAGCTCAAGGAGCTCGATGGCATCGGCGACAAGGCCATCGAAGAGATCGGCGTCGCGCTCGCGCGCCACGGCCTCACGCTAAAGGGCGAGTAACCAGTAACCAGCATCACTATGAGCCAGCGCGCACAGCCCCGTTCGTTCAATCGCCGTCAGAGTCAGCGGCGTGCGCTCCTGCGCTCTTTGGCGCGCTCCCTCGTCTTGCACGAGCGCATTTCCACGACCGAGGCAAAAGCCAAGGAGCTGCGCCCGTTCGTGGAGCGGCTCGTCACCTATGGTAAGAAGGGCACGGTGGCAACCCGCCGCCTCGCTTCGGCGCGCCTCGGGGACGACGAAGCCGTCGCGAAGCTCTTCAAGACCATCGCGCCGCGCTACGCGAAGCGCGCAGGCGGCTACACGCGCATCGTGAAGCGCACGAAGCGTGGCGCTTCCGATGCGCGCAAGCTTGCGTATATCGCCTTCGTCTAGTATGAAAGCCTCTATGCAGCCCACCACCTACACCATCGACGCAACGGACCGCACGCTCGGCCGTGTGGCAAGCGAAGCCGCGCACGCGCTCCTCGGCAAGCGCTCGACCTCGTTCGCGAAGAACCTCGTGCACCCCACGAAGGTCGCCATCGTGAACGCGTCGAAGCTCCACCTGCCGGAGCGCCGCGTGAAGGGCAAGGTGTACACCCGCTACAGCGGTTATCCGGGCGGCCTCTACGAAACCCGCATGGACGAAATGATTGCCAAGAAAGGCATCGAAGAGGTGGTGAAGAAGACGGTTGACGGCATGATTCCGCGCAACAAGCTCAGGAAGCCCCGCATGAAGAACCTAACCGTTTCCGCATGAACAAAGCCGCAATCCATTCTGTAGGCCGTCGTAAGACCGCTATCGCGAGCGTGCGTCTCTTGCCTGCCGAAAAGAACGCGCTCACTATTAACGGCAAGAGCCCGAAGACCTATTTCAAGACTGAAGAGCGCGCACGCCTCGCGCTTTCGGCGTTCGCAGCAGTCGAAGCCGCGAACGAGTACGCGGCCAGCGCGCAGGTTTCTGGCGGCGGCATCGCCGCACAGGCCGGCGCCGTGCGCCACGCGCTCGCGCGCGCCCTGGTTGCAGCCGACCCGAAGACACGCCCGGCACTCAAAGCCGCCGGCTTCCTCACCCGCGACCCGCGCGCGAAGGAACGCAAGAAGCCGGGCTTGGTTAAGGCTCGCAAGCGCAAGCAGTGGTCGAAGCGCTAGTCGACTTGAAACCGCCCGCGAGGGCGGTTTCCGTTTTTCTTGACAAATCGCTGCTCAGGAGTTAGATTTCTTTCGGAAACCAAGGGAGATGTTCCATGCATAAAGTACTGTCAGCCGAAGCCCGTCGTGAGAAGATCCTTGCGCTCATCGGTATGCCCGTTCGGCAACCGTTAAACACGAAGCGCATCGGCGCCGAGCTATTGCGCGAGATCGTCCTCGAGACGCAAAGGCGTCTCATGGACGCGGCGTCGTACTGCTTCAGCGACCTCTGCGTCGACGCAGCGGGGAAGGGCGTCAGCGTGTGGTCCGCAAAAGCTGTCCGTTTCTCGGAGCTTGGTCATGTGTACCGCGCGACCCGAACGGTTCTGCGGGCAAGCGATCTGCCGCGCCTCCGTGACATGAAGCTCGAGAATGTAACGAACTATGTTGCCGAGCTAATAGATGCGCAGGTGCGCCACCTCGAGGGCGAAATGACGCTGGTCACCTTCTCTATGACCCACGGCCGGGAGGGCTTGGTGAATCTCTTCGGTCGTATCGCAGAGCGGCTCGCCGCTGGCGATTCGGCGCTCATTGCGCCGCCGGTCTACAAGGAGGAGCAGAAACCGCGCGAGAAACTGGACACGGATGTGTTCTTCACCCATCCAGACATCCTTCCGGAATCTGACCCACCCGTACGCAAGCTGAAAAAACCTCGACGGCGCGGCGGGCCACTGAATCGTCGCCAAGGCCTCATTCCGCGCAGCGACTAGTCGCTGCGCAACCGCGCTCGCCCAAAAGGGCGGGCGCGTTTTCTTTTTGGCTCCATTTTGGCATACTAAGCACATGCAGGAGCACGACGACGTAGAGTTCGAGGCAGAAAACAACGAGCCGCCGAAAGGCGGCGACGCGGAAAAGCGTGTGGCAAAACTGAAGGCCGAGCTTGAGGCATGCCAGAAGGAGCGGCAGGAGTACATGGACGGCTGGCAACGCGCAAAGGCCGACTACGTGAACTCTCTGAAGCGCTTCGACGAAGAAAAGAAAGCCGAGCGCGGGCGGGGCGTAGTAAAAGCGGCAGAAGCCTTGCTGCCGGCTTTTGATGCCCTCGAGCGCGCCAAAGCCCACGGCGACATTCCCGAGGGCTTCGCCGGCATCGTGAAGCAGCTCGAAAGCGGTTTCAGTTCGCTCGGCCTTGAAGCGTTCGGTGCCGCAGGCGAGGCGTTCGACCCTGCGCTCCACGAAGCACTCGGCCAGGATGCGGCAGAATCGGCTGAGCAGGACGACACGGTTTCTGCGGTGCTTGAGCAGGGCTGGAAGATAGGCAATGCGGTCGTCCGCCCCGCAAAAGTGCGCGTGTATGCGAACTAGTTGCGCTGGAAATCCGGTTTACGTAAAATTGACTCAGTAACCTATTTGACTATGGCAAAGATACTCGGCATCGACCTGGGCACCACGAACTCCGCGATGGCAATCGTCGAAGGCGGCGAACCGCGCGTCTTGGAAAACGCGGAAGGCGCGCGCACGACGCCTAGCATCGTCGCGGTGGGGAAGAACGGCGAACGCATCGTCGGCACCCTGGCAAAGCGCCAGGCGGTCACGAACCCCACGAACACGGTGTACCAGATTAAGCGCTTCATCGGGCACTCGTTCGACGAACCGGAGGTGCAAAAAGACAAAGCGGCCGTGCCGTTCGAGATGAAGAAGGCCGAAAATGGCGGCATCGAAGTGAAGATGGGCGACAAGTGGTACCGCCCGGAAGAAGTGTCCGCGATGATTCTCGGCAAACTCAAAGCCGACGCGGAAGCAAAGACCGGCGAAAAGATTACCGAAGCGGTCATTACGGTGCCCGCATACTTTAATGACGACCAACGCAGCGCGACAAAAGCCGCGGGCGAAATCGCCGGCCTCACGGTAAAGCGCATCATCAACGAGCCGACCGCAGCGGCGCTCGCGTACGGCCTCAATAAGAAGAAGGAAGAGAAGATTGCCGTGTTCGACTTCGGCGGCGGCACCTTCGACATCTCGGTGCTCGATGTGGGCGACGACACCATAGAGGTGAAATCGACCGACGGCGACGCGCACCTTGGCGGCAAAGACATCGACCAAGCCATCATCGAGTGGCTCGCAGCAGAGTTCAAGAAGCAGAGCGGCGTCGATGTGATGCAGGACGCGCTTGCACGCCAGCGACTCGACGACGCGGCCGAGAAAGCGAAAATCGAGCTTTCTTCGGCGATGGAAACGGAGGTCAATATCCCGTTCCTCACGTCGACCGACGCGGGACCGCAGCACCTCTTGGTGCCGATGACGCGCGCGAAGCTCGAAGAGCTCGCTGCGCCGTTTGTGACGCGCGCTTTGGACATCACGAAGCGCGCGATGGATGCATCGCCGTTCAAGGTTGCCGATATAAACGAAGTTATTCTCGTGGGCGGCCAGACCCGCATGCCGGCCATTCAGAAAGCGGTGGAGCAGTTCTTCGGCAAGAAGCCCAACATGAGCGTGAACCCGGACGAAGTGGTCGCCATCGGCGCTGCCATCCAGGCGGGCATCCTCCAGGGCGACGTGAAGGACATCCTCCTCGTGGACGTGATTCCGCTCTCGCTTTCAATCGAAACAATGGGTGGCGTGGCGACGAAGCTCGTTGAGCGCAATACTGCCATTCCGACCAGTCGCTCGCAGACGTTCTCGACCGCCGCAGACAACCAGCCATCGGTAGAGATTCACATCACGCAGGGCGAGCGCGCGATGAGTGCCGACAACAAGTCCTTGGGCAAGTTCATGCTGGACGGCATTCCGCCGGCGCCGCGCGGCATGCCGCAGATCGAGGTGACCTTCGACGTGGACGCCTCCGGCATTTTGACCGTGAAGGCGAAGGAAAAGACGACCGGCAAGGAGCAGAGCATCCGCATCGAAGGCTCGACTGGACTCTCGAAGGACGACATTGAAAAGATGAAGGCCGATGCCGAAGCGAACGCGGCGAACGACGAGAAGCGCAAGGAGCTTGTAGAGGCGCGCAATATCGGCGAGCAAGCAGTGTACGCCGCAGAAAAAGCAGTGAAGGAAAACGGCGAGAAGGCGGGCCCCGAGGTCGTGAAAGACGTGCAAGACAAGATTACCGACCTGAAGACCGCGATGAGCGGGGAGGACCTCGCGCGCATAAAGAGCGCGACCGATGCGCTCTCGAGCGCGATGAGTAAGATCGGTGAGGCGATGATGAAAGACCAGCAGGCGCAGGCTCCGCAGGGCGCTGATGCCGAGCAGAAACCGCCGGAAGCCGGCGCCACGGACGCCGAGTTCAAAGAGAAGGAGTAGCTCACGATGGCGAAAGACTATTACCAAACGCTCGGCGTAGATAAGAAGGCGAGCCAGGACGACATCAAGAAGGCATTCCGAAAACTCGCGCATAAATACCACCCCGACAAGTCGGGGGGCGACGAGGCAAAATTCAAAGAGGTTTCGGAAGCGTACGCGGTGCTCGGCGACGAAAAGAAACGCCGCGAATACGATGCGTATGGGCAGGCGTTTCCGGGGGGAGGGCCCCGCGCCGGCTCCGCCGGCGCGGGCATGGGCGGCAACCCGTTCGGCGGATTCGATTTTTCGCAATTCCAGCAAGGCGGATTTGGCGGTCAGAATGTCGAGTTTGATTTCGGTGATATCTTCGGCGACCTGTTCGGCGGCCGCGGCGGGCGTGCACAGAAACCGCGCGGCCGCGACATTTCCATCGATCTCGAGATTCCGTTCAAGGACGCCATCTTCGGCACTGAACGCACCGTGCTTCTCGCAAAGGTTTCCACCTGCGACCTCTGCAAGGGTAGCGGCGCAAAGCCAGGAACCGAGCTCGAAACCTGCAAGACTTGTAACGGCAGCGGCCAGGTGCACGAGATTCGCAATTCGATACTCGGCCAGTTCACGAGCGTGCGCCCGTGCGAAGCGTGCCATGGCACCGGAAAGATTCCAAAAGAGAAGTGCCCCGAGTGCAAAGGCCACGGCGTGCGCCGCAAGCAGGAAGAGATAAAGATAACCGTGCCCGCAGGCATCGAGAATGGCGAGATGATCCGCTTGCCGCAGCAGGGCGAGGCGGTCGCGGGCGGCACCTCGGGCGACCTGTATGTGAAGGTCCATGTGAAGCCGCACGCGCAGTTCCGGCGCGAAGGCTCGAGCCTCGTGATGGACTTGCCGGTGAAGCTCACCGATGCGCTCCTCGGCACGACGGTCTCCATCGCTACCCTCGAAGGGAAGACGCTCGAAGTGAAAGTGCCGCAGATGAAGAAGGCCGAAGAACTCTTGCGCGTGCGCGGGAACGGCGTGCCGGTGGGACGCGACCGGGGCGACCTTATCATCCGGCTCGAGGTGGCGCTCCCGCAGAAGCTTTCTGGCAAAGCGAAGAAGGCGATAGAGGACTTGAACGCGGAGGGGCTATAAACAGCGCGCGCCGCGGAGCGGCGCGCGTACGCTACAATGAGTCCATGTCCGCCACGTCTGCCCAAGACGCGCTCAATCAGATGAACGCGCTCGCCACGCACACGGCGCTTTCGGCCTATGCGGTGCTCGGCAACGTGCTCGCGCTCCTCATCCTCGCGAGCGCGCTCTTCCTCTTTGCGCGCTACGTTGGCCGCGGCCCCTTTGTGGCGCTCCTTCTTTCGTTCTATGCCGGCTATGCCATTTATGCCGCGTTCCCGTACCTCGCGTTCCTGCCGTCCGCGCCTGCGCTCACGGCCGTGCTCTCGCACGCGGCGGTCTACTTCGGCCTCGTGCTCGTGTTCTACATCATCTTGCGTCGCGTCGTCGTTTCCGACTTCCTCTACATCGGCCTTTTCGGGCACATCATCTTAGCGACCCTGGGCGCGGCATTCCTCATCGCGCTCGCGTACCACGTGTTCTCCGTAACCGACGTCTATCACTTCACGCCCACCATCGCGCAGCTCTTTGCGCCGACGCAATACTTCTTCTACTGGTTCGCCGCCCCCGCCATCGGCCTCTTTTTCTTCGCTCGATAACCGTTTTCGGGCGGGTTGACATGGAGCACAGAATCTTGGTACATTCCCGTTCGGAAGCTCGTGTCAGCAAAGGGAGAAGTGCCATGCAACACATCGAGATTCACCCTGGTTTTGTCCTTATCGACAAGATCCATTCGCAGCAGGACAACACCGTCAAGTACGTGTTCCTGTCGCAAGGACAAGTGCTTGAATTCAGCTTCATCGACAAACGGGACGGAAAGGACATCATCTGCGTTCCTTCCCAGACCGGGTGCAGGATGGGCTGCAAATTCTGCTTCCTGACCGACTATGACCTCGCGGTGCGGAATCTTTCGCCCGAAGAGATCGCAGACGGCGTGAAGTATGTCGTAGAAGACCTGCGGCTGCTCATACGCCCCGACGCGAACGACGTCCTGCTCATCTCGTACATGGGCTGCGGCGAGCCGCTTCTGAACGCACGCAACGTGATTGAGTCGTGCGAGCTCATTCGCGACTGGTATGCAGGCGCGTACGAAACGGTGCGATTCGCAGTTGCCTCCATCATCCCGGTGCCGGCGGCCATGCGGCGTTTCACCGAGGCGGTGCGCACGCGCGGCCTTGCAATGAAATTCCATTGGTCGCTGCACTCGCCATTCGATGCGGTGCGCAAAGAGATGATGCCGCACGCGAGTCCGGTGGAAGAAAGCGTCCGCCTCGTGAGCGAGTTCATGCACGAGACCGGCAACTCCGCCGAGGTGCACTACTCGCTCATCGAGGGCGAGAACGATCGCGAGGAAGATGTCGCCGAGCTCGTCCGCCTCTTGAAGGGACGCGACCTGCCGGTGAAATTCCTTCGGTACAATCCGAAGCCGGAATGTGCCTGGACGCCTTCGCCGCGCGTAAGACGTATCCGCAATGCGCTCGAGGAGAACGGCATCAAGACCGAGTTCTACGCTCCGCCAGGCGCCGACATCGGCTCCTCGTGCGGACAGTTTCTCGAGGATTACTACGTCGCTCACACCGGGCACGGTCCTCGGTAAACACCCGCCGCCCCAAAAGGGCGGCGTTTTCTTTATGTGTGCGGTGTACAATGCATACATGACCGCGCCCGAGCGGAAAGAGTCCTTTACGTGGCAGCAGAAAAAAGCAGCGCTTGCGCGCCAGCTTACGCCATACAGGAGCACGCTCATCTTCCTTTCGGTTCTCGAAATCCTCACCGCCATCGGCAATGGCGTCGTGCCGTACATCACCGGTCGTTTCTTCGACGGCCTCATCACGCCGCGCATGCTTGTGCTGCCCTATGCGGGCAGCGTGCCGTTCTGGGAAGCGCTCATCGCCGCATGGGTCGTCATTCAGGTGTTCGTGAGCGGCGTGTCGTGGGTCATCGACCGACGCACCCGTCGGCTCACCACCGAACTCGAAGCGGGCATACAGGCTCGCGCGTACGCGCACCTGCTTACCGTGCCGCTCGGGTTCTTCAAGAAGGCGCGCGCGGGCGAGATAACCGAGACCATCAGCCGCGCCGCGTGGATGCTTTCGGCGCTCACGGGAACCATCACCTCGCTCGCGCCGCAATTCCTCACCATCCTCATCGGTATCGTCATATCGTTCCTCATCCTCCCGCAGCTCGCACTTCTTATGGTTGCGGGCATTGCGCTCTACGTTGTCATCCTTGTCGCTATTTTGCCGGCCACGAGCCGCGTGCAGATGGAAGCGTTCAATATATGGAATCGCACTGCGGGCGATGCGCAAGACGCGTACGCGAACTTCCAGACCGTAAAACAGGCAGGCGCAGAGGCGTACGAGGGCGAGCGCATCCGCGCCGGATTTCATGCGAAGGCAATTCCGCTCTGGTACCGGCTCGAAGTGGCGTGGAGCAACATGACCTTCGCGCAGCGCATCATCGTTGCCGGAGTGCAGGGGCTCATTCTGCTCTTTTCCGTTTACTACGTGACGAGCGGCGCCATCACCATAGGCGAGCTCATCGCGTTCAACGCGTACGCGGGGATGATAATCGGGCCGTTCGTCGCGCTTGGCAACCAGTGGCAGACGCTCCAGAACGGGCTCGTGGCCGTGGCACGCGTCGAGAAGATATTCGCGACGCCGAGCGAGGTCTACGCGCCGAAAGACACCGAACCGCTCGGCGTATTGCAGGGCAACGTGGGCTTCAAGGGAGTGCACTTCCGCTATGAACCGAAAGGCCGCGAAATCTTGGCAGGCATCTCGTTCGAGGCGCGCGCGGGGCAGTCGGTGGCGCTCGTCGGGGAGACCGGCGTCGGCAAATCCACCACCACCGAGCTCATCTCCGGCTACTACTTCCCGACGGAGGGCACAGTGGAAATAGACGGCCACGACATCCGTCGCCTCTCACTCACGGAGCTGCGCTCTCAGATCGCCGTAGTGCCGCAGGAGGTCGTGCTTTTCAATGCCTCGATAGCCGACAACATCCGCTACGGCCGCCCGGAGGCAAGCGACGAAGAGGTGCACCGCGCGGCCGAACGCGCGCACGCCGATGCATTCATTGCAAAATTTCAAAACGGCTACGCGCAGGAGGTGGGCGAGCGCGGCGTGAAGCTCTCGGTGGGGCAGAAGCAGCGCATCGCCATCGCGCGAGCGATGCTGCGCAATCCGCGCATCCTCATCTTGGACGAACCCACGAGCGCGCTCGACCCGGAGACCGAACAGTACATTAGTAAAGCGCTCGAAGAGCTCATGCATGGCCGCACCACCTTCATAGTGGCGCATCGTCTTTCCACGGTGCGTAAGGCGAACCTCATCCTCGTGCTTAAAGACGGGAAGATTACTGAGCGCGGCACGCACGAAGAACTCCTCACGCTCCCGAACGGCATCTACCGCCGGCTCTACGAGCTCCACATCGGCCTCCACGAATAATGCTAGAATGGTCGCCATGACACTCGCCGAAGAACTGAAAGGCCGCGGGCTTGCGGTAGATACCTCGACCGAGCTCGATCGCATGCTCGCGGAGCCGCGCACGGTATACCTCGGCATCGACCCGACAGCCGACTCGCTCCACGTCGGCCACCTCGTGCCCATCCTCCTCATGAAGCGGCTCGGCAATGCGGGGCACAAGCTCATATTCTTGGTAGGCGGCGGCACGGGCATGATCGGCGACCCGAAGGAAAAGGGCGAACGCAGCCTCCTTGACGAGCGCACGCTCGCCACGAACTCGCGCGCGCTAAAACGCCAATTGAAAGGCCTCCTCGGCCGCGTCTCGTTCCGTATGGTCGACAATGCCGACTGGCTCACGAAAGTGCGCCTCATCCCGTTCCTGCGCGACATCGGAAAACACTTTACGGTAAACGACCTCATAAAGCGCGAGCTCATCAAGAAGCGTCTCGAGACGCCCGATGAGAGCATCTCGTACACCGAGTTCACCTATGCGCTCCTCCAGGCATACGACTTCCTCGAGCTGAACGCTAAGTATGGCTGCACGATGCAGATTGGCGGCAGCGACCAGTGGACGAACGTGCTCTCGGGCGTCGACCTCATCCGCAAGAAGTCCGGCAAAGAAGCGTTCGCGTTCACCTTCCCGCTCATCACCGACGCCGCCGGCAAGAAGTTTGGCAAGAGCGAAGGCAATGCGGTCTGGCTCGACCCCAAGAAGACCTCGCCATTCAAGTTCTACCAATTCTGGTTGAATCTTCCCGACGCCAACATCGAGCAATACCTGAAGGTCTACACCTTCCTCTCGCTTCACGAGATTGACGCGCTCATGGAGCTGCACCGCCGCGCGCCCCAGGAACGAGAGGCGCAAGAGACCTTGGCACGGCTCGTCACCGAAATCGTGCACGGCGCGGGAGCAGTTGCCGGCGCGGTCGCGGCCACCGACGCCTTGTATGGCGACACGCCCTGGCAGGAACTTTCGCGCGAAGCGCGTGCGGCCGCGCTCGGCGAGGCGCCCACCGTCGCGCTCAGCACTCGCGAGCTCGCCGACGGCTTCTCGCTCGCCGAGGCCATGGTTACGGGTGGCCTCGCAAGCTCGAAGGGCGATGCGCGCCGCCTTATAGAAGGGAGGGGCATCACGCTCTCCGGCCAAACCATCGAAGACCCCGACCAAAAACTCTACCCGGGCGACCTTTCCCACGGCTCGGCACTCGTCCGCAAAGGCGCTCGCGGCGTCCTCATCATCGTTTTGAAATAATCGGTCGGCGCGGTATACTGCGACGGTTCGCGTCGGTGGTAGAGTGGTCAATTACAACAGGCTGTAAACCTGTCGCCTTCGGGCTACGTTGGTTCGAATCCAACCCGGCGCACCAAATCGTGCTATTGTGTCCGCATGAATAAGCCCGTACTCCTTACCGGCCTGCAGTCCTCCGGCGAACTCCACATCGGTAATTACTTCGGCGCCATCAAACCGTTCGTCGACCTCTACGAAGCATACGACAGCTACCTCATGGTGGCCGACTACCACGCGCTCACTTCGCTCAAAGACCCCGAGGCGGTGCGGAAGAATATCGTCGAGGTGGTGAAGGATTATCTCGCGTCCGGCGTCGACCCGAAGAAAGCGATCATATTCAAACAGTCCACTGTGCCGGCGCACACCGAGCTCGCGTGGATTTTCGACTGCCTCGTTTCTGTGCCATTTCTTATGCAGGGGCATGCGTACAAAGACAAAGTCGCGAAGGGGCTCGAAGCGAACGCCGGACTCTTCACGTACCCCATGCTCATGGCAGCGGACATCCTGCTCTACGACACCGACGTGGTGCCCGTAGGCGAAGACCAGCGCCAGCATGTCGAGTACGCACGCGAGGCAGCCGTAAAATTCAACAACACCTACGGCGAACTCTTTAAGGAACCGAAGGAAAAGATCCTGTCCGGCGTTGGCGTCGTACCGGGCACTGACGGCAAGAAGATGAGTAAGAGCTACAAGAACACCGTACCGCTCTTCGGCACCAAGGACGAGCTCGCGAAAGCCGTCATGAGCATCGTGACGGACTCTTCGGGCGACCGCCCCGAAAACGTCTACGCCATCCACAAGCTCGTGCGCGACGAGACCGAACTCACTTCCATATATGGAAGTAACCAGGGCAACTACAAAGCGCTCAAAGAAATGCTTATTGAAGACCTCGACCGATACCTTGCGCCCATGCGCGAAAAGCGCGCGAGCATCACGAGCGCAGACGTTGCCGCCGTGCTTGAAGACGGCGGCCGACAAGCCCGCGCGGTTTCCGAGGCCAAGATGGAAAAAGTGCGCAAGGCCGTGGGCGTTGCGTGAGCCATTGTTCGGTGGTACATTCCTCGCGGATTTGAGAGGAGAGCGCTGTGCACACCATCATAGACTCCGGCGTGGAGATCATTCGTGTCACATTGCCGTGGTTCAGCCCCCGCGATGGCCGTACCCCATACCAGATTGACCAAAGCTTGGACAATGCTGGTGGAAGGATTCAATCCGAGTTGAAAAAATGTGAGCAGCGAATTCTGAAGGAATATCGCTATACGGTCAATTTCATTGTCGACCGGATCGAGTCGGATGAAGTCCCAGCGACTGAAGGATCGTACGGCTTCCGCACCTCGCATGTGTACTGGCATGTTGAGAGTAAAAAATGGTGAAGAATCTGCCCGCGCACGACCTGCGCGGGTCTTCTTTTTTGTGGTATTTTATACGCCATGGAACGAACCCTCATAGCCGATCTGTCCGCGCACGTGGGCGCAGAGGTTTCCATTGCCGGCTCCGTAGACGTGCGGCGCGACCAGGGCAAGATGGTGTTCTTCGACTTCCGCGACCGCTCTGGATTCGTTCAGGGCGTCGTGCTCCCCGGCTCTGCGGCTATGGACGCAGCCAAGGAGTGCCGCGGCGAATACGTGGTGCGCGTCTTAGGCAAAGTGAACCAGCGCCCGGAAAAGAACGTGCAGGCAGGCAAGCAGAACGGCAGCATCGAACTCGAAGTGCTCAGCATCGAAATCCTTTCGCGCGCGGAACCCTTGCCGTTTGCCGACGACGCCGACCTCAACCTCGACACCTTGCTCGACTACCGCCCCCTCACGGTACGCCGCGCGCGCGAACGCGCCATCTTCGCCGTACAGCACGAGATTCTCGCCGGCTTCCGCGAATATCTGAACGCCGAAGGCTTCACCGAATTCCAGGCGCCGAAGCTCGTGGGCGACGACGCCGAGGGCGGTGCGGGCGTCTTCAAGGTGGAATATTTCAAGGACAAGTCCGCGTACCTTGCCACGTCGCCGCAGCTCTACAAGCAGATGATGGTGGGCGCGTTCGAGCGCGTGTACGCCGCGGGTCCGCAGTTTCGCGCAGAAAAGCACGCCACGACGCGCCACCTGAACGAAATTTCCATGCTCGACTTCGAAATGGGCTTCATTAACGACCATACGGACGTGATGCGCATGATAGAAGGCGCGCTGAAGTACATAACGAAGCGCCTCGGCGAACGTTCCGCGGCAGCGTTCGCGACTTGCGGCGCGACGCTCCCTCTCGTGCCGGAGTCATTCCCGGTAGTAAAACTGCGCGAGGCGCAGCGCATCCTTGGCGTTTCCGAAACCGAACCTGACCTCGAGCCCGAGCACGAACGCAAGCTCTCTTCATGGGCGGCCAAAGAAAAGGGGAGCGACTTCGTATTCGTCACGCACTATCCGGTTTCGAAGCGCCCGTTCTACACGATGGAAGACGAGGCCGACCCCGGCTTCACGAAGAGCTTCGACCTCCTCTTCCGCGGCGTCGAAATCCTTTCGGGCAGCCAGCGCGTGCACGACTACGACATGCTGGTGGAGAAAATCCGCGCCAAGGGCCTCGACCCGGAAAAGTTCTCGTTCTACCTCATGGCCTTCAAGTACGGCCTTCCGCCGCACGGCGGCATCGGTATGGGTCTCGAGCGTCTCACGCAGAAGTACCTCGGCCTCGAGAACGTAAAAGAGGCTACGCTCTTCCCGCGCGACATGAACCGCATCGACGTCCTCCTTTCCGGTTCCATTCCCGACGATACGAATGAACCCGACGACGCTTAAAACCGGCTTTTCGATCAAGACCGACGGATTCCAGGGGCCGTTCGAGCTGGTGCTCGACCTCATCGAAGCACGGAAGCTTTTGGTGAACGACCTCGCGCTCGCCTCAATCACGGACGACTTCATTCAGCATGTGCGCGCGCAAGAAGCGTTCCCGGTGGAAGAGACCGCGAATTTCATCCAGATAGCCGCCACGCTGCTTCTCATAAAATCCAAGTCGCTCATCCCCGACCTCTCCTTGACCGAAGAAGAGCAGGGCGATGTGGACGACCTGAAGAAGCGCCTCGAAGCATACGAAAAAGTGCGCGAGGCCGCCAAAGAGCTCGGCCGCCTTTTTGGCAAAAACGTAATGGTGAACGCGGGTGAGCGCGTACCCGAGCCCGTGTTCGCGCCCGCCAAAGACCTCACCAAGGAGGCGCTTGCCGAAGCACTCGCGCGCGTGCTTGCCGCGCGCGAAGCGGTAGAAAAACTCCCCGAAGCCCGCGTGAAGCCGATGGTCACCATCGAAGAAATGATGGACCGGCTCGCAAAGCGCGTGCAAACAGCCATGAATCTGTCGTTCAAAGAATTTGCCGGCACCGCAAGAGAGAAGGTAGAGGTCATCGTCTCGTTCCTTGCGCTCCTTGAGCTCGTCAAGCAGGGCGCCGTCGCTGCCGAACAGTTCGAGCAGTACGGCGATATTCGCATTTCAAACACGGCGGCTGCTACCCCTCGGTACGGGTAGCGTTTTTGGGAAGGCTTGACATTTACAACTGCATATGCTATGTTAGCCTCCGGATGAACGACGAGCTGCTCTCGTCAATCCGACGGAGGAATCAATGCAGGTCATCAACTACACTGACGAACACGTTGGCAGCCTCGACTGGGAATTACCCGAAGACCTCGCGGCAAATTTGGACGCCTTGCCAAATCAGTTGCGCCGAGTGGTTCTGGGAGAAATCGAGATACAGATTCATGCCTTCATGCTTATGCTTCTCGGCGCCGTCCAGAGCGGTCCGAAAGCGTCTGACGCGTTGCGCACCATCGCAGAAAGTAACGAGAAGACAGCTCGCGCGTTAATGACGACCATTACACGACGTTGAGGCTGTGCATTCTTGACGGCGGGATATATCCCGCCGTTTTTTTATTGGCCTTCTGAAACCTTACCCTAATCTCTGACACCTGTTCCATACCCACCCCGCGCGTTGCCGGAGGGGAAATGAGCGGCTAGAATGGGGGAATGATTACGCCTCCGGCGGCTATTGAAGCACTCCTGTTCGCAAGCGGCGAACCACTCTCGAAGAAGC
>JAKAGB010000022.1 GCA_021817705.1 bacterium | reverse complement strand
ACGGCGCGTGCCCCGCGTGTAATGGTCTTGGCACCGAGTCGCTATTTTCCGAGGCGCTCTGTCCGGTGTGTGAAGGCAAGCGCCTGCGCCCGGAAGCGCTGCGCGTGTATTTGAAATCCAGCAAGCAGAAGGCAGTAGGCAGTACGCAGAGAAATCCGCTTGGGGTGAATATCGTCGACTTCGTGAACATGAGCATCGCCGACGCCTTCGCATTCGTGCAGTCGCTCGAGCTTTCAGAAATGAAAGCCGACATCGCGCTGCCGGTGCTGAAAGAGATCGAGAGTCGTCTTTCGTTCATGCTGAACGTCGGCCTCGACTACCTCACGCTCGACCGCTCCGCCGCGACCTTGTCTGGCGGCGAGGCACAGCGCATCCGGCTCGCATCGCAGCTCGGCTCTGGGCTCACGGGCGCGCTCTATGTGCTCGACGAACCGACCATCGGCCTCCACCAGCGCGACAACGACCGACTCATAAAGACGCTGCTCCGGCTCAAAGACCTCGGCAATACCATTGTGGTGGTGGAGCACGACGAAGACACGATTTACGCCGCCGACTATCTCGTTGACATCGGCCCCGGCGCCGGCGTGCACGGCGGGAACGTTGTTGTTGCCGATTGGCTCGACGAACTGCTCACCGCGCCCACGAATAAATCCGGCTCGCGCACGGTCGGGTACCTGCGAGACGAAGACGAAATTGCGGTGCCGGAAGAGCGTCGCACGAGCGAGAAGGGCTGGATTCGCGTGAAGGGCGCAACCCTGCACAACCTCGTCAATCAGAACGTGGACGTGCCGCTTGGAAAACTCGTGTGTATCACCGGCGTTTCCGGTTCAGGAAAATCCACCTTCCTGTACGACATCCTTCACCGGAACGTGGCGGCTCGCTTCGCTCGCCGCGAAGCGAAACTCGAGCATGTGGCGTCCCTCACGGGCACGGAGTACGTCTCGCGCGTCGTGCTCATCGACCAATCGCCGATCGGCCGCACGCCGCGCTCTAATCCCGCGACCTACACGGGTGCCATGACGCACATCCGCGACCTCTTCGCGGCTACGAGCGAAGCGCGCGCACGCGGCTGGAAGCCGGGGCGCTTCTCGTTCAATGTGCCGGGCGGCCGCTGTGAAGCCTGCCAAGGCAATGGCCAGATTGCGGTCGAGATGCACTTTTTGCCCACCGTATATGTGACCTGCGACGTGTGCGAAGGGAAACGGTTCATGAAGGAAACGCTCGAGGTGACGTACCGCGGCAAGAACATCCACGACATCCTCCAGATGACCATCGAGGAGGCCGAAGAATTCTTCAAGGATATTCCGGCAATCGCCGACCGGCTCGCCACCCTGAACGCGACCGGACTCGAATACCTCACCCTGGGGCAGAGCGCCACCACGCTTTCGGGCGGCGAAGCGCAGCGCGTAAAGATTGCCGCAGAACTTTACCGCCCGATGACAATGAAAACGCTGTACCTTCTCGACGAGCCGACCGTCGGTCTCCACTACGACGACGTGAAGAAACTTATCGAGATATTGCAGGAGCTCGTCCTGCGCGGGAACACCGTGGTAGTCATCGAACACAATCTCGACGTCATAAAGAGCGCGGACTACCTCATCGATTTCGGCCCCGAGGGCGGGGTACAAGGCGGCAAGGTCATCGCCAAAGGCACGCCGGAAGAAGTGGCCGACAACGAAAAGTCGTTCACGGGACAGTATCTCGCGAAGATGCTCAGGAAAGCGCGAAAGAATACGAAAAAGAAATAAAGAAGACCGGAGCTTGCGCCCCGGCCTTTTGTTAGTGTGCGAGGATTTGTCCAACGCCGCGTGTTTCTGAGTATCCCAGGAACCGCGCGAGGAGGCTGAACGTCTGTTCGACCGTCAGGTTTGGAAGCGGTCGGATTGCGCAATGTTTCTGTGCAGTATATCGGCGCCGAGCGTACTCTTCCTCGAGTGCGGCACGGCGTCGCGCGAGTTGCTCACTTGTTGCGCCGTCTAGCAGCTGTGACAAGAACCTCTCGCTCTCTTCCGGAAAAAGTGTTTCCACCAGTTCCCGAATGCGGGCAGTGTGCCCTTCGTTTCTTTGTTTGCCCATGCGGGTCTCCACCATCGAATCTAAATGAAATGATACACCCATTGCGCATCTTGTCAAGTGCCGCGCAATAAGGCAGAATCTAGGCATATGGAGCGGAGCGACCTCAAAAAAATTGATTTGCCGGATGTGCCGGGCGTGTACCTCTTCAAGAAGGGGCGCTCGGTGCTGTATATCGGAAAAGCCACGAGCCTTCGCGACCGCGTGAAAAGCTACTTCGACGACGACCTCATCGCGACCCGAGGGCCGCGCATCGTCGACATGGTCACGCAGGCAGACCGAGTCTCGTTCGAGACGACTCCGACCGTGCTCGAAGCTCTGGTGCGCGAGGCAGTGCTCATCAAGAAGTATCTTCCGCCGGCCAATACGGAAGGCAAAGACGACTCCTCGTTCCTATACGCCTGCATCACACGCGAAGACATTCCGCGCGTGCTCGTCATGCGCGGAAAGGATATCGACCGTAAAAAGCGCATCGGGAACGGATTCCGCCTGAGCGAAGTGTATGGCCCGTTCCCGTCGGGCCCCCAGCTGCGCGAAGCGCTCCGGCTCATCCGTCGCATCTTTCCGTTCTACGACACGCCGAAACCGCTCGCTCATGGGGGCAAGCACCAGGCGGCGAAGATAGAATTCAATAAGCAGATAGGGCAGTACCCGAGCGCGTATGATTCGCGCGCATACGCGCGGACGATACGCTACGTGAAGCTTTTCCTTTCCGGTCGCGGAAAGATGCTGCGCAAGACGCTTCTGCGCGACATGGCACGCGCCGCGCGCGAAGAGCGCTTTGAGGAGGCTGCGGAGCGTCGGCGCGAGCTGTATGCGCTTGAGCACATCCAAGACGTTTCGCTCATTAAAGAAGAAGGCAGTAGGCAGAAGGCAGTAGGCAGGATCGAGGCATACGATACGGCACATCTTTCCGGCACGAACGCGGTTGGCGTCATGGTCGTCGTCGAGGACGGCGCGCCCGTGAAGCGCGAATACCGGACATTCAACATCCGCGGTTTCAAAAAGAATGACGACATCGGCTCCCTGCGCGAGGTGCTCTCGCGCCGGCTCGCTCACGCCGAATGGCCGTATCCTGCCGCGGTGGTGGTGGATGGCGCGCGCCCTCAGAAGAGAGCAGCGGAAGAAGCGCTGCGAGCGGCCGGGCTTACTATTCCCGTTGTTGCAGTCGTAAAAGACGAGCGGCATCGTCCGCGCGAAGTCATCGGCGCGCGTCCCGCAGGTATCTCTGAAGCCGACGCAGTGCTTGCAAACGCGGAAGCGCATCGGTTTTCCCTTGCGCGCCACCGCCGCGCTCGCTCGCGCGGTATGCGATAATAGTCGCATGCAGACTATAGTTGGCGTACTGCGGGGCGGCCCTTCGAACGAACATGCGGTGTCGCTCAAGACTGGAGCGACGATGCTCGCCAACCTACCCCAGTCGCGTTTTTCCATTCGCGACATCTACATTGACCGCGCTGGCGTTTGGCACGAGCGTGGTCGCGCCATTCCGCCTGAACGTATTCTGCGTCAGGTCGACCTGGCACTCATCGCGCTCCATGGCGCTTACGGCGAAGATGGAGAGGTACAGCGGCTCCTTGAGCAGTTTGGCGTGCCTTACGCGGGCGCCGACTCGTGGAGCGCGCGTCTCTCGATGCACAAGGTACTCGCGCAAGAGAAAGCGCGCGAGGCAGGACTTCGTACGCCGGAATACCGCTACCTCGATGCGCGGGGCGACCTGTCGAGCGCCGTGCACGAAATCATTCGTACGTTCAGTCAGCCGGTGGTGGTGAAGCCGGTCTCAGGCGGCTCCTCAATGGGTGTTTCGGTGGTGGGCGGCTACGCGCCGGTGCTCAGGGCGGTGGAAGCGCTCGCCGCAGACGGAGTGCCCGGCATCCTCGTAGAAGAATATGTGCGCGGGCAGGAAGCCACGGTCGGCGTCGTCGAGCGCCTGCGCGGCGAGACACTCTACGCACTGCCGCCAATAGAGATAATTCCGCCCGAGGGAGATTTCTATTCCTATGATGCGAAGTATTCGGGCACGACGCGCCACGACTGCCCGGGACATTTCACCCGCGTGCAAACGGAAGAGCTCGCACGCGCCGCACGCGTCATGCATCGCGCGCTCGGGATGCGGCACTATTCGCGCAGTGATTTCATCGTGACGCCGCGTGGCGTGTATTACATAGAAACGAATGCGCTGCCCGGCCTCACGACCGACTCGAATTTGCCCATTGCGCTGCGTTCCGTCGGTGTTTCGCTCCCGGAATTCCTTTCGCACCTGGCAAATCTTGCGCTTGCGCGGTAGCGGGTGGACCCTAGGAGATTCGAACTGCATTGCAAATGTGGTGCTCTACAGCGAGGAGTGAGGTCACATAAGCCCGAAGGGATTATGTGCGCCGAACGACGAAGAAGTATGCTCGCATACAGCGAGGAGTGAGGTCACATAAGCCCGAAGGGATTATGTGCGCCGAACGACGAAGATGTATGCCCGCATACCGTGAGGAGAGAGGACAGCCATGTGCAAGTAGCACTGGTGAAGCCCTTGGTGGACCCTAGGAGATTCGAACTCCTGACCCCCACATTGCAAATGTGGTGCTCTACCAGCTGAGCTAAGGGCCCACCAAGGGCTTCACACTAAAAGGGCTGCTTGCACATGGCTGCGCCGAACGACGATACGGCATGCTTACATACCAGCTGAGCTAAGGGCCCGATACTGCAAAAGACTATCATATCGGATTAAAAAGCGCCCCTAATTGGGGCGCAGTGTGAGCGGGCCTTGAGGAGCCTGGTGCGCCCGGCCACCCGGTGGGATGAGCACGATGGGCGGGAGGAATACCGGCTCTACAACGGGCACAAACACGACAGAGCACTGCAACCCGCGCTGGACGTTCACGGTGCCGAACACATTCGAGAGCGGATACCCATGCGTGAACAAGTACGTCTCTTCGTAGAAGTAGGCGTCGCATTCGCGTTCATCCTGACCGTCGTCATGTTCGGCGAGCACATCCTGCGCGTAGTGGCGCATCTCGTGTACGAGCACCGGCATACCTGCGGTCTCGCGCCAGTTCCGAGCCAGGTATATGTGACGCGGATCCGGAACCTTCACTTTGGGATCTTTCGACTCACCGTGGTAGATCCCCGCGGGAGTGAGATGAAGCGCCTTGATATAGCGAACGTCCCCAGCCAGGGCGTCGAGCCGGCTCTGCGAAACGAGCGAGATTTTCGGGAATGGCGTCGTCGACGGTAGACCGACGTACGTCATAGCATCGCGCATTTCAAGTGCAGTAGGCGGCGGATCGCTTGCGGGCGCGGATAGTGCGATTCCCGTACTCAAGAAAAGTGTAAAAGCCGCATATCCCAATACTCGCATGATTGCCTCCTGGAACGAGCTTCTAAAGATAGTAAAGCCGCTTTTGCGACTGGTTGCAACCCGTGACACAACGACCGGCGCGTGGCGTATACTGTTTGTATATGCAGACCCGGTTCACGCTTCTCGCGCTTATGCTGGCGCTCACGGGTATCGTCGCGTGGCAATGGTCGCGCGAGAACGCGCTCGCGGCTGCGGTGTTCACGGCACAACAATCGCTCGCACGCATGGATGTGGCGCTCGCACAGGCCGAGCGCGCGGCGAGTACGACCGCCGTAAGCATCGCCGAGCTTTCGCGGCGCGCTCAAGTAGCGCAGAAATCGCAAGACCAAGAGCTGCAGAGCGCGGTGGCCGCCGTGACGCCTGCCGTCGTGTCCATCGTCGAAAGCAAGGAAGTACCGAAGCTTCAGGTGAACTATCAGAATCCATTCGGCAATGACCCGTTCTTCCAAGGTTTCGGCGTGCAGGTGCCGGTGTACACGCAGGTGGGTACCACGACGCAGAACGTTTCTGCCGGAACCGGATTCCTCGTTCGGAGCAATGGGTACATTGTCACCAACAAGCACGTTGTACCGGACGATAACGCGACATACACGGTGTTGCTTTCGAACGGTGCGCAGAAGACGGGCACGGTGGTGTGGCGCGCAACGAACGAAGACCTGGCCGTCGTGAAGATTGCAGGCAGCGGGTATCCGACTATCCCGATCGGGAATTCGGGCGGACTCCAGCTCGGACAATCGGTATTTGCGGTGGGCAATGCGCTCGGACAGTACAGCAACTCGGTTTCGGTCGGGGTGGTATCCGGCCTCAACCGCACTATAACCGTAAGCGACGCTCAGACGGGGCAGGCAGAGACGCTCACGGGCATCATCCAGACCGACGCAGCCATTAATCCAGGCAATTCCGGGGGGCCACTGGTGAACCTCTCTGGTGATGCGATCGGCGTTAATGTCGCGACCGTGCAGGGCTCGCAGTCTCTCGGTTTCTCGTTACCCATCGGAGAGGTGCGGAAGGCGCTCGCGCAGCTGGGGATATAGTCGTTGCGAGCGAAGCAAAGGAGTATTATGAAGCCACATGCCCGAATCCGATGCGCACTTCGACTGGACGCCGGAGATGACCGTGGGTGAACCGACAATCGACGCGCAGCACCAGCGTCTGTTGGCGCAACTTAACCGCGTCATTGATTCTATGATTCATGGCGCCGCGTCTCCAGAGGTCGCCGAAGCTGTCAAATTCTTCGGCGACTATGCGAACGAACATCTCGCCTACGAAGAGGCGTACATGGCCCGCCGCGGCTATGCCGACATAGAGGAACACAAGCGTTGGCATCAAGACTTCCGCGATACCTACAATCTGTTCAAAGAAAAACTTGAGAGCGGCACTGAACCGGAACTCATCCTCATGCAGATGGAAGTGTACCTGGGCAAGTGGTGGACCGAGCACATCCAGCACGAAGACCACAAATACTACGAAGCTCTCGGCCCCGCTACCGAATAATGCTTCTTTTTGGTATGGTGTAGGGGCGCGCTCCTAGCTCAGTTGGTTAGAGCGTTCGCTTCACACGCGAAAGGTCAGGGGTTCGAATCCCTTGGAGCGCACCAGGGAGGTGTCCTTCGTCGGGCCGGAGTATGCCGGTAGTACGCACGCTTCGGGTGCGTGTAGACCGGGTTCAATTCCCGGCGGCCCGACAAAGGGCAGCTCCCACACCGGGCCGGAGTATGCCGGTAGTACGCGTCCATGGGGTGGATGTAGACCGGGTTCGATTCCCGGCGGCCCGACAGAAGCGGAGCGAATGGAGGGACGCAGCAAAGTGCCTGCGCACTTTGTGTCGGGAATCGAAAGGCGCAGCGACGTTTCGCCAGCAGGCGAAACCGCGAGCCGGGGTCGCGAAAATCTGCGAGCGACGGCGAGCAGATTATTCGTGACCGATGCGTGCGTGCCGTCTTCGGCAAGACACTTCCCGGCGGCCCGAGCGAATCAAAGAGGCAGGGCTCGCCACCGTTTCGATATTCATATGGATTGTGGTATAACCCTTGCGGAAATCAAGGAGTTTTTTGAAATGGCACTCGAAGTAACCGTCGCTTCCCCCGGGAAGCGCACGCAGACGCGCATCACCATGAGCAAAGAAGAGCTCGAGGAATGGCGCCGCACCATACGCGCGGGCGGTAGTAGCGGCGATATATTCCGCGACTATGTGATTGCAGCGTATGGCCGGCTCGACCCGGCGCGCGAGGCGCAGTTGCGCAATCTGAACGCGAAGCTTGCCGGACATACCGGAGAGCTGTTCTACGCACGCTATCTGGTGCGACGTGTCGTCGGCCACTCTTTTGCGCATGGCGCAGAGGAGTGTACGGACACGCTTTTCATGTGCGGCTTTCTCACCGACGACGCACTCGCGTTTTCTCCGGCGGCGAAACCGTGCGCGGTGGCGAAGATTCCCGTGGCGAAGTATGCGCGCGAGTACCTGGAGCCCCAAAAGAACCAGGCATACGCGTATGAGCGCGGACTGCGCATCCATGCGGGAACCATCGACGCCGACACGCTCCTCGCTCACCTCCAACCGATCTTTGTGGTCGGGGAAGAAGCGGTGCGTGCATGGCTCAAAGACACGAGCTACGCGAGCGATGAATCTTTCGAGAAGCTTCTGGCGCGATTGCGCGCCTGATTACGAGCGCCGCCCTCCCGGGCGGCGCTTTTCCTTTTTGTGTGGACCCTAGGAGATTTGAACTCCTGACCTCGTCAATGCGAATGACGCGCTCTACCAGCTGAGCTAAGGGCCCGAGAGGCACACAAAGGAGCATACAAGGGAATTAAGAAAGAAGAAAGTGGCACTGAATGTTGCGTCGCGATGGCATTGACAAGAGCGCAAACATGGATTATTCTACCTTCAGACGTTTAGTTCATCAAAACCCCTCCGCCGCAGCAGAAAGCGCCTTCCGGACGCTTCCTGCTGCGGCGGAGTCATATGACTCAAGCCTGAAATGCCATCGTGGCAGCAGCTGCTGAAGGAAGTACCAGATGAGCATGCTCTTCATCGGGGGTGCGGTTCTCGCGCTCGTGATACTCACCATCGTCTTTTCGGTTGCCTGGCGCACGGTCGTCAGTACCGACCGTGTCCACATCGTGCAAGGCAGCAAGAAGACCATATCGTATGGCACCGGCCAGCCGGCAGGTAACGTCTACTGGAAGATCCCTTCCTGGGTTCCTTTCTTCGGCGTTACTGTTCGCGTGCTGCCGGTTTCGAACTTCGACCTCACGTTGAAGGACTACGAGGCCTACGACAAGGATCGCGTACCGTTCAAGGTCGACATCACCTCGTTTTTCCGTATCGCCGATACGGGAGTCGCGGCGCAGCGCGTCGCGAATCTCGATGACCTGCGTGAACAGCTGAAGCAGATCGTCCAGGGGGCAGTGCGTAAGATTCTCGCCTCGGACGTCATCGACAGCATCATGGTCGAACGCGCCAAGTTCGGTCATCTGTTCACCGAAGAGGTGGGCGAGCAGCTGAAGCAATGGGGCGTCGAGAGCGTGAAGTCTATGGAACTCATGGACATCCGCGACGGCGAAGGCAGCAAGGTCGTTACCAATATCATGGCGAAAAAGATTTCGCACATCGCCATGCAGAGCCGCATCGAAGTGGCGCAGAACGACCAGAGCGCTGAAGTCGCCGAAATCACCGCGAAACAGACAGTCAAGATCCGCCAACAAGAAGCGGACCAGGCTGTCGGACAGCGTACTGCCGAGAAAGATCGCGAGGTCGGTATTGCGCAGCAGCAGGCCGATCAAAAAGTACTAGGCGAAAAGAAGACGACCAAGACCGCCGAGATGGAAGTCCGGCAGGTCGAGGAGGTCAGAACCGCCGAGATCGAAAAGCAAAGGCAGATCGTCGCCGCCGAACAGACCAAGCAAACCACGATACTCCAGGCTGAAGGCCAACTCGAAGCTAAAAAGCGCGAGGCCGAAGGCAAGAAGGTGGTTGGCGAGGCCGAAGGCGCCGCCGAACAGGCGAAGCTTATGGCTCCGGTCAACTCGCAGATTTCGCTTGCAAAAGAAATCGGCCAGAACGCCGGCTACCAGAACTATCTGGCGATGGTGAAAGCCATCGAAGCCTACCTCACGGTCGGTTCCAAGCAGGCGGATGCCTTGCAGAAGGCCGACGTGAAGGTCATCGCCAACACGGGGCGGCCGATCGATGGCGTGAAGAACGTCATGGATCTGTTTACCTCGAAAGGCGGTACGAACGTAGCAGCGATGGTGGAAGCTTTCGCGCAAACGCCGCTCGGGCAGGCGACGCTCAAAAAATTCGGCGTCGTTGCTGCGGCCGACGATGCGCCGGCCGAAGAACCGGAGGCGTAAGGCAGGAGTCATACGGGGCGCGCGAGGAAACTCGCGCGCCTTTTCTTTTTGTCTAGAAGGCCGTAGGCTACGAACAATGCTTAAGATAGGAATCGTCGGGTTGCCGAACGTGGGGAAGTCCACGCTTTTTAACGCGCTCACCAAGGCGAGCGTGCCTGCCGAGAACTACCCGTTCTGCACCATCGACCCGTCGGTGGGCG
>JAKAGB010000001.1 GCA_021817705.1 bacterium | reverse complement strand
GCGTTGGAACGCGATTATGCCGTGCGCACGCCACTCGCGCACTTACGCCAGGGCGAACAGCTCCAGCGGATAAAGCGGGCCATAGAGTCAAGCCATCCGTCGGCGTGATGCCGGCGGTTTTTCTTTCAGGGTATGAAAATGCCGCCCGGGAGGGCGGCAGTCATATGAATCATACCTTTTCGGGTCTTAGACCGAGCAGTCGATAGAACGACACGCGGCGGTCATACAACCAGATGCGCACCTTAAGGAACGGAGAAAGCGGCGCGTTTTTGAACACCTGCTCGTAGGTAAGCGACGGCCCCAAGTCCCGATAATGTCGCACCATAAGGTGGTGCGCATCGGGATTTTTGAGCATGTCCTCGCACATCTTCAAGGCGAAGTACGAGATGGGCTGTAGCACCACGCCCGCCACCGACCCGTCTTCCGCACGGAAAACAAGGTCGTTCCTTGGGTTTTCTTGCAGCAGCTTCTGCATCTCCGCGAACGTACCAGCCGAAAGCGCCACCTCGCACGTCGCGTCGAGCGGTCGTTTGCTCATGGAACACCTCACACAGCTTCCACGGCCAAGCGTATCACTTTATTCTCTCTCGTCGAGAGCACACGAGACTAGCCGCGGGAGTGGTACTTCTTGTGGATTTCGCGCAGGTGCGAGTCGGTGACGTGGGTGTAGATCTGCGTCGTGTTTATGGAGGCGTGGCCAAGGAGCTGCTGCACGGAGCGGATGTCGGCACCGTTACTGAGCAGATCGGTCGCAAACGAGTGGCGCAAGACGTGGGGCGTCACCTTCTTCGTAATGCCGGCCAAGGCGGCGTACTTCTTTATGTGGCGCTGCACGTCACGAGGGATTATGCGGTGGAGCTTTTTCGGGCGACCGTCCACAAAGAGCGCTTCTTCCATGTCTTTGCGCGCTTTCAGATACTCACGCACCGCATCCTTTGCCGCATCCGAAAGGAAGACGACCCGCACTTTCTCGCCCTTACCGCGCACCGAGAGGTCGTCGCGCGAGAGGTCGAGGTCGCTGTCGAGCGCGCAGAGTTCCGATACGCGGAGCCCGGTGGAGAAAAGGAGTTCGAGCACGGCCTTGTCGCGCAGGAACCCGAGGCGTTTCCAATCGTCCCTTTCCTTCGCGAGCGCGCGGGCAGGCGCTTCCATGAGGCGCGCAAGTTCTGCGTTCGAAATGAGCTGCAGCTCACGCTCGGGGAGCTTGGCGAGCTCGATACGCTCGGGCGAAAGCGATTCGATGCCACGTTTCCGCAGGAATTTGAGGAACGCGCGAAGCGCGATCATGTAGTAGTTCTGGGTGCGGCGCTTCATCGAGTCGTTTCCAGTCCCGGGCTGGCGATTGAGCCACAGGCGGAATTCGCGCACGTTCTGCTCAGAGATGTCTCCGATGCGCTTCAGGCCCATCTGCGCGAAGTAACGCGAGAGGTAGCGGTCGTAGTTCTCAATGGTCTTTACGGATCGACCGCGCTCTATCTCTAGATATTCGAGGAACTGGCGCTTCGCATCTTCTGCGTTCATGCGCATGAGTATACCGCAGGGAAGTGCGCACATTATTTTCTCCACGAGTGACTTGCAAACAGTTGCATCTGTGGTATGTTGCCTCCGAAACAGTTGGGAGGCTTGAAAATGTATATGCGAGTTCTACACATGCTCTTGGTCGCGACCATCGCTTACGCACTCGCGCACTTCACCATAGTGATCGGTGCGCGTATAAGCGGGTATCACCCCGACCCGTTCACGATCCTCTTCCTGGGAGTCGTGTTTGCGACGGTGGGCGCAGCGGCGGTATTCGCGCCGCGCGAACTCGCGTGGGGAATCGCGTTTCTGGTAGCCGGAGCGCTGGTGCTTCTTGCGGCACGCTCGGCGAACGACGGCCTGCCGGCGCTTGCGCTCCTGCTTGCCGTCCTGTCCGTGGAAGCACCGCTTGTGCCCGCATTCGCGCGCGCAACGTGCTTGCCAACGTAATGCGCGTAACGCGCGCCCTGAGGGGCGCGCGATTTCTTTTTGCGATGCTATACTGAACAGGAATGCGATTTCGCGCGACGATAAAAAAAGAAGGCGCGCCTGACGAAGTGCGCGTCATCGATGCGCCCTCACGGTTCGCCGTGTACGAACAGATTGAGAAAGAGGGCGGCACGGTGGCGGATCTCTCGCAAGACAGCGCGTTGCGCATGCCCGCGTGGCTGAATATTACGATCGGCACGGGCATAAAGCAGCAGGAGATAGTCATGATGGCGAAGAACATGGCCGCTATGCTCGCCGCCGGGCTCGCACTCGCACGGGCGCTCGCGGTCATCGAGCGGCAGACGCCGAACCCGCGTCTCAAAACGATTGCGAAGGGCATTGATGAGGCCGTGCGTAAGGGTTCGTCCTTCAACGAAGCGCTCGCCGCGTATCCGCGCGTATTCTCGCCGCTTTTCATCGCCATGGCCAAAGCGGGGGAGGAGTCCGGTTCGCTTTCCGAATCCCTTTCCGTCGTGGGGCTTCAGATGGAGCACTCAGCGGAGCTTTCGCGCAAGGTGAAAGGCGCAATGATCTATCCCTCCATCGTCGTCACCGCCATCGTCATCGTCGGCGTGCTCATGCTCATCTTCGTGGTGCCGACCCTCACGAAGACCTTCACCGAGCTCGGCGTGAAGGTTCCTCTCGCGACGCGCATCATCGTCGGGATAAGCAATTTCATGGTGGCGAACGTCGCGCTCGTGCTTCTCGGGCTCGTGGCGCTCGTGGCTGCCGGCTACGCCTTCCTGCGCTCGCACATGGGCGAACGCGCGGTACTCTGGACGGCGCTCCACCTGCCCGCGATTGGCGAACTCGTACGCGAAACCTACGCGGCTCGCTTTGCACGCACGCTCGCCTCTTTGCTCACGTCGGGCGTTCCGGTCCTCGATGCGCTCGCCATCACCCGCGAAGTGGTGCACGCCGACGCGTTCGCGAACGTCATCCGCGAAGCGGAGATACTCGTGAAAAAAGGCGAGCCGCTCTCGAAGGCGTTCGAGTCGCACCCGAAACTCTATCCCATCCTCATGAGCGATATGCTCGCCGTGGGCGAAGAGACTGGCAAGACCGCCGACATGCTCAAAGAGATTGCCGAATTCTACGAGGGCGACGTGGCCGAACGCACGAAAGACCTCTCGACCATCATCGAGCCGATACTCATGCTCTTCATCGGCACCGTCGTCGGCATATTCGCGGTTTCCATGATCGCGCCTATCTACCAGCTTTCGTCCGCGATTGGCTAACCAGCGGTTTTCGTGATACAATGAATGGCAGAAAAGAGTGAGGTAGGACATGCTTACTGAAGCACAGTGCGGGGTCTTTTTGCGCCGTGGCATAGCCATAAAGGCCGGCGCGAACTTCCTGCCGCTTTGGCACGATGAGCATCAGTTTCCGGTGCTCGCCGTAGCGCGAGCGAGCACGCCGCCGCTCAACACCGAGCTCGCCGAGCTCCTTGAATGCCGCGACGCGCTTGCTCGGGCATGGAACACGTCCGCACGGCATGGATATCGCGCGTATGAAGCGAACACCGTGACGATGCTGCGCGAGGGAAGCGGGCTCTGGCGTTTCCGTCGCCGTACCTGGATGGAGACCCCGGCATTTTCTGAAGCGCACCCCTTCGAGGAGACTCTCATGCGCGTATGACGCGCGCCGCAATGCGGCGCGCGTTTTTTATGCGCTATCATGCAGATGATGTCCCGTACCTTTGCGCGGCGCGGCATGAGCCTCATCGACGTCGTCGTCGGGGTCGCACTCCTGTCCGTACTCCTTCTCGCGCTCATGGGCGTATTGCGCGCGTCGCTCCTCGTCTCGTCGCTCGCAAAGGCGAAAGCCGGCGCAACCGCGACCGCGCAGGTGCAGATGGAATACCTGCGCTCGCTCACCTACGCCAACCTCGGCACTGAAGGCGGCATTCCTTCGGGTATCGTGCCGGAATACGCGACCACGACCGAGGATGGCTTTACGTACGTGACGCACACGTTCATAGAATACGTAGACGATCCGGCAGACGGGACGGGCGTGAATGATACGAACGGCATCACGACCGACTACAAGCGCGCACTCGTGTCCGTATCGTACGAAGCCGGCGGCTCGCCACGCTCCGTGGCGCTCGTGTCGGAATTCGCGCCGCCCGGCATCGAGTCGAATAATGGCGGCGGAACGCTCGCCGTAAACGTAGTGAACGCGAGCGGCGCGGCGGTTCCTGGTGCGTCCGTCCACATCGTGAATGCGGCCGTCTCGCCTGCCGTAGACGTGACCGCCACGACGAACACCGCCGGCGTGGTATTCCTGCCGGGTGCCGCCACCTCGACCGCGTATCAGGTCTCGGTCTCGAAGAGCGGCTATTCGAGCGCGCAAACGTACGCGGTCGACAGCACGAACCAGAATCCGAGCCCGGGGTACCTCACCGTCGTAGCGAACCAGACCACCACACAGACCTTCGCCATCGACCTCCTGAACGCGTTCTCGCTCGCCACCTACGCGCCCATCGCCACCTCCACTTTCGCCGACGCATTTGCCGACACCTCGAAGATTGCCGTGTCTGCTTCGACCACCGTCACGAACGGCTCCCTTACCGTCGTGCCGGGCGACACGAGCGGATACGCGCGCGCGGTGGCCACCACGTCTTCGCGCCTCGCGTCGTGGGGGCAGGCGATGGCGACCACGAGCGTTCCTACGGGCGCGACCGCGCTCATACATATATATGACGCGAGCGGTAACCTGCTTCCCGATACCGTGCTGCCTGGAAACGCCGCCGGGTTCTCCTCGTTCCCGATTCCGCTCGAAACCGTTTCAACCACCACCTACCCATCGCTCGCGGTCGGCGCGACCTTCACCTCAGGCGGCACGACCGAGCCTTCCGTTTCTGGCTGGTCGCTCTCCTACACCGAGGGCCCCACGCCCCTGCCCGCCGTCGCATTCACGCTCACTGGCGCGAAGATTATCGGCACGAAGAGTGACGGAACGCCGATACCGAAGACGATCATCTCGAGCGCGACCGATGCGACCGGCGTGTACTCTTCTAACCTCGAGTGGGACACGTACGCGCTCAGCATCCCGAGCTATGACCTCGTCGATGCATGCACGGCGCCGCCCTATGCGCTCTCGCCGGGCGCGAGCGAGCGCGAACGCGTGACCGTAGTGCCGGCGACCGCGAATTCGCTGCGGGTGCTCGTGCTCGATAACACCGGTGCGCCGGTGGGGCAGGCTAGCGTCACGCTTTCGCGCACCGGATTTAGCGAAACGGTTGCGAGCTCCGCGTGCGGCTCCGCATATTTCGGCAGCCTCGCGAATGCGAGCGACTACTCGCTCACCGTGGCAAAATCAGGCTATACGACCGTGACCGTGAGCGGCCTCACCATTTCCGGCGCAACCACCTATGATGCGAACTTCCCGTAGTCATGCATTCGGCGGATACGCGCGCCGCTCCGCGGCGCGCGGCATGACCCTCGTCGAGACGGTCGTCGTCGTCGCGCTCACCGCCTTCATCCTCGTGGCGCTCGCGCAACTCATCCGTTATTTCTACGTGACGAATGCGTACGTACTCGAGTCGACCCAGGCGCTCTCGAGCGCGCGCCGTTCGGTTGAGAGTGCGATGAACGACCTGCGCGGCGCTTCCTACGGCGCGGACGGTTCCTATCCGCTCGCGGCGGCCGCAACCTCGACCGTCACGTTCTACGCACAGGTCGACCAGGACACGGCCGTCGACAAGGTACGCTACTACCTTTCGGGTACGACGCTCTATCGCGGCATTACGGAACCGGCCGGTACGCCGCTCACCTATGGCGGACAGCCGGAAACGACGACGCTCGTCATCGATAACATCCGGAACGGCACCTCGACGCCGCTCTTCACCTACTACGACGCGAACGGCGTGGAGCTCACCGAACCGGTATCGCTTTCTGCGGTCGCTTCGGTGCGCATCACGGCGATGACGGACGTGAATCCGAACCGCGCGCCCGACGTGTACACGCTTCTCGGCAGCGCGACCCTGCGCAACCTGCATAATATGAACCAATAGTATGCGCGGCTCTATTACGCTCCTCGTGCTCGTGTTCGGCGGCATCTTCCTCGCGGTCCTGGCTGCGCTCTCGGGCTACGTGCTCTCGGAGAATCGCGCGAATGACGCGACGCGCGTCCGTGCCGAAGCGTTCAACGTGGCCGAAGCGGGGCTCGAGTACTACCGCTGGCATCTTGCGCATTTCCCGACCGATCTACAGAATGGCACCGGCCTCCCGGGACCCTACGCGATTCCCATACCCGACCCCTCAGGGGGCACGGCTGGTACCGCATCGCTCGCGATCACCCCGAACACCGCGTGCGGGCAGACCACCTCGCTCACGCTCGACTCCACAGGAACCGCGGCGGACGATTCCACCCAGCCGGTGACGCTCGAGGCGCGCTATGCGGAGCCCTCCATCGCCTCCTACGACTTCGTCTCGAACGCGAGCGTATGGATCGGCTCTTCGGACGTCGTAAACGGCCCATACCACTCGAACAACGGCATCCGCATGGACGGCACGGCGAATGCGCAGGTCTCGAGTTCGGTATCCACCTGGACCTGCACGTCTTCATACGGCTGCTCGCCGAGCAAGACCGAGCCGGGCGTCTTCGGCAGCGGCACGAACGCGAGCCTCTGGCAGTATCCGACGCCCACCATCGACTTCAACGGCATCGCCGCGAACTTCGCGAACCTGAAATCGATAGCGCAGTCGAGCGGCATCTACCTGCCGCGTTACAGTTCGGGCAACAGCAACAGCACGGCGTACTACAAGGGCTACCACCTCGTCTTTAACGCGAACGGCACGGTCACCATATACAAGGCGCAACCGAACCGGCTCTCGAATGTGTACCTCTTGGACAGCAATACGTACGGCAGCGACTACGCGCTCATGGGCAATCAGGTTTCGTATGAGACGGTCCCGATACCGGCGAACTGCGGGCTCATATTCGTGGAAGACAACGCGTGGATAGAAGGCACGATTCCTGCGAAGGTGACGGTGGTGGTTGCGAACGTGACAACCGCGAACGTGACGCCGAACGCGTACCTGCCGGGCAACATCACGTATGCTTCGGCAGATGGTTCGGACGGCCTCACGGTCATCGCATCGCACGACGTGCTCATTACGCCGAATTCGCCGCAGGACATGTCGATTTCGGGCGTGTTCGTCGCGCAGAGCGGCGTCTTCGGCAGGAACTACTACGGCTATGCGGGCGGCTCCTACGAGCCGCGCGGCACGCTCACCGTGATGGGCACCGTTCTTTCTGCGCTCCAGTCTGCAGAAACGTATGTGGACGGGAGCGGCAACCCCGTGGGCGGCTACGTGAACACGGTGGACTACCCGGACCGCGCGCTCGCGACCGACCCGCCGCCGTTCACGCCCATACTTTCGACGAACTACACGTTCGTGGACTGGCGACAAAAGTAGCCCGCGCCGCTCCGCGGCGCGGGCAGCGAGCCCTCTTCCTGGTACTATGTACCCATGCTCATCATCGCTAACTGGAAAGCGTACGTAGAAGAGGCCGCTCAGGCGAAAAAGCTGTATGCCACGGCGAAACGCCTCGCGAGCGCGTCGAAGCACGAGCTCGTGCTCGCGCCGCCCGCGCCCTTGCTTTCTCTGCTTTCCGCAAAGAACCGCTCGCGTGTTGCGTTTTCGGCGCAAGACGTTTCTGCGAGCACGGGCGGCGCAGCGACCGGAGAGAATACCGCGGCCGCATACGCGGCCGCGGGCGCTTCCTACGCCATCGTCGGCCACTCGGAGCGCCGCGCCATGGGCGAGACGGACGCGACCATCGCGCTGAAGCTCCGGCATGCGCTCGCAGAGGGCATGACGCCGGTACTCTGCGTCGGCGAACGCGAACGCGACCTTGAAGGGCACTACCTTTCCTTCGTCCGCGCCGAAATCACCGCAGCGCTCGAGCGGCTCGAACCCAAGGAACGCGCACAGGTGGTGCTTGCCTACGAACCCATCTGGGCGATAGGGAAGACCGCGGCGGATGCCATCAATCCGAACGACCTTGCCGAGATGGTGCTCTACCTCCGCAAAGTGCTCGCCGAGCTCTTGCCCGGAAAAAATCCGGCGAAGACGCGCATCCTGTATGGCGGCTCGGTGGAGCCTGAGGGCGCGCGCGACCTCGCGGGCGGCACCGGCGTCGACGGGTTCCTCGTCGGCCACGCATCGGTCGACCCGAAGACATTCAGCAACCTGGTGCGCGCGGTTTTATAGCATGCGGAGCGTTCGCGACATCCCGTCGTTCGAGAACATTCCCATACTCGTGCGCGCGTCTTTGAACGAACCCATCGCGAATGGCATCGTCGCCGACACGTTCCGGCTCACGCGCACGGCGCCGACGCTGCGGTTCCTCGCAGAACAAGGCGCGCGCGTGGTAGTCATAAGCCACATCGGCGAGCTCGGCACGGAAACGCTCGCGCCAGTTGCTAAAGCGCTCGGCGAACTCGTGCGCGGTGTCTCATTCTGTCCATACACCGTGGGCAGCGAAGCACGCGCGGCCGTGCGCGGCATGACACCCAGCAGCATCCTCGTGATGGAAAACCTGCGCCGCAACGCGGGCGAAAAGAAAAACGACCCGGCCTTTGCAAAAGCGCTCGCGGAGCTTGGCGATGCGTTCGTCGAAGATTCGTTCGACACCTGCCATCGCGCGCACGCGTCCATCGTTGGCGTACCGGAGCTTTTGCCAAGCTATGCCGGCCTTCAGTTGGAGGCGGAAGTCGCCGCGCTTACCGACGCAAAAAAACCGAAACATCCAGCCTTTGCAGTGGTAGGCGGCGCGAAGTTCGGCACGAAAGAAGCAGTGCTCGAAGCGCTGCTTCCTACTTATGACCGCGTGTTTGTGGGCGGCGCGCTCGCGAACGATTTCATACAGGCTCTCGGACAAGAAGTGGGGCAGTCGCTCACCTCCGGCGTGGTTGACCCGACACTCGTGAAGCTCGCACACCACCCGAAACTCCTTTTGCCGCTCGATTCGGTCGTCGTGAAGAAGGCCGCGCTCGGCACACCGGATGCGAAACGCCATGCTCGCGTCGCGAAGCGCGGCGACGTGCGCCCGGATGAAGTCATCCTTGACCACGGCCCCGAAACGGTCGCCCTGCTTGCCGCCCATGCGCACGATGCCGAAACGGTGCTCTGGAACGGTCCTTTGGGAAATTACGAAAACGGGTTCGTGGATGCGACCGATGCATTCGCGCGCGCCGTCGCAAGCTCCGGCGCGCACTCGATCGTGGGCGGCGGTGACACCATCACTGCCATACAGAAACTCGGCGTACTCGACAAATTCTCGTTCGTTTCCACGGGTGGCGGCGCGATGCTCGACTTCCTCGCCAAAGGCACCTTGCCCGGCATCGCGGCGCTTGACAAAGCGCCAAACGGCGCGTAGTTTCCCTTCGGAAGTGGCCAAATAAAAGGAGGACGCCGTGAGCGTTTTCAGCCGGAGTATCCTGTTCGCCTTCGCACTCGTGTGCCTCGTGTTCGTGGTGTGGCTTGGCGGTTTCGCACATGATTCTGCCATAGCGTTCGGTTCGGCAGATGACAGCGCTCGGGGTGCGGGATTCAGCGCCTTTATCGGCGTTGTGTTTTGGCTCATCATTCTTGGCGATTCGGGACGATGGGACACCTATGGCGATCCTGAATATCTGATTGGCATCTCCGTTATCGCGGTATTCCTCTTGTTTCCTTACGGATTTTTCGTTAATCCGTTCGAACACGGCATTGCTGCGCTGTGGACATGGTACGATCTGCTGCTTTTTCCCGCGTTCCATGCGCTCTCTCTCGTGATACGAGCGCTGTACCTGGAAGCAACGGAGTAGCAGGAACCGGCGCATGCGCGCCGGTTTTTTTCTTTTGCCGCGCTCGCGGAGCGAGCGCGGAATCCTCTGCGTGCGCTTGACGGCACCTGCGGGCGGCGTAGCATAAAAGGAAAGAGTGCTCTGTCGGCACTCATGTACCTTGGGAGGAAAGAATGAATAATCCGCTCCTCAACACCATCGGCGCACTGGTGCTCGCGCTCATTGCGCTTGCCTTCGGCCAGTTCGTGTCGACCACGTTCGACACGATCGGCGGGTTCCTGCCGTTCTTCATCGTCGCCTTCGATGGCGCGGTCTTCATCTGCCTTGTGGCAAGTGTCGGGCTCGCGACGCACGAAGCGTTCGTGCGTGCTCCCCTGTGGAGCCCGCGTGTGAACTTCGGCTTTGCGGTCGTCGGGTGCCTCAGCGCCGCGTACTTCTTCGGGTACCTGGTGCATCCGTTCACCTACGGATGGATGAGCCTGTGGCTCTTCCTCCTGCCGCTCGGCGTCATGCCGCTCCTCGCCGCCTTGCGGCAGCCGGCAACGGCATAATCATGCCGCGCTCGTTCTACGCGAGCGCGGTTTTTATTTTCTCGACGATTACGTCGGCCTCTGCCTGGTCGATTTCGTGATGCGGCCAGAATTCAAATTCACTCCGGTCGTGGCGCGGAATGATGTGGAAGTGGAGGTGCATTACGATCTGCCCCGCCGCTTCGCCATGATTCGAGTTCAGGTGCACGCCTTTCCCGCCCACGGCGTCGCGCACGGCAGGAGAAATCTTCCGCACCGTTTCCATCGTCTGGATGAGCGTTTCTGCATCCGTGTCAAAGATGTTCGTGGCGTGTTTCTTCGGGATGACGAGCGTGTGGCCGGCCGTGTTCGGTAGGTGGTCGAGAAACGCGAGCGTGTGCTCATCTTCATATACGACACGCGCCGGGATTTCCTTGCGCGCTATTTTGCAAAATACGCAACTTGCCCCGTTGGAAGTTTCACCCATGCCGCTCATGGTACGCCAACGGGAGCTGGAAGGCGAGTTCGCTCCAGAGATTTTCGAATACCCCGTGGTCTCGATGAACTTCCGACGGGGGTCTTCCGTGAGTTTGGTATCCTACTACGACGATGTTTCCCCTGCACGAACCGCTCGACGACGCGCTGCGCAAAGAACTGCAGGAGTACGACGACTTGATTGCGGCCTTGCTCGCGCGCCGTGGGGTCACAAGCAAGGAAGCTGCCGATGCGTTCCTTAATCCGTCATACGAAACGCACCTGCATAATCCGCTCCTGATGACCGATATGGCGCGAGCCGCGGAGCGGCTCGCGCACGGCATTCTTTCCGGCGAAAAGATCGCCGCGTGGACCGACTACGACGCCGACGGCATTCCGGCCGCGGTGCTGCTCCATGATTTTTTGGAAAAAGCCGGCGCGAATTTTGAAGTGTACATTCCGCACCGGCACACGGAAGGGTACGGCATGAACGAGCACGGCGTGGAACAGCTCGCTTCGCGCGGCGTCACGCTCATCGTCACCGCCGACTCAGGCATCACCGACCTTGCGCCGGTCGCGCGGGCGAAAGCGCTCGGCATCGATGTTATCGTCACCGACCACCACCTGCCGCAAGAAACATTGCCGGACGCATTCGCGGTGGTGAATCCGAATGCGCGCGCCGACGAACCGTACCCATTCAAAGGATTGTGCGGCGCGGGCGTCGCTTGGAAACTCGTGTGCGCCACGCTCTTCGTGTCTCCGGAACTCCGCGCGAAGATTCCGGAAGGATGGGAGAAATGGCTCCTCGATATGGTTGGCATCGCGACCGTCGCCGACATGGTGCCACTCACCGGCGAGAACCGCGTGCTCGCCACCTACGGGCTCCTCGTGCTGCGCAAATCGCCGCGCATCGGCCTTAAGAAATTGTGCGAAGCGATGCGCGTGAACCAACGCTTCATTTCCGAAGATGACATTGGTTTCATGCTCGCGCCGCGCATAAATGCCGCGAGCCGCATGGGCGACGCGGTGGACGCCTACAAGCTGTTCGTCGCGAAAGAGGCGAGTGAGGCCGAACGGCTCGCGGCAAAGCTCGAAACACTGAATCGGAAACGCAAAGCGGAAGCGGGCACCATCACGCGCGCGGTACACTCGCGCATGAAAGACCGCGCGATAGGGAAGGTTATCGCACTCGGCGACCCAGACTGGCGACCGAGTCTGCTCGGCATCGTCGCGGGAAACCTTGCCGACGAATACAACGTCCCGGTGTTCCTGTGGGGCAGGGAGGGAAACGGCGGGGCGAAAGGTTCGGTACGGAGCGGCGTGGTACATGCGCTTGAGCTCATGCAGGCAGCACAAAATACATTTGCAGAATTCGGAGGGCACGCGGCCTCGGGCGGTTTCACCGTGCGTGAAGACGCGGTGTTCGATCTCGAAGCGCGTCTCGAAGCGGCGCTCGCTTCGCTCGCGCCAAAAACCGAAGACCCACTCGAGATGCGCGCTGACGCGGTGCTCGAACCGCACGAGGCGACGCCCGAATTCTTGAAGCGACTTTCGCGCCTTGCGCCGTTCGGGCAAGAGAATGAAAAACCGGTCTTCTTGTTCCGCTCGGTTCCGGTCGTGCGTGTTTCGCGTTTTGGCAAAGCACAGGAACACCTAAAACTAGCGCTCCTAAAAGACGAGTCGGGCACCACGATGGACGCTGTTACTTTTTTTGCAAAAGGTATGCTCGCAAAAACCGCCGACGCGCTCGCGCCGCATGCACGCGCGCACCTCATCGCCCACCTCGAGCGCGACACGTTCACCCGCGGCGCGCCCGTGCGCCTGCGGCTTCTCGACCTGAAACTGGTATGATGCGCGGCACTTGCCCCGTTAGAAGTCTGTCGAGGTGTTTCGAACGGTCGAAAAAATACGCAGGTTCAAAAAGCACAGGCGCTAGTTCCGCGACAGGCAAAAAGATTTTAGTCGTTACAAAAACAGTAGCGGCATATTCCTCTCGTCCAATGAACGCTGTTCGAGTTATTCGAAATATACGATAAAATCTTTTTGCATGAAGACTTCTAACGGGGTGAAATTCACCATCCATGCCGACGGCGGAGCGCGCGGAAACCCGGGGCCCTCTGGCGCGGGCGCCGTGGTGCGCAACGAGCTCGGCGAAATCGTCGCGAGCGTTTCAGATTTCCTCGGGATTCGCACGAACAATTTCGCAGAATACGAAGCGGTCATCCGCGCGCTTAAAAAAGTGCACGAACTTGCGGCAGGGAAGCTCGCGAACACTACCGTAGAAGTGAAGATGGACAGCGAGCTCGTCGTGAAGCAGATGCGCGGAGAATACAAAGTGAAGCACCCGGACATGAAGGTGCAGAATGCGCGGCTCGCTTCGCTCGCCGCGCCGCTCGCCTCCATCACCTTCATACACGTCCGCCGCGAACAGAATAAAGACGCGGATTTTCTTGCAAACGAAGCGATGGATCGAGGGGCTTGACCACGCCAACTTCGGCGCGTAGTATCCGCGCGGAAACAGACGGGAGAAAAAGATGACGATACGGCCGCCAAAACAGCGTGCGCTCGACCGCTTTGCGACCATGGAGAAAATCAACGAACTCCTCGCGGCAGCGGGCAGACCGAAGCTCACCGTTTCCGAATTTGCGCGCGTGCGTTTACATGCGCGCGAACAAGGGAACAACATACTCATGGAAGTGCGGCTCGCCAAAACGGATTCACGACAGGAAACGCGCCAAGCACTGCTTGCCACGTTCCTCGTAAAGGACGACGGCACGGTTGAAGTGCAGTAGGATGAGCGCATGAGCTTCCTGCTCGCGCTCGTGGAAGGATTTGCGAGCGGCATATTTGTCCGCTCGCTTTTTCATGTGGGGTGGCCGGCGGCGGCGTTTGCTCTTTTGCTTGCGACGATTCTTATCGTCGTCCCGAGTCTTTTCGAGGGACAGCGCTCTATATACAAGGTCGGCGCGTTGTTCTTTATTCTGCTCGCGCTCGGTATCGGCCGCGCAGCGCTCGCCGACTCGCCGCTGCCGCCTTCGTTTTCCGCGCAAGTAAAGCACCGAGTCGCGTACCACGGCGTTGTGGTGGGGGAGCCTGATGTGCGCGACGCCTCCACGCGCATTCCGGTGCGCGTCTCTTCCGGCAACGAAACGACCGTCGTGCTCGCCGTCGTGTCGCGCGCCACGACCGCGCGCGTGGGCGACCGTGTATACGTTTCCGGCACGCTTGCGCTACCGGCAGCGTTCGCAAGCGACGACGGCCGCGTCTTCCGCTACGACAAATACCTGCAAAAAGACGGCATCCGCTTCTTACTCAACTACGCATACCTATCGGTCGACGCGCCCGCGCCGTGGTACTCGCTGCCAGCACTTCTTGCACGCATGAAACGCTGGTTCCTCGGCGGCCTTGAGCAAGCGCTTCCCGAGCCGTACGCGTCCTTGGCGGGCGGTATCGTCATAGGCGGCAAGAGCGGACTCGGCACGTCCTTAGAGGATGCGTTTATTGCGAGCGGGCTCGTGCAGGTCATCGTGCTCTCGGGATACAACGTCATGGTGGTGGCCGAGTGGGTCATGGAGCTTTTCGCGTACGCGCGGCTTCCGCGACGGGTGCAGGCAGCCGGAGGAACACTTGCGCTCATTCTGTTCGTCGGCATCGCCGGCGCGAGTTCGACTGCGATCCGTGCCGCGCTCATGGCACTCATCGCCCTGTATGCGCACGCGACCGGTCGCACGTACGCAGCGGGTCGCGCGCTCCTCCTCGTCGTGCTTCTCATGCTGCTCTATAACCCGCTCTTTCTCGCGTTCGACCCGGGCTTCGCGCTTTCAGTCGCGGCAACCGCAGGACTCATCGCATTTCAAAAACCGATCGAAGTGCGTCTCGCATTCCTCCGAAGCGCTTTCTGGCGCGAGGCGGGAGCCACGACACTCGCGGCGCAGCTCGGCGTCTTACCGCTCCTCCTTTATTTCACAGGAAATCTATCGTTCATCGCCGTGCCAGCGAACCTCGCGGTCATGCCTATCATGCCCGCGGCTATGGGTTTCTCCGCGCTCGCAGGAATCACGGGAGGCCTCCTGCCGCAAACTCTTGCAATCGCACTCGCGCTGCCCGCGTATGCGAGCACTGCGTATGTGATAGCGGTCGCGCGGCTCTCGGCCGCGCTTCCGTTCGCCCATACCATTATTCCCGCGTTCCCGTTCGTGGCGGTACTCCTTGCTTACGCCGCGCTCGCTGTGGCGGCCTCAAATCGTTTTTCAACAACGCTCCAGTTGAGGTTCGCGAGGAAGGCATCCACGTAGTCCTTCTTTTCTGCGGGCACGCGGTCGACCATGAACGCATGCTCCCACAGGTCGAGCGCGAGGATGACGGGAAGTCCCGCGAGCTGTCCGAGCTCATGGTCCGCTACAAAGCTTGTGTGCAGGGTTTTGCCGCGCGGGTCGTAGTACACCACCACCCAGCCGATGCCGCGCGTGGCCGCAACTTCTTTTATATGCGCGATGAACGCCTCGCCGCTGCCGTATTTATCCGCGGCTGCTTTGGCTAGGCCGGATTCGGGCGACCCGCCTTTTTCGCCTTCGAATTGCTCAAAGTAGTACTCGTGCATGCGCATGCCGTCGAACTCGAAGGCGAGCCGGCGGCGCAACTCCGCGATGGCGAATTTGTCGCCCTCGCTCGCCTTATCGCCATAGGCGGCGTAGCCCTTCAGAGTTTCCATGATGAGGTTCACGTTCTTCACATAGCCTGCGTAAAGTCCGAGATGCACGGTTATTTGCTTCTCGGAAATCCCCTCGAGCGCAGGGAGGTCGAACTTCTTTTCGGTGTAAGCCATATGCACGTACTCTACCACCCTGCCGTATAGTTGCCGCATGGGAATCACCCGCACGCGTCTCGTGCTTGCGCTTCTCGCGCTCGTGCTCATGAATGGGATCGTGTGGCATGCGCTCCATGCCCCGAACGGCGTGCGCGTCGCACAGGTGGCGGAAGGACAGGGCGCTGCTACGCTCGTTACTATTGGCGCAACGCGCGTCTTGGTGGGCGCCGGAGCCGATGCATCGGTATTGCGCGGGCTTGGCACTACGCTCTTGCCGTGGCAGCGCTCCTTGACCGTGCTCGTGCTGCCAAACCTGAAACCCGACACGGCGGGTGGCGCGGTGGCGGTGCTGGCGCGGTATCGCGTGGGTGCGCTCCTGCGTACCGCGTTCCCAGGAACGAACGCTACAGAACGCACGCTTGTCGATGCCGAAAGCGCGAGCGGGCTCCGCTCGCTCGCGCTTCCGCCCGGAGCCGAGCTCGACCTTGGCGGGGGTGCGTTCATTTCTTTCGCATCGGCGCCGAACGGTCTTTCGGCCACACTCATATATGGGCCAGCTCGCGTACCGCTCGCGTCAACGACGCCGGCGGGAACCTATCTAGAAAATGGGACGCGCTTGCCCGGTTGAAAACGCGCGAGCCGCCCCAACAGGGCGGCTCGCGCGTTTCCCGTTCCTTAGGTCTTAAATGACGCCAGCCTTCTTGAGGGTCGCGTATGCGCCATTCTTCTTAATAGTCTTCAGTCCCTTCACCGACACGTCCACGAGGAGCGTCTTGCCGATTTCCGGCACAAAGATGCGGCGCTTCTGGAGGTTTGCCTTGCGGCGCACCTTGCCCGTAGGGTTGAACTGCGTCGCGCGGGTACGGTTAGAATACCGCCCGCCGATCTGCGTGCTCTTGCCGGTGATTTCACACGTTCGTGCCATAGTTGCCGCAGCCTACCATACACCGTAGACTTTAGGCAATGGTGACCGCCCTGACCCTCGCGATACTCCTCCTCTCCATCATTGCGCACGAAGTGGCGCACGGGTACGCCGCCGACGCTCTCGGCGACCCAACCGCGCGGCTTTCCGGCCGGCTCACCCTGAACCCATTGCCGCACATCGACCCTATAGGCTCCGTGCTCATCCCCGCGCTCCTCGTGCTTTCGAGCTCGCCCATCCTCTTCGGGTGGGCGAAGCCGGTGCCGTATAACCCGTACAACCTCAGGAACCAGCGGTGGGGCGAGGCACTCGTCGCAGTGGCCGGCAGCGCCACGAACCTCTTCCTTGCGCTCTTCTTCGGGCTGTTCGCGCGATTCTTTGTCGCCACGCTCCCCGCCGCGGCGTCCTTAGCCGGTACCATCGCTTTCGTGAATCTCTTCCTCGGCCTCTTCAATCTCATCCCGTTCCCGCCCTTGGATGGATTCACGGTCGTGCGCGCCGCACTTCCGTGGAGTCTCGCGTCGGGATTCCATCGGTTCGAGAACCAGGTGCGCGCCTCTGGCATACTCGCGCTCGTGCTCTTCCTTATTGTTTTTTCCTACGTCCTCGCCGCGCCGTTCTACCAATTCATACTCTTTCTGTTCCACGTAATCACCGGAATGTGAGCACGCGGGTGCTAGAATGGCGATGATGGAATACCAGGTTCCGCAGTTCATCGAGGTAGAAAACAAGATCGTGGGGCCGCTCACGCTGAAGCAATTCATCTATCTCGCCGGTGCTGCGGGCATCACGGTCGCGGCATTCGCATACCTCTCGTTCGTAATCGCATTCCTCGTGGCCGCGCCGTTCGTCGCGCTCGGCGTCGCGCTCTCGTTCTACAAGGTGAATGGCAAGCCGTTCATCGAGATGATGGAGGCTGCCTTTTCGTACTACGTGGGCGCGAAGCTCTTCCTTTGGAAGCATGTGGAGCCGAAGGCGCCGCAAGCGGCGCAGAAAAAACCGGAAACGCCCGCTGCACCGCCCTTGGCGGGCGCTGCGCCCCGACTCACGCGCGGCAAGCTCGAGCAGCTCGCGTGGTCACTCGACGTGCAGAAACCGGAGCGCAAAAACCAGTAGCCCTATGGCCGCAACCCCTACAAGCGCGACACAGAACTTCGTCCCGGTAAAAGAGATCCGGAACGGCGTCATCATCCTGAAGGATGGCGGCTATCGCGGCATCCTCCTCTGTTCGTCCATAAACTTTGGGCTAAAGAGCACGGAAGAGCAACGCGCGGTCACGCTCGGCTTCCAGTCGTTTCTGAACACGCTCGATTTCTCGATACAGATCGTCGTGAATTCGCGCAAGATGGACCTGCGCCCGTACCTTGAACTCCTCGCGAAAAAGGAGCCCGAGCAGAAGACCGAGCTCCTGCGCATCCAGCTCCGCGAGTACATCGAATTCATCCGTTCGTTCGCAGACCAGGCGAACATCATGACCAAATCGTTCTATATCGTCGTGCCGTACGCGCCGAAGGTCGAGGTAGCGCAGGCGGCCACGAGTTTCTTCGGCGCGAAGAAGACCGCGGCGACCCCTGAAACCACGTTCGAAGAAGACCGCGTGCAGCTCGAGCAGCGGCTCGCCCTCGTTGCTGAAGGGCTCTCGGGCACCGGCGTGCGCGCGGAGCCCCTCGGCACCGAGGAGGTCATCGAGCTCCTCTACCGCTCATTCAATCCGGGCGAGCTTGAGAACCCTATCCGTCTCGAACAATAGTATGGCTTTACTCGACTTCCTCGGAAAGAAGAAAGAAGAAGCGCCGGAAATCGTTCCGGTCCTGCCGAAGGATATCTACGCGAAAGGCGCACTCAGCCTCCTCGACACCATCGCGCCCGCCGCTCTCAAGATCGGCCCGCGCGAACTCCAGCTCGGTGAGAAATTCGCGCGCACGTTCTACACCGTCTCTTACCCGCGATTCCTCACGGACGGTTGGTTCGCGCCGGTCATCAACCTCGACTCCGTGCTCGACATCTCCATCTTCATACATCCGGTCGAGACCGCGGCAGCGCTGCGCTCCTTCCAGAAGAAAGTGGCCGAGGTGCAGAGCCAGATTGCCGAACGCGAGGCGCGCGGCCTCGTGCGCGACCCGATGCTCGACACCGCATACCAGGACCTTGAGCAGCTGCGTGACAACCTGCAACAGGCGCAGGAAAAGCTCTTCGATGTGGGACTCTACCTTTCGCTCTATGGCGACAGCCAGGATGAGATAGACAAGCTCGAAGGGGAGATACGCGGCATCCTCGACGCGAAGCTCGTGTACACGAAGCCGGCCTTGTTCCAGCAGGAGCAAGGGTTCCGCTCGACACTGCCCTTAGGCACCGACGAACTCCTCGTGAACTCGAAACTCAATTCATCGCCCCTGTCCTCCATCTTCCCGTTCGTCTCCTTCGACCTCACCTCGGACCGCGGCATCCTCTACGGCATCAACCGCCACAACTCTTCGCTCATCCTCTTCGACCGCTTCTCTTTGGAAAACTACAATTCGGTCGTCTTCGCGAAGTCGGGTTCGGGGAAAAGCTACGCGACGAAGCTCGAAATTCTGCGTTCTCTCATGTTCGGCACGGACGTCATCGTCATCGACCCCGAGCGCGAGTACGACCAGCTCGCAGAAGCGACCGGCGGTCGCTCGTTCCACATCTCGCTCTCTTCCGAACACCACATAAATCCGTTCGACCTGCCGCCCGTGAAAGAAGACGAGAACCCCAAAGACATCTTGCGCTCAAACATCATTAACCTGGTGGGTCTCTTCCGCATTATGCTCGGCGGGCTATCGCCCGAAGAAGACGCCATCATCGACCGCGCGATTACCGAGACGTACGCACTCAAAGACATCACGGGTGATGCCGACTTCACGGGCGCCGAATCGCCGCTTTTGACCGACTTCGAGCAGGTGCTCTCCGGCATGGAGGGTTCTGTGTCTCTGGTCGAACGTCTTTCCAAATACACGCACGGCACGTGGGCAGGATTCATGAATCAGCCGACCAACATCGATCTGAAGCGCCAGTTCGCCGTGTTCTCCGTGCGTGACATGGAGGACGAGCTGAAGCCGGTCGCCATGTACATCATCACGCACTACATCTGGAATGCGGTGCGCTACGAGCTTAAAAAACGGCTCCTCGTCATCGACGAGGCGTGGTGGATGATGAAGAGCGAGGACACCGCCTCGTTCCTGTATTCCTTGGCGAAACGCGGCCGCAAGTACTACCTCGGCGTCTGCACCATCACCCAGGATGTAGAGGACTTCTTGAAGAGCCCCTACGGCCGGCCGATCCTTACGAACTCGTCCTTGCAGCTCCTCCTAAAACAGTCGCCGACGACGATTGATGTGCTCCAAGAAACGTTCAACCTTACCGACGAAGAAAAATACCTCTTGCTCGAAGCAGGAGTGGGGGAGGGGCTTTTCTTCGCGGGCTTGAAGCATGTGGCAATAAAGGTGGTGGCGAGCTACACCGAAGACCAGATAATCACGAGTGATCCGTCGCAGCTTTTGGCGATAAAACAGGAAAAGGGTCGCTTCGCGGCAGCGCAGGACGGCGCGCCAGCTGCGCCGGCGCGCCAATAATCCGTAAGATTCCGCCGCCGCGCTCCGCGCGGCGGCGCTATAATTGATTTCGTATGCCGCCTTCTTTGATGCGCGCGCGCAAAAAACTGCCGCCTCCGCCGCCGGTCATGACCTGGGGCAAGGCGTGGTGGATTCTGGCTCTTGCCGGTGTATTCGACATCCTGCGCGCCATGTGCGAACAGATGTGGTTCTTCGGACCCGCACTTGTGGGTGTCACGGCGGGCGTCGCTACCGGTAGCACTACAGCCGGAGAAACCGTCGCGGGCATTGCGGGAGTATTCGGTCTCGCGACGGGCGAAAGTATTGAATTCTTCGGGCTTGTTCTCGCTTCGGCCATCGGCCTCTTGGGCTGGATGGTGGTCGGGTTCCTCTTGGTCGTGTTCAACCCGCGCATGTTCGCAAACAACGCGCCCGGCCGCATGGCGGCGCTCCGGTTCCTTCTTGCGCTTCTTGCGAGCGAAACGCCGCTTGTGGGCACCGTGCCCGCGCTCTCGGCGGCCGTATGGAGCGGATATCGCGCTCAGATGAAGCGAGAGAAAGAAGCGTATAAAAAGTGGGAAGAAGAGAATGCCGCGGCGCTTCGCGCCGCACGGCAAGAACAGCAGCTCGCGGCCATCCAAATGCAGCAAGCCGCGGCAGCCGGAGAAGCTGCACGGTTTGCACAAGCGGAGGTAGAGGAAGCAGTCGCCGAAAGCGAAATCCCCGACGGTCTCCGCGAAGCCGCGTAGGCATTCGCACAAAGGCGGTATACTAAACACATGAAGCCCGCTTATGCTGCGGCACTCCTCATTCTGCCGGCACTTCTTCTGCCGGGAGTTGTGCTCGCCGCAACACCGGACGTATCTCTTTCGGTTGAGCCGCTTTCTTCGGCACCGCCTCTCTACCAAGGCGAGCCGCTCTTGGTAGAGGGTGGGGTGGCGCGCATCGTCGCAGTCGTAAGCGGTACGAACGCGAAGCCGGGAGCGCTCGATTACGAGTGGTCGGTTGACTCAGTAGCGATAGCAAACGGTTCTGGCGTGGGAAAAAGCAGTCTTGTGGTGGACGCGCCTCTGCCGTACCGCGCGAGTACGGTCACGGTAACGGTTTCCGACGGGAGCGGCACCCTCCTTGGCACCGCATCGGTTGACCTCTCGACGAGCGACCCTTCCGTGCGCGTGTATGTGCACGACCCGCTCCTCGGCATTCTATTCGACCACGCCCTTAGCGGCTCGTACGCCATCACCGGCTCCGAGGTCTCGCTCTATGGCGGCGCCTATTCATTCCCGGTTGATTCCGTGCTCCCCACGTTCGAATGGTTCTTGAACGGCGCGAGTGCAGGTCAGGGCGCTGCCATAACGCTCCGCCCCACCGGGTCGGGGCAGGGCGCGGCGAACCTTTCGTTCGTTGCGAGCGAAGGCGAACTGAAGACTACCGCGAGCCTCTCGCTTTCGTTCGGTTCGCAGAGCTCGAACATACTCGGCCTATGAAACGCACGCTTTTCACCCTCATAACCCTCGCGCTTCTCGCACCAAGCGCTGCATTTGCTGCGCCCACCACTGCAAACCCGACAACCGCACAGGCCACGCCACAAACCGCTACAGATTGCTTGACGACCGGCTGTCCAGACGGGTACATCTGCAAGGGGAGCCCGGCCACCTGCCAGGTGAACCCTGCGTCCTGCACGCCTGCCTGCGGTGGTACAACCCCCATCTGCAATCAGAACGCTGATGGTACCTTCTCGTGTATCTCGCAGGCGCAGTACGGAAACCAAACGCCCGGCGGCGCAACCGCGCAGACGCTCGATAATTCCGCGACCGTGCCGTTCGTTCCGCTCGCACCAATCCCCGGCCTCACCGCAAATCAGAGCGGCACGCCCTTTTCCACCCTGCCGGCTCTGCCGAGCTTCCTTAATAATCTCTACAAATACGCGATAGGCCTCGCCGCTGCTATCGCGGTCGTCTACATCATCTGGGGCGGTATAGAGATGTCGGTGCAGGAGTCTGTTTCGCAGAAACTGGAAGGTAAGAACCGCATCTACAATGCGCTCTTTGGGCTTGGGCTCATGCTCCTGCCCGCGCTCGTGTTCGGCATCATCAACCCCTCCATCCTGAATCTCTCGCTCAACATCCCGAACCTGCCGACCCAATGGGGGACCTGGAGCCCTACACTTGTGTCGAAAACAACCATTAATACAGTTGGTGGAGGTGCGGCAACGATTGCTTCCGATCAATATATTTGCCCGAATGGAAACTGTCAGGCTGCGATAGCGACCTGCAATAACAGCGCTTCGCTTCTCTACCATCCGACTCCAATCATATATTGCGTGCCAACAAGCAACCCAATCGTTACCACCTCATCTGTTCCATTAACACCCACTCCGACTGATCCGACTAAAGTCTCGTGCCCGAATAATCAAGAGGCAATGGTCGCTTGTACCTCGAGCACGCCAAACCTAGGAAACTGATATATGCGCCGACCAATCATCATCGCCGTTAGCGCACTCGCCCTCCTTGTGGTGGGTATCGGCGCATACTGGTACTTCTTTAGCGGGTCGTCGGTTGCGGTCACTCCATCCGTAGGCACGAGCACGAGCCTGCCCTCCGCAGGGCAAGGGAGCGCGCAAACGCCTGCCGCGCAGAACCCGGCAGTTGCCTTGCCGAGTGCCGCGGCCGAGAAGGTGAATAGCCGTTTGGTAGAGATTGCCGCAGGGCCGATAGTGCCTGGGCTCGTGGCGGTAGACGCTTCAAGCACGAATTCGACCGGCTCCTCGACGCCCGACATCGCCATTTCCTTCATCGAGCGGCAGAGCGGCAACCTGTACCGCTACCTCGTGCGCGCGGGCACGCTCACGAGGACGAGCAATAAGACGATTCCGGGTATCGAGGACGCCTACTGGCTCCCCGACGGCTCGCGCGTGTACGCGCAGTACCTTTCGGGAAGCGATTTCTCGACCGTAAACACCTACTCGCTCGCCGCAGACGGTTCGAATGGGTTCTTCTTGCCGCAAAACCTTGCGGGGCTCGATACCGCACTCACGAGCCTCTTTACACTCGCATCGGACGCGAACGGTTCGAGTGCGAACGTATCGCGCACCGACGGTACAAAACCGGCACAGGTGTTCTCGACACCGCTTTCCGCGATTCGTGCATCGTTCGCTGGCGCGAAGCAATATCTCGTGTTCACGAAACCGTCCGCTTCGCTTGCGGGGAACGCATACCTCGTGAATAGTAGCGGGGCATTCAGTCACATCGCCGGCCCTTTGTACGGGCTCGTTGCGCTCGCGAGCCCGGATGGTAAGTGGGCACTCGTGAGCTATGCGACGAGCGGCACGATGCATCTCGAACTCGTGAATACGAGCGATGACTCCGCGACTCAGCTGCCGGTGGCGACCATCGCCGATACATGCGTGTGGGCACCGGACAGCTCCGCTGCTTATTGCGGTATCCCGGTTTCGCCGGACGCGAGCTACGCGTACCCGGACGATTGGTACCAGGGCGCCGTGCATTTCAATGACCGTATCTGGAAGATAGACGTCACGGGACGCTTCGCCTCCTTGGTGCTCGATTTCGGTACGCAGACGAATGGTGGTGCGCTTGATGCGACCGCGCTCGCGGTAGACAAGAATCAGCAGGTACTCACCTTCGTGAACAAGAATGATGGCTCGCTCTGGGCTTACTCGCTCTGAGATTCCGAGATTGCCGGAACTGCGATACCGATTTTTTTGCGAACATATAGTTCCTGGAGTGAGCCGACGAGGTTCGTAGTAATGAAATACAGCGCAACCGCCGCACCAGCCGAATAGGAGATGACCCCGATGAGGATAGGGAAGACGAATTTCATCTGCGTGCCCATGAGCCGCTGGAAATCCTGCATGCCGCCTTCGCCCTCCGCGGGTTTTGCGGTGCCGGAGAGCGCAAGGTGCGCTTGGAGGTACTGCGTTCCCCCCGCGAGAACCGCGAGGAGTATGGATGCCGCAGAAACCGACACGATACCGAGGAACATGAGGGACACATGTGCGGGAACCGGGGTGAATGCGTAGAGCCGTGCAGAGTCGAGCGTGGTGAGGTGCTCGTAGCGGAACACCCAATACAAGGCGAGCAGCACCGGAATCTGGATAAATGCGGTCAGAATGCCCGAAAACGGGTTTATCTTACGCTCTCGATAGAGCGCGAGGGTTTCCATCGCCTCTTTTTCCTTATCGCCCTGGTGCTTCTCCTTTATTGCCTTCAAATGCGGCTCGGCCTCCTTCATGGCGCGCTGGGTGCGTGCCGCGGAAAGAGTAAACGGAAGGAGGATGAGGCGGATGAGGATGGTGAGAAGGATTACCGCCACACCCACATCGCCGCCGGGAACGAAGGCGACGATCGCCACAAGGGCGTTATAGATGGGATTATAGAAAAACACATGGAAAAAGGTCGACAACACGGAAGTATTTTACGCGGCAGAACGGATTTTAGAAAGCAGTTGCTCGAGCTCGGCCGCGAGCTCATTCATGGGAAGCACCGCGACAGCCGTTTTCGGGAAGAGTACGAGTGAGCCCTTCGGGGTCTTCGAGTGGAGTGCTGCGTATACCCGGCGGCGTATTTTATGGCGTAAAACCGAGCTATTTGCGACTTTATTGGGTACGACCACTGCGAACGCTGGCCGGGCGCCAGCTGTGAGAATCGCCGAAAAATGCTCGGAAAAGAACCGTTTACCGCGGATTGCGCCCAATTCCGCGCTGCGGAGCCTGCGAGCGCGGGGCAACATGCTAGGCCGCGAGCTTCTTGCGACCCATGCGGCGGCGTCCTTTGAGGATTTTCTTACCAGAGCTCGTCTTTGAGCGCTTACGGAAGCCGTGCGTCTTGGCGCGCTTGCGCTTCTTCGGTTGGTAGGTTCGTTTGGTGGCCATGGAAGAGGAGTTATGCACAGCATACTAACAGATTCTCCCCGACTCCGCTAGATGTGCACCTGCAGTAAGACGCGTATAATCCACCCAATCATATGGACATGCAGGATCCGAAGGAATTATGGGAACAGATGCTTACCCAAGTAGAGCTTTCGGTATCCCCTGCGAACTTCAACACCTGGTTCAAAGAAAGTTCTATTGTAAAAGTCGATGATGGCATCATCACGATTGGGGTGCCGAGCCAGTTCTTCAAAGACTGGTTCCTTAAGAAGTTCCATCAGCTCCTCTTGAAGATCGTACGTGATATTTCCTACGAATTCCGGAATATCGAGTATCAGATCGTTAAGGATGAGCGGAGGAAGCCTGCGCGCGAATCCGCGCGCGATAAGGTGCTCGTGGAGTTACCGCTTGAGGACTTCTATGTGAATAAGAGCGACAATCTTAATCCGCGGTACACGTTCGACACGTTCGTCGTCGGCTCATTCAATCAGCTCGCCTTCGCTGCCGCACAGGCAGCATTGAAGCGGCCGGGGATAACCTACAACCCGCTCTTCATTTACGGCGATACGGGCCGTGGTAAGACGCACCTCATACAGGCGATTGGTAATCAATTCAAGAAATCCTATCCGAACCGCAAGGTTTTCTATGTGACGAGCGAGAAATTCGGTGTGGATTACACCGATGCGGTGCAAGCAGGCGCCGCAGCGCACTTCAAGAATTTCAAAGAGAAGTACCGCCAGTACGATCTGCTCATTATGGATGACGTCCAGTTCTTCTCGAAGAAGGACAAGATGCAGGAAGAGCTATTCCACCTCTTTAATGCGCTCTACGACACGAACAAACAGATAATCTTCTCGTCCGACCGCGCCCCATCGGCTATTCCGGATATCGCGGGACGGCTTGCGGGACGACTCGGGAGCGGTATGGCAGTCGATATTTCCGAACCGGACATGGAATCACGCTCAGAAATCATAAAGCGTAAGGCGGCTCTCTCAGGAGTACTCCTTTCGCCCGAAGTGGTCGAGTTCATCGCGACGAATACGAACAATTCTATCCGTGAACTCGAAGGGTTGGTTAATAACATCGTCTGTAGTGCGCAGGTGAAGGGGAGTGCTCCCGATATCGCCGAGGTACGGCAGTCGCTCCGCTCGTTCGTGCGGCCGCAAAAGACCGTCTCCGTGAAGCATGTGGTCGAAAAAGTGTCTGAATTCTATGGAATCGAGCAGGAAAGCATCTATGAGAAGACTCGTCGACGTGAAGTGGTGCGGCCGCGGCAGGTGATCATGTATCTCTTGCGAGAAGATTTCAACATCTCGTACCCGACGATCGGCACTAAGCTCGGCGGCCGCGACCACACCACCGTTATCCACTCCTGTGAGAAGATAAAGCGTGAAGTAGTTGAGGATAGCGAGCTCGCAAAGGAGATTCAGGATATCCGCACGATGATTTCCTAACGTACTATGGCTTCTTTTCCACAAGAAAACAGTGTTGGAGAGCTCGAAAAACGGCTTATATACGGCCGTTTTTGCGTTATCCCCGTATCCACCGCTATAATAAGGGAACTATGAATATTTCTTTTGAAAAAAAGGAATTCTCTGAAAAGGTGTCGACAGCGTCTCGTTTTGCTCTACAACGACATGCGACGTTGCCCGCGCTCGCTTCGCTTCTCATCATCGCGAGCGATGATGGCGTTAAGCTCCGTTCGACGAATCTTGAGACCGCAGCCGACCTTAAGGTGCGCGGCACTTGCCGCGAGAAGGGCGTCGCAGCAGTCCCTGCCGCGATCCTGAGTCAGATATCCTCATCGCTTTCTGGAGAAGGAGAAGTAACGCTCGAACAGGTAGGGGAAATACTCACCGTAAAGACCGGCACGAGCAAAAGTGTCATAAAGACGGTCCCGTACGATGATTTTCCTTCTATCCCATTTCCGGAAAGCGGAACGAATCGTATCGTGTTGCCAGGTGCGACCCTGAAGATGCTTTTTAGTGCCCTCGCGCCCTGTGCGAGCGCCTCGAGTGTTCGCCCGGAGCTCGCAAGCATTTATCTTTCTATCGAAGGCGGCGTGCTTACGGCCGTGGCGACTGATTCGTTCCGCCTCGCGGAAAAGAAGATTCCCCTCACCGGCCGCGGCGCACAAGGGAAACTCCTCATCCCGGCGAAGAATGCCGCCGATATCGCGCATGTGCTCCCGAATGAAGATGTCATCGTATCGTTCGATGAACATCAATGCGCGTTCATCGGCGATTTCGGTACGTTCATCACCCGTCTCACGAATTCCGTCTACCCCGATTACCGCCAGATAATCCCGAAAGAATCCATCGTCGAAGCAATTGTGCTTCGACGAGACTTCGAATCGGCGCTCCGCCGCACCGCGGTATTCTCCGACTCGTTCCAGAAGATTACCCTCCATTTCGACCCGAAGAAGAATTTGCTCTCATTCGAAGCGCGCAATGCCGATATCGGCGAATCGAATGAAAGCGTTCCTGCGAAGGTGTCCGGAGACTCTATAGACCTTTCTTTCAATCATCGGTATCTCGCGACCGTGCTCGGACTTTCGAATACTGAGAGCATCTCATTCGTCGCGACTGGCGTCGGCCGTCCGCTCCTCATACGCGGCGTAGGCGACCCGTCGCTCCTCTACCTCGTTTCCCCGATGAATCAGTAAGCTGTAGAAGATGCGGCTGAAAGCGGCACGGGAAGCTGTACGCCGCCCGAGAACAGTTCCGGATGCTGTGCGTACCAATAAGCGATACCGTATTCCCAGTAATTGAATTGCGGGTCCTGTGAGGGATTCTGCGGTTGTGGGCCTTGCGGATCGTTCTTGTTCGTCCAGTAGAGAAGGCTGTGCGGGGCAATCACGCCCGAAGCGTCAGGAACCTGCCATTTACCTTGCAGCATAGGCGGTACAGAAGTGGAAATAGGGTCCGCTTGGCCGAAATAAGTCTTCGGATATTTCGTGAGCGCGTACGCCATGATATCGTGCCACGACGGCGCAAGGATCATACCGGCGATACTCTTCACCATCGGCGTATTGTCGTTGTTCCCAGCCCAGGTGCCGATCGTGATGGATGGTGTGTAGCCGATGACCCACGCGTCGCGCGTATCATCGGTGGTACCGGTCTTTACTGCCACATCATAGCCGGGGAAGTGGAGCGGGGAATCGAGCGTGTATTCCGGTACGCGGGCAGGATTGTCGGAAAGCATCGCATTCATATCGTTCGCGATATTCTGCGGCAACACCTGAGTCGGGTTCGGCGTGTATTTTTCAAGCACGTTCCCTTGCGCGTCATCGACTTCCAAGATGCCGGTCGGCGTATTCTTCACACCGCCATCCGCGAACGCGGCATACGCGCCCGTAAGGTCCAAAAGACGTACTTCGCCACCACCGAGCACCAACGTGAGCCCGTACTGGTTCGCATCACCAAGCGATGAAAGTCCCATGTTCTCTGCAAGGTTGATAGCGTTCTGTATACCGACCAGATAGAGTACTTTGATAGCAGGAACGTTTATGGACTGCGCGAGCGCCGTCTCGAAGGTCATCGGGCCACGGAACTTATCATCGTAGTTCTGTGGGGCGTAGCAGGGCGGTGTCGTGCTCGTGATGTCGGACGGCGCGCATGCCGTCGAGAACTGTGTCGGCGTGTCGAAGACGACCGTGTCGCGCGTATAGCCTTTCTCCAAGGCGAGCGAATAGATGAACGGCTTCATGGTCGAGCCAGGCTGGCGCAAGGCGAGCGCCGCATTGTATTGGCCATCCGTGGTAGTCGAGAAGAAATCGCTCGAACCGACCATCGCAAGGATCTCGCCGGTTGAGGGTTGTATCGCGACCATCGCTTCATTGCTTGCGTTGTCGTTCTTGAGCAAGGTCGGTGCGGCGTCCTTGATGATGCTTTCCGCATGCGTCTGCAGGTCAGCATCGAGGGTCGTCGTCACCTTCAGACCGGAAACGAGCGCGTTCTGTCCGTACTGCTCTTCGAGCTGGTTGAGGATGTAGAAGACGAAGTGCGGCGCGATGATGGTCGTGGTGCGACCGTTCGGCGCGAAGGCGACCTGCTCGGTCTTCACACTCGCGTAGTCGGCATCAGAAATGAAACCGAGCGTGTGCATGCGGTCGAGCACAAGCTGTTCACGTGCATCGAGTGCTGCACGATTCGCGCCGTACGGCGAGTAGTACGAGGGCGCCTGCACCATGGCCGCGAGGTAGGCCGACTGTGCGAGGTCGAGGTCTTTCGCAGGTATGCCGAAGTAAGTTTCCGATGCCGCCTCGATACCGTAGAGCGTGCCGCCATACGGGATGTCGTTCAGGTACGTCTCGAGAATCTGGTCTTTCGAATAAACCTGCTCCATCTTTATGGCGAGCACCCACTCGCGCACCTTGCGCGAGATACTGCGCGTATTCGTGAGAATCTCGTTCTTGACCACTTGCTGCGTGATGGTCGAACCGCCCTGGGTGTTACCGCCCGGGATGAGGTCGGCGAGCGCTGCGCGGATGATAGAGGCGATGCGGATACCGCCATGCTCATAGAAGCTCGAGTCTTCTATCGCGATAGTCGCTTCGACCGCATTAGGGGAGATGTCGGAGAGCGGGACGATATCTCGCTTCGCGTCACGATTGTAGTCATAGAGGAGCACCTGGCCGGTACGGTCGTAAATCTTGGTCGACTGCGCGACTTGGCGGTTGGCGAACGAGGTAATGTCCGGCGTCGGCGTACCAGCGATGATGAGAAGAAGCGCGCCGGCTCCGAGGAATCCGATGCCGCTGACCGTGAGGATACCGAGAAGAAGATAATGACGCGCCCTGGGCTTCAAGTGCATGGGGGAATGGTAGCACGGGTAGCAGGAAGCGCGGCGGCCTTAGGCCGCCGCGCCTCCTGTCCCTTTTACATCATATCGTACGGATCTTCGTCGTCATTCGGCTCCTCGTCATCGAGCTCGGATTCATCATCGTACGGATCCTCATCGTCCTCTTCTTTAGGGTCTTTAAGATCGTTCTCGGTGGGTTCTGTCTCGCTCTTCTCAAATTCGTCTTGTTCGTCAGAGAACATACAGTATGAATGGATAGCCGATACCGGGGCGGTTAAAGAGCCGCGGTGCACTCTACTTAATCAAAAAATATAGTCTGTGCAAGTCCGCGCTAGGAACAGTTGGGGATTTTCCCATTCGCGAGGCCGCACACGGCCACCGCAATCGCATCGAGCTCATCATCCCGGTGTTTCCCGGGCGCCAGCGCGACCAGTTTCGGAACCATGCGCGCGATCGCGGCCTTATCGGCGCGTCCGTCGCCCGTGACCGCTATCTTTACCGCTGCCGGAGAATATTCGGCGACCCGCGCTCCATGTGCGCCGATCGCGGCGAGTATAGCGCCACGCGCCTCGGCGACCCGAAGCGCCGTCTTCTTGTTCGTGCTGAAGAAGAGCGTTTCGAGCGCGACGATGTCTGGTATGAATCTTTCGATGGCGTGCGTGATTTCCGCATGCACGCGCGCCAGGCGCGCGTGTGCGTCGCCCTTTTCCGGTTCCACGCATGTGCTCCACACGAGGCGCGGTTTCGATGGGTCGCCTTCTACCACGGCGATACCGAGCCTATCGAAGCCCGGGTCAATCCCCAGTACTTTCATATCCGGAAGCGTTCGTATAGACCGCTTGCACATCGTCGTGCTCATCGAGCGCGTCGAGGAGTTTCCCGAGCCGCTCGCCATCTTCGTCAGAAAGTTCCACCAACGGCTCATTCGGTGCGTAGCCGCCTTCTGGATTTTTCGTAAACGCCCAAGCGGCAGCACCGGGTGCCGCAAGCTCGATATCGTTCTTGGTAAAGATAAGCTTTACCTCCTGCGTCGTACGATTGCGGCTGTCGGTAAGCGCGTCTACCACGATAGCGGTGCCGCCGGGGCCATATGCTTCGTACACCACGCGCTCCATGTCGCCCGCGTCTTTGCTCATGCCTTTTGCCACCGCGCGCTCGATGTTGTCTTTGGGCATATTCGCGGCCTTCGCACGGTCGATAACCGCCTTCAAGGAAGGGGAGTTCACATTGCCACCCGATGCTTTCGATTCGAGTGCGATGAGCCGCGCAAAGCGCGAGAATGCGCGGCTCTTCGCCGCATCCGTCACCGCCTTCTGCCGTTTTATCTGCGCCCATTTACTGTGTCCTGCCATACGTAAGAGCGTACCAAAAACAGAAGCCCGACACTATCCCAAATATTCGCGGCCTTTCGAGGTGAGGATGCGGCCGCGGGGGGAGCGCTCGATGAACCCGAGGCGCAAGAGGTACGGCTCGTAAACGTGCTCCACCGTGTCGGGCTCTTCATGCATCGCGCTCGCAAGAGCGCGGATGCCGGCCGGGCCGCCGCGGAAGCCTTCGCGCAGCGTTTCAAGATAGCGACGGTCGTCTTTGGTGAGCCCGTGAGCGTCAATGCCGAAGAGAATGCACGCTTCGTCGCAGAGCGCGGCGTCCACGGGCTTCTCGTGGACGAGCGAGTAATCGCGCACGCGCTTCAAGAGCGAGTTCGCGACGCGCGGCGTTGCACGGCTTTTCGCAGCGATGTTCTCGATGGCGTCATCGGTCGCGTCGACGCCGAGCCTCGAAGCCGAACGGCGGATGATGTCGCGCAAGTCGCGGTCGCTGTAAAAATCGAGCTGGAAGGTACCACCACCGAAGCGCGAGCGTAACGGGCCAGAAAGTTCCGCCATGCGCGTCGTCGCACCCACCAACGTGAATGCAGGCAATGCGAGCTCGACCGTGCGCGCGGATGGGCCCTTACCGAGCACGATGTCGAGGTGCCCGCTCTCGAGGGCAGGGTAGAGGAGCTCTTCGATCTTGCGCGAGAGGCGGTGGATTTCGTCGATGAAAAGCACCGTTCCCGGTTCGAGGTTCGTGAGGATAGCGGCGAGGTCGGCCGCGCGCTCAATAGCAACGCCGGAAGTGCTCTTAAGGTTTGCGCCGAGCGTGCTCGCTACCAGGTACGCAAGCGTGGTCTTGCCGACGCCCGGCGGGCCATAAAAAAGGAGGTGTTCGGGCATACCGCCGCGCTTCTTTGCCGCGTCTATCGCCACGCGTACGTTCGCTTTCACCTGTGCTTGTCCCACATACTCGTCCCACTCGGTCGGGCGCAGCGCCGCGTCCTGTAGTTGACCGTCTCCGGATAGGGTGTCAGGGGCACTTGACATAAAAAATCGGGGTGTGCTAGGATTATACCAGCTTCAGAACGGTTCGGAAATCGTGCGCACGCTCCCCGAGGCAAGGCTTGACGGCTTCGGGCTCTACCCCAAGGACTCTCTGGTCCCGCATTTCGGTGCGGCGTACTGGGGACATCCTCAGGTGTTTTGTCCACCCTGCGATTTTGCAGGATATTGCCCAGGGGAGCGTGAGCGGGATTGGAAGCTCTTTATAAGGAGGACGCGATGAATGCTTATATAAGGTGCATCAAAGAACTCGTCGGTCTGGATACCCAGATAACGGTCGAACGTCGCGACGCCCCTGCCATAAAAGGAAGGGTGTATGAGGCCGGAGACGATGGATTCAGACTGAAGCATCGCGATCAGCACGGTACAACTAGGCTGATTACCACGATCGACTACAAGGACGTGCGCGGCCTGACCGAAGAAACATACGACCCAAGTTTCGAACTTGATTGAACACAACCCCGCACCGCGCGGGGTATTTTTATTGCGGTAGGTCGACGGTCGAGGCGACTTCGGAAAGGGAGGTGATGCCGGCAAGAGCTTTGAGAATGCCGTCTTGTGCCATGGTGAGGTAGCCCTGCTTCGCGGCGAGCTTCGCAATCTCATTCGAGGGAGGATTGTCGCGCAAGAAGGTCGCGAGCTCATCGTCCATGAAGATGGCTTCGTAGAGACCGATGCGGCCGTGGTAGCCGGTGTCGCCTTCGCCTACAGGGCTCGCTTCCCACACGGTTTCGATTTTTTCAGGGATGAGCGATTTGTCGGAGAGCGGTTCAAAGACTTTCTGAATCATTGCCTTTTCTTCCTCAGTGAGCGGGCGCTCTTTCTTGGTTTCTTGGTCGAGTTTGCGCACAAGGCGTTGTGCCATGGAGACGGTGATGGCGGAGCCGAAGGACTTCGGGTCGGCACCGAGGTCGGCGAGGCGGGGGAAGGTGCCCGCAGCGTCGTTCGTGTGGAGCGTGGAGAACACGAAGTGGCCAGTCAAGGCGGCCTGGATGGCGATAGAGGCCGTGTCGCCGTCGCGGATTTCGCCCACCATTATCACATCCGGGTCTTGGCGCACGATGGAGCGGAGGCCGTCGGCGAAGGTGTATTTTCCTTCCACCACCTGCGTCTGCACAATGCCCGCAAGATGGTATTCGATCGGGTCTTCGATCGTGATGATTTTGAGTTCGGGCGCCTGCACTTCGCGCAAGAATGAGTAGAGCGTGGTGGTCTTACCGGAGCCGGTTGGACCCGTGGTGAGCAGCATGCCGTTCGGGCGGCGGATCTCTTTTTCGAGACGCGTAAGGAGTTTCGGGTGGATACCGAGTTCTTTGAACGACACTTTGGTCGCTTCCGGATCGAGGATACGCAGCACGATGGACTCGCCGTAGTTGCCGGGGATGAACGAGGCGCGAATCTCTATTTCGGAATCGCCATGCGCAAGGCTGAAGCGGCCGTCCTGTGCGCGGTTCGTGATATTAAGCTTCACACCGGCAACGAGCTTTACACGCGAATTGAGGAGGCGGTACGTTTCCGGGTCGAAGTCGTAGATTTCCGTGAGGAGACCATCGAGGCGGAGGCGGAGGCGCGTAGCTGATTCTTCCGGCTCGAAGTGGATGTCGGAAGCGCGCAAAGCGAGCGCGCCGGCGAAGACGAGCTCGAGAACGCGCGAGACGCGGTCGAGCGCTTTCATGCCGCTCGCCTCGTCGAGCGCATTCTTTAGCGCGGCGCGGGTGGCTCCAGCGTTTTCTGCAGCGGAAAACGCCGCGGGAGCAACGACGAACACGCCCGCTTTCGATTCCGCCGCGACCGTAAGATCGGCGTAGTGCTCGAGCACATGCTCGAGGCTTTTCTTCGATACGAGATGTTCAGTGGCGGAGAACCCGCGGCTCTTGAGGTCGGCGCGCAGGGCGGCGAGTGCGGGGTTGTTCGGATTGTGCACCGCGAGCGAGAGTTTTTGCGCGGCGCGGTCGAACGGCGCAGCGTCCGCCTTACGCGCCACTTCTTCCGGAACGACGCGCAAGGCGTCGTTGTTCACCTCCTTGAGCGAAAGGTCGGCATAGGGCATGCCGTATTTCTGCGAGAGTATCTGCGCGAGGTCCTCTTCTTCGCGCTCGCGCACCTGCGAGAGCTTCGCTTCACTCTCTTTCGTACTGAATGGCAGATCCATATGCGCATTCTACCATTCGTTCGTTATGCGAACGGCACGCTTGCGCGCACGTAAATCAGGCGTACCCTTAGATACGGAAACACAAGGGAGGATGCCATGAAAAAGCTCCTACTTGCGGCAGCTGCCGTTCTTGCTCTTTCTGCGTTTGCCGCGCCAGTGAGCGCGCAATATGCGTCGCCGTATGACTATGGCTACGCATACAACTACGACCCGTACTACTATCCGTACCGTGCGGTCGTGTGTGTGAATGGGCAGAATCAGGTTCTGTGGTACAACCATCCGCTTGCGGATCGGCCATGCTACTACGGCCCCGGCTACGCGCCGAATCCTTTCTTCGGCCTCTTTCTGCGGGGAATCTTCGGCGACCACGATCATCACGATTATGATCACCGCGACTACGACCGCGGTTACCGCGGTGGGGATGACCACCGTTTCGACGGTGGACGACCCCATGGCGATGATCATCGCGGCGGTGGCGGTTTCCACCCCGGCGGCGGAGACCATCACGGCCGCGGCCACTAAAGTGTCTACGCGCTCCTTCGGGAGCGTTTTTCTTTTGCTATTGACTTTATGGCGAGTTGTGTAGTATAATTTTTACGGATATCTGCAGGGAGTCAAAAATGAAAACGCTTTTGGTTGCCGCGCTTGCAGCACTTCTGCTTTCGGCCTGCGGGCCAGAAGTTGCGGCACTGCATGCGTACGAACAATTCAACTACGCGCCGCAAGGGCAAGCGCTTCTTTGGAAGCGCGCAGTGTGCGGCGTGTACGGCGAGACGGAATGGCAGAACGTGTATAGCGTCGCGCCGCCCCTCTCGTACGATTGTTACGGTCGCACCATCGCGCCGACCGCCATGCTGTATGCACCACCAACCGCGCCCACTGTTGTCATCTTGAATGGACGACTCTGGGTGCCCGGTTTCGGCTGGCATCATCACCGCCATTGAAGTACGCGCTCGTCCCCCGAGGACGAGCGCGATTCTTATTTGCGCGGTAGAGTGGCGGCATGGAGAAAACGGCGGAGACGCTTCGTACGTTTGAAGACATCGCGGCGGAATTCGCGCGCGGCCTTCGGCCGCGCGCGCATGAAGCAACCCTCATAACGCTCTCGGGTGAACTCGGGGCAGGAAAGACCGCGTTCGTAAAAGCGGCAGCTAGGGAGCTCGGCATCACAGAGACCGTGAACAGCCCGACCTTCGTGCTGGAAAAGATTTATGCATTGCCGCGAAAATCCGGCGAAGCCGGATTTTCGCGGCTCATACACATCGACGCCTACCGCCTCGAGCGGGGCAGCGACCTCAGCGCCCTAGGCTTTGACGAGCTCATGCGCGACCCCGGGAATCTCGTGTTCCTCGAGTGGCCAGAACAGGTCGCCGACGGACTTCCGGCCCCCTCTGCGGCCGTACGCATCCAGTCTCGTCCAGCCGGCGGGCGAACCCTCACTTTTTCGGTACAATAGGGGAGATGGCTAAGAAACGGCTCGTACTCCTCGATGCGCACGCGATAATTCACCGCGCCTACCACGCGCTGCCGCCCTCGTTCACGGGGCCGAACGGCGAGCCGACGAACGCGCTCTATGGTCTCACCGCGATGCTCATAAAACTCATCGCCGACCTGCGGCCGGACTACCTGGCCGCCTGCTACGACCTGCCGGGCCCCACGGTGCGCCACGAAGCCTACGAAGAATACAAAGGTACGCGCGCAAAGCTCGAGGATGCGCTCGTCTCGCAGCTCGCGTCTTCGCGCGAAGTGTTCAAGGCGTTCAACATCCCGTGCTACGAGCGCAAAGGATTCGAAGCCGACGACCTGCTCGGCACCATCGCCGAAGAAATGAAAACCGAAAAAGACCTCGAGGTCATCATCGCTTCGGGCGACATGGACACGCTGCAGCTCGTCGACGATCGTCGCGTCATGGTGTACACGCTCAAGAAAGGCATGAGCGACACGATCCTGTACGACGAAAAAGGCGTGAAGGAGCGGTTCGGATTCCCGCCCGCGCTCATTCCCGACTACAAAGGGCTTCGCGGCGATCCGTCCGACAATATAAAAGGCGTGCCGGGAATCGGCGAAAAGAGCGCAACCGAACTCGTCACGCAGTTCGGCGGCATCGAAGAAATCTACGCGAAGCTCGCGAAGGGCGACGCGACGTTCACGAAAAAAGGCATAAAGCCGCGCGTGCTCGCGCTCCTCAAAGAGCACGAAGAGGATGCGCGGTTCAGCCTCGCGCTTGCCACGATCCGCCGCGATGCTCCCATCGCCTATGCGCTGCCGCCAAAGCTCTGGAAAGAAGGATTCAATCCGAAGATGGCCCTCGCCTTGTGCGACACCTACGGATTCCGTTCGCTCCGCGCGCGCATCCTTGCGCTCGCCGAACGTGCCGACGTCGAAGCCGAAATGGCAGAGGACGCTGCGAACGCAGCCGCGGTAGACCCCGAACGCCTCAAAGAGGCGGCGGTGATGCTCTGGCTCATCTCTTCCGAGTTCACGAATCCGTCCTTGGATGACGTGCTTGCCTTCACGAAGGAGCGCGATTTCGATGCGGCCTACGCGAAGCTCGAAACGGAACTCGATAAGCTCGGTCGCGTGCGTGAGGTGTACGAAAAAATCGAGAAGCCCCTCATTCCGGTCGTTGCGCGCATGGAAGAGACGGGGATATCGGTAGACGCGAAGACGCTCGCGAAGCTCGCGAAAGACTACGGCGCCGAACTCGACCAGCTTGAGAAAAAGATATTCAAGGCTGCGGGGCGCGAGTTCAATATCTCTTCGCCCAAACAGCTCGGCGAAGTGCTCTTCGACGAGCTCAAGCTCGTGCCAGAGAATGGCGCCCGGCAAAAGCGCACCGCGACCGGTCAGCGTTCGACCAAAGAGAGCGAGCTCGCCAAGCTGCGCGGGCAGCACGCAATCATCGACCTCGTGCTCGAGTATCGCGAGGTGAAGAAGCTCCTCGGCACCTACATCGAGAACTTGCCGCCGCTCTTGGACAAAGACGGTCGGCTGCACGCCGAATTCCTCCAGACCGGCACCTCGACCGGCCGCATGGCGAGCCAGAATCCGAACCTGCAGAATATCCCGCTCCACTCGGAGCGCGGGAAGGCGATTCGTCATGCATTCGTGGCACCCGAAGGATTCCAGCTCCTTTCGCTCGACTATTCGCAGATAGAACTGCGGCTCGCGGCGATACTCTCCGGCGACGAAAAGCTGTGCGAGGTGTTCATTCATGGCCGCGACGTGCACCGCGAGGTAGCGGCCATGGTGTTCGGGGTCGAGCCCGACGAGGTGACCATCGAGATGCGTCGGCGTGCGAAGGTCATAAATTTCGGCATCCTCTATGGCATGGGAGCGAATGCACTCCGGCAGCAGCTGGGCAGCACCACTGCCGAAGCGCATCAGTTCCTCGACGACTACTTCCACACCTTCAAGACACTCGCGGAATACCTTGAATCGACGAAGGGCTTCGCGCGCAAGCACGGCTACACGGAAACCCTGTTCGGCCGCCGCCGGCAATTCCCGGAAATGAAATCACCCCTGCCATATGTGCGTGCGCAGGCGGAGCGCATGGCCATAAACGCGCCGATTCAAGGCACGCAGTCAGACGTCATCAAGCTCGCGATGGTGGAAGCCGACGCGATGCTCGAGGCGGAAGGTGCGCGCGACGATGCGCATCTCTTGCTCCAGGTGCACGACGAGCTCGTGTACGAAATCCGTGAGACGCGCCTCGCTTCGCTCGGCGCGCGCATCAAAGAAATCATGGAACACGCGCTTCCAGCCGAGCATGCGCGTGGCGTGCCCATCATCGCGCAAGGTAAAGCAGGGAAGAACTGGGGCGAGCTCGAGCCGCTATGATTTTCCTTTTCCACGGCACCGATGCGAGCAAGGTGCGCGGGAAAGCGTTCGCGTGGATTGCTGCGGCACGTGCAAAGGAGCCGAACCTCGCATACGCGCGCCTCGCACGCGAAGAACTTTCTGCCTCCGCGCTCGAGGAAGCGGCGCTTTCGGGCGGGCTTTTTGTGAAGAGACTTCTCGTGCTCCTTGATGACCCATTCCCCGCGCCGCTTCGCGGCGCGGGCGAAGACACCGATTCCGATGTAGGACATGATATGTCCTACATCGATGATGCGCTCGATGCGCTCGCGAAGAGCGACAACGCCATCGTGATTCTCGCGCCGAAATTGCCGGCGGTGAAAGCGAAGAAGCTCGCGGCGAAGGCGGCAAAGACGTACGCGTACGATGTGCCCGCGCGAGGCGTCGCGACGCGCGGCTTCAACTCCGCGCTCGTAAACGCGCTCGCGTCGCGCTCGCGCGAGAAGCTCTGGCTCGAGGTGGTGCGCGCACTGCGCGCGGGCGATGCGCCCGAGATGCTCCAAGGCCTCCTTCACTGGAAGGCGCGCGATCTCATGCAAAAGAGCGCGCGAGCGTGGCCAAAGGCCGACGCTCGCGCGCTCTCTGTGCGCCTCATCGCGCTCCTCGTCGAATCCCGCCGCAAAGGCCTCGACCTTGCTCTCGAACTCGAGCGCTTCGCGCTTTCAATTTAATGAATCAATCTCGCCCGGTCTTTTTATGAGAAATTGTCGCAAAGAGAACAGCGTGATAAGCACATCGACGCCGAAAGAATATACCGGCACAAGCAGGTTATAGATGGTCAGGTGAGTGGTCGCAAGCAACTCAAGCGCAACTGCTGTCGAATAGATAACCCACAGGAGCCATGGTTCGGAGAACGGTTGCGTGTACGTCTTGTACAGGGTTGGCAGACTCACGGCGAGGTCAGCAATGATGCTGAGCACAAGGGCAGTGAGCGGTTCTTTCGTAATCACCCACAAAACGATTGCGAGTATCGCTACGGTGATGCTGAACCGGTCAATCTTCGTCCACATAGCTTTACCGGTGCGAAGTGCCACAAACCCGACGACTCCAGTGCTTACGGTTCCGATTGCCGGAATAGCGAGTGACCAATCGAAACCTTGCGAAGCTTGCGCCACTGCCGCGATGCCGTACAAAAGCGTCCAGCCAAACCATGAGACCGGGTTTGGGCGTGTATCTTCCTTTAAGATGCTCCGGATATACGGAACCAGGAGCACGAACATTACAATCGTCGCAGCCGCTCCTACTAATGTGTGCCAGTCAATCATATGTGCCCCCACTTGGAATCGGACCAAGGTCAGCGGCTTAAAAGGCCGTTGCTCTACCATTGAGCTATAGGGGCGAAGTGAGGATAAAAGAATATTGGCTTCTGCAATATTCTTTTACGCCGAACGAGTCCCCTATACGCTTACGTATAGGGGTGTGCAATCGTTTTACCATTTTCTCACAAAAACGCTATGCGGCAGCTCGTGATTTTCTGCGGTTCAGTACGAGAATGCGTCGACGGTGCGACCCTGCTTGTCGAGTAGCTCCACCACCTCGCGCGTCGAGCGGAAGAGCGGCGTCGTGCGGCCGAGGTAGATGCGCCACGTACTGCCGAGGAAATCGCTATCGTTCTGGTGCGCCTGCACGCAGCCATTGTAATTGAGCGCCTTCACCAGGAACGACTGGCACGCGCCCGAAAGGGTCGTGGGCGGCGAGAGCACCGCTTCGCAGCGCGAAAGGTTTGAAACGTAGTCGATGCACGAGGTGTCGCGGATGTAGTAGCTGTCGCCGTACTGACTCGAAAGTTCGCTCGATGCGCTCGGGCAGTTCAGGGGCAGCATCGGCGAAAATTTCTGGAACTGGCCGAAGTAGCCGATGCATTTATTTTCGCGGAACGAGCCGCCGATAGGCGAACGGCCGGAGATGATGTCGGCGGATTCGCCGGGCTCGAGCACGATGTCCGCGACCGCATTCACTATGCCCGAGGTCGGCGTTTCGGCACCCTGCGGAATCACCGATGCGTTGCCCGTCACCTGGCTTTCGAGCGTCCAACCCGAAAGGTCGACCGGCGTGGATGCGCTGCTGTTTACTGAGAGCGTTATTTCTTCTTGTGCGGGGTCGCTGCCTGCGCCCGAAACGTAGTGCGAAAGGGAGACGAGGCCGCGGTATGGCGACGGGGTGCCGAAAGGGACGCCGGGTGCCGGTGCCGCGGGCTCCTGTGCGGTACTCGCCCCGTTTGAAGAACCCGGAAGCGATACGCCAGAGCCGCCGATACTGAATGGCGCACGCGGCAGCGATATGAACGAACCGCTCCCCGTGCCCGGGGTGCCGGAGAGCGTCGGCACCGAAAAGGCGAGCGGGTGCGAAGGGCCTCCGGTCGCTATCCAGAGCAAAAAGATGAACGCGAAGATACCAATGAAAAACCAGGCGTCGTGCATGAAGAGTATTCTAGCAGGCGAGAGGGCACGGCCAAACACCTCGCCTGCGTCGTTGCTCGTTCCGCTCCTCACTCACCGTATATCCAATGCGGCTCGTTTCGGTGCTCACGAGCGCCTCGCGTCCGAGCCATTTTGCTCGTGCCGAAAATGTTTGAGATGTTCCAGTTCCTCCCGCACCACCTGCGCGTCGCTCCACGGTTCTTTGGCGCCCTTTGCGCCCATGATGAACGGGTCGGTGCCCTTGCCGGAAATGAGGACCGCGTCGCCCGGGCGCGCGGCACGCAGTGCCGCGCGTATCGCCTCGCGGCGGTCCATGATGACGCGCGGCGCGCGCTGCATCTTAGCGGCCATAGCGTCAACGATCGTACGCGGGTCTTCGTCATACGGGTCTTCGTTCGTAAGGAACACTTCTGCGCACGCCTCGTCCGCAATCTTTCCCATCTCCGGTCGCTTCCAGGTGTCGCGCCCGCCGCCCGTGTTGCCGAGCACGCAGATTTTCCGGCGGTTCGGAAATGCGTCGTACAGGGCCTGCAGCGAATCCGGCGTATGTGCGTAATCCACGACGGCAAGGAAATCCTGTCCGGCGTCGATTTTTTCCGCGCGACCGTGTATGACCGTGATGTGAGCGAGCGCACGCGCGGCCGTTTGAAGCGGAACGCCGCAGAATTCTGCGGCGCGTATTGCCGCCAGCGCATTCAGTATGCTGAAGCGGCCCGGCTGTGGAAGCGAAAATCGCACGTCGTGATACGAGAACGAGATGCCATCTTCGGTGATGCGCGCATCGTGCGCATCGGCATACGTAAACGGGAGATGCTGCTCGACCGGCGTGTCGAGATATCGCACGCCGTACGGGTCATCAGCATTCGCGATGATTGCCCGTGGGCGTTTGGGCGAACGCACGAGCGCGCGGGCAATGCGGTATTTCGCCTGAAAATAATTCTCCATGGAGCCGTGTGATTCGTAGTGCTCCTTATGGAGTCCGGTGAACACGAGTGCATCGAGGAAAAGCCCGAGATGCCGATACTGCACCGCCGCCTCGCTCGACAGCTCGACGACGGCATGCGTGCAACCATTCTTTTTTGCGCGCGCGAGGAATCGTTGAATGAACCCGCGGCCGGGCAAGCTCATCTTGGTCAGGTTCGGTTTCGACTCGTTGCCGTCGACGAACCGGATGGTTCCGGAGAGTGCCGTCTTGTGGCCCGCCTCGGTAAGGATTGCGAGGAGCATGTCGGACACCGAGGATTTCCCTTTGGTGCCCGTCACCCCGATTACCGTCATGTGCCGTGCGGGAAATCCGTAGCGCACGGCCGCAAAAACCGCGAGCGCGTAGTGGTAGGGAAGTTTGAGTGCACGGCGGAGTTTCTTCATGCGTGTGCCGAGAGCGCGGCTTTGAGGCGCGCGTCTTTGCCGGTAACGGAGTCGGGCACGGCCTGGAGCGCCTTGCGCGCTTCGCGCTCGGTGTAACCCAAGGCGACGAGCGTGTCGAACACGTCGCCATCGGCGTCATCATGCGCCGCGCTTCCCACTTTTTCCGAAAGTTCCACGAGCATCTTTTCCGCACTCTTCTTGCCGAGACCCACTACCTTCGTGAGGTAGGAGAGGTCGCGTTTGCCGATGGCACCCACGAGTGCCTCGCGCGAGCCGCGGCGCAAGACCGAGAGCGCCGTCTTCGGCCCCACACCGGAAACGCTGAGCAGTTTTTCAAAAAAGTCTCGATCGGCCGCGTCAACGAATCCATACAGCTCCATGCCGTCCTGCTTTACTGCGAGGTGCGTAAAAAGGGTTGCCTTGGTGCCTTCGTGGAGCGCCTCGGGTGCATTCATGCGCACTTCCATCCCGAAGCCGGCAACCTCGATGACGGCTCCGACCGGGGAGACCGAGAGCACCGTTCCGCTAATCTGCCGAATCATGGCACCATCGTACCACTCCTTGCGAAAAAGCAGCCGATGCCGTATGGTGAGTCGCACATGGCAATTACCTCGTCCGCAAAGAAGGCAATCCGCGTCTCGCGCAAGAAGCGAGTCTTCAACCTGCGCCGCAAGTCCGCGCTCTACGATTCGACGAAGGCGTTCACTAAGGCCGTCGCCTCGAAGGACGCGAAGGCAGCGACCTTGCTGCCGGCCGCCTTTGAAGCGATTGACAAGGCTGCGAAGCGCAACGTCATTTCGAAGAATACGGCGTCGCGCAAGAAGGCGCGCCTCGCGCGGATGCTGAAAGCGGCGTAAGCCCTCACAACGGAAGACGCGCGCCGCTAAAGCGGCGCGCGTCTTCCGTTTTAGTGCTCTCGGTCGGAATCGAACCGACATTGGCTCCTTCGGAGGGAGCTATCCTATCCATTGAATGACGAGAGCGGAATGAGGACATGCGTATGCTATCAGATAGCATACGCATGCGGCGAACGAGCCGTTCACGTGCGCATGAGCGCGTGCGGAGACGACACCACGAGCGACGAGGAGCACAAAATAATCCATCACGTCGTGAGCCGCGTCCGATTCGAGTATACTCATGCTCATGACGAACATCATCATTTACTTCGTGACGGGCGGCATCGTGACGACCGCCATCGTGCTTCTCGAGGAAAGCGGGTTGCGTCTCCTTTCGGGGCTCGCGACTCTCATGCCGGTGTTCACGCTCATCGGCTACTTCTTCATCGGCGAATCGCGCGGCGGTTCCGCGCTCAGCCACCATGCCGAACTCGTGCTCGTTGGCACCTTGGTCGCCTGGGTGCCGTATATGCTCGCGGTCATCTACCTTGCCCCGTATCACGACACGTACACGACGATTGGCATCGCGCTCCTTGTCTTTTTTGTACTGGCATTTGCGTTCCTATTCTTCGTCCAGCGCTTCGGCTGGTTCGCATAATCAGTGC
>JAKAGB010000021.1 GCA_021817705.1 bacterium | reverse complement strand
GCGCGGTGCGGATCTCGTCTTCGTTCGGATGCGGCTCGGCGAGGAGTCGCGACTCATCGTTTATATCGCCCTCTTCTTCGAGCACGTCGAGCCCGGCTCCCGCCAAGGTGCCGTTCTTCAAAGCTTCGACCAGCGCTTCGGTCTCGACGACCGCTCCGCGCGCGGTGTTCACGAGGTACGTGCCCTTCTTCATCTTCGCGAAGGCGTCCTTGTTCACGAGGTGGTGCGTGTGCGGGTTGTATGGCACGTGGATGGAAATGACGTCTGCTTGCGCGTACAGCTCGTCAAGCGAGACGTAGGTGAAGTTGAGCGAGGCCGCGAGCGCGGCATCCTGGTGCACGTCGAAGCAGACGACCTTCATGCCGAACCCGTTGCCCATACGTATCGCGTGCTGGCCGATGTGTCCGCCGCCCACGATGCCGAGCGTCTTCCCGGCGAGGTCGAAGCCGCGGAGGCCGTCCTGCGCGAAGGTGCCGGTCCGTCGCACCGAATCGTTCGCCTCGATCACGCGCCGCGAGAGGGCGAGGATGAGCGCGAACGCGAATTCGGCGACCGTGTTCTCGCCGTAGAAGGGAACCGTCGCGACGGTGACGCTCTTCGCTTGCACGGCAGCGAGGTCGATGTGGTCGAAGCCGGTCGAGCGCGTGGCGATAAGCTTCACGGCAGGGAAGCGCTCGAGCTCCGTGCTGCCGATCTTCGAATCGATGAAGGTGCAGAGCACGTCCGCCGCGTCGTCAGTCACGTCCGGATTCGCCTCGACCGAGCCCTTATGAAAGATAATCTCGTCATTCGGCATCTTGCCGCGCACGTATGCTTCCTCCCAATCCTCGCCCGAAAAATAGTGAATCTTCATGACCGTGTGATTATACCGCCTTGTGGTCTGGCAGCCACTTCTGGAACGCAAGCAGCGAGAAAAGCGCTACCGGAAGCACGAGCGCGGCAGTTTCTGGATTAAGCTGGTTCGTCACCAGCAGTCCCACCAAGCTCAACAACGCGAGCACGAGACTCCAAAACACTGCGGGTTCCTTAAGTTTCCAATACAGCGTACCGAAGACCGCCGGAAAGAGCGCGAGATTCAAGCTCCCGAACGAAAGTCCGAATGTCACGATATCTTGATACGTAAGCGCGACTATCGCGGCGACCGCCACCACGATGAGCATGAACGTTCTCGTCAGCATGCGCATGGACTTCTGACTGAACGTGCGCGTGTAGTTCTGCAGGTCACGAGTAAAGATGGAGGACAGCACGAAAATGACGGTGTCCGATGAAGAAAGCGCCACCGCATACAACAGCACCATGCCAAACGCTTTCATACCAAGCGGCAATAGCGTCGAGAAACCGGCGACGAGCGCGTCCTGCGGCGCGATGTTCGGATAGAACTGTTTCGTAACCAGGCCGACGACTGCCGTAACGAGCGCGAGCAAGACGATGGCCACACCGGCATACCACAAGCCTCGTTCTGCGGTCTTACCGTCTTTGGCAGCGAAGAATCGTTGCCAGAGGTCGGGCGCAACCATGACACTCACGGCACCGAGAACGACGAATCCGATGATGTTTCCGAAGCCCATGCCGACGAGGTTCAGCTCAGTGGCAGGAATCGTCGTCTTTCCGAAAAGGAAGAATGCCGAGGCGAGGACGAGAACGACCGTGATGAGCAACTGGAAGAAGTCGGTACGGATGACGGCTTTGAAACCGGCGAGCAAAAGGTACGCGAGGATGATGATGCTGCCGATGAGCACTGCGGTTACGTAACTCACCGGAAACAGCATCGAGAGTATCTTCCCGGCAACGACAAAATTGATGATGAGGAAGATGAGGAATTGCACGACCAGCACGGCCGAGAATGTGAGCCCGTTGCGTTTCCCGAGGAAGCGATAGAAGTACTCCGGCATCGAGTATGCTCCGAGCTCGTGCGCTTTCTCGCGGATGCGCGCGGCGTATCGGCGCACGACCACGAAGCCGAGCAGGATGCCGACGAATATCCATATCGCGGAAAAACCGAATTCATACAGATAGCCAATGTAGAGCGCGAGCACTGCGCTGTCGAAGAACCCTGCGGTCATGGTCGCGGCGAGCTGGATGCCGCCCACCTGCCGCTCTGCGAGCATGAATCCCTCTTCCGTCTCGCGCCGCGAAGAAATGACGCCGATACCGAGCACGATTGCGAGGTACAGACCGAAGTATATGAGTGCGGTTTCCATACGTTACCGTTCCGCCTCTTTCTCGATTTCGAGCAGTCGCTCGTATTTTTCGAGGCGCTGCTTTTGGCCGAGTCCGCCGGCTTTGATGCCATGGGCGCCCACGCCGTACGCGAAGTCGGCGATGAAGGTGTCCATGGTCTCGCCCGAGCGGTGCGAGCAGATGGCCGCCCAGCCGGCGTCGTGCGTGGCCTCGACGGCTTCGATGGCTTCTTTTACGGAGCCAATTTGGTTGGGCTTTATGAGAACGGCGGTGATGGCGCCGGCCTCGCGCGCCGCTTCGATGCGCTCCGGGTTCGTCACGGTGAAGTCGTCACCCACCACGAGGCACTTGCCGCGGAGCGCGTCCGTGAGGCGCACGAAATCTTGCGTCGCGTCTTCGCTAAAGGGGTCTTCGATGGAGTGGAACGGAAACCGTTCAACAAGGGTATGATATATCATACCTAATTCGTTCGGCGCGTATGTTTTTTTGAGAAGGATGTAGTTACTTTTGCCGTCGCGCAGCTCATTGGCGGCGGCGTCGATGGCGATGGAAGTGCCTGAATGTTCAGCAGCGAGCGCCGCGAGCAGCTCGAACGGTTTTTCGAGTGTGTCGAAAGTCGGCGAGTAGCCGCCCTCGTCGCCCATCGGTACGTCACCACCCGTCCCGAGCATAATCGAGGGAAGTTCTGCGCCGAGCTTTTCGAACGCCGCGCGAGCGGTAGCGAGCGCGGAGGACGTTTTGCCTTCGCACACGAGGATGTATTCCTGAAACGGCAGGCGAAAATCCGCATGAACTCCGCCGTTCATGACGTTTACGTAGAGCCGCGGCGCGCCGGGTGTCGTCTTCGCGCGCTCGGCAATCGCTTTCCACAAGGGCACGCCTGCCTGCTGTGCGAATAAACGCTGCGCGGCAATGGAAACGCCGAGGATTGCGTTCGCGCCGAGCCGCGATTTGTCCGGCGTGTTGTCGAGCGCGATGAGGAAGGTGTCGAGCTCGTCTGCTGACGCGAAATCGCGCAGCGCGATTTCGCGCGCAATCTCACCCGTCACGTTCGCCACGGCAGTTTCTACGCCTCCATCCGCATCGCGCAATTCTTTCGCCTCGTGCGAGCCGGTCGATTTGCCGCTCGGCACGCTCGCCCTCGCCGAAAGCTCGCCCGCATGAAGGGTCACCTCCACCGTCGGCTTCCCGCGCGTGTCCGGTATACTTTTCGCTTCAATCCGCTCGATTTTCATGATTACCTTCCCAGCTTCTCTTCTATCTCCGCGACTTGCTCGACGGTTTTGACAACGGAGTCGGGGTTAAGAGACATGCTCTCGATGCCTTCTTTCACGAGGAACTCGGCAAAGTCGGGAAGGTCCGACGGCCCCTGGCCGCAGATGCCGAGGTACTTCTTGCGCGCGTTCGCTTTCCGCACCACTTGGCTTATGAGGGCGCGGACGGCCTCATTGTTTTCGTTGCCGATTTTCGTGACGATGCCGGAGTCGCGGTCGAGGCCGAGGGTGAGCTGCGTGAGGTCGTTACTGCCGATACTCATGCCGTCGAAGCGGTCGAGGAATTCTTCGGCAAGAATCACGTTGCTAGGAATCTCACACATCATATACACGGGTGTGGTCTTTTCTTTCGGCGCTGCCAAGGACTTCACGACGAGTCCGTGCTCTTTCATGGTAGCGAGCACCTCGTCTGCCTCTTCGGTGGTGCGGCAGAACGGAATCATCGGGATGACGTTCGCGAGTCCCATCTCCTCGCGCACGCGCTTCACAGCTTTCACCTCGAGCGCGAACGCGTCTTTGAACTTCGGGTCGTGGTATCGGCTCGCGCCGCGCCAGCCGATCATCGGGTTCTCTTCGTGCGGCTCGTACGCCTCGCCGCCGAGGAGGGTGGAGTATTCGTTCGATTTGAAATCGCTGAAGCGCACGATGACGGGGCGCGGGTTGAACGCGGTCGCGATCTTCGCGATACCGAAGGCGAGGTTGTCGACGTAATACGCGACCGGGTCCGTCCAGCCGGCCATGCGCTTCTCGATTTCTGCGCGCAATTTAGGCGGCTGCTTCTTGAAATTGAGAAGCGCGAGCGGGTGAATGCCGATGGTCGAGGCGATGATGAACTCCTCGCGCGCGAGGCCGACGCCTTTCACTGGCAGGAACGAATCCTCAAACGCAATTTCGGGCGACGCGATGTTCACTATGATGTGCGTCTTCGTCTCCGGGAGCTTCCCGACGTCGTGCTCGTGCATCTCTATCTTCTTTGGTCGGCCTGCGGTGATGACGCCCGCGGCACCCGTCGTGTCCACCGTGATTTCCATGCCCGTCTTCAGTTTCTTTGATGCATCACCCGCGCCCACGACCGCCGGCAACCCGAGCTCGCGGCTGACGATTGCCGCGTGGCTCGTCCGTCCGCCCTTGTCGGTGACGATTGCGCTCGCCATCTTCATGATGGGCTCCCAGTCAGGGTCGGTCATCTCGGTGACGAGGATTTCGCCTTTCTTGAATTCGTTTATCTGCTTCGGCGAGAGGATGACGTGCGCTTTCCCGGTCGCCACCTTCGAGCCCACCGAGATGCCGCGCAGGATTTCTTTGCCGGGCGCGACCACCTTGTATTCGACGAGCTTGTTGAAATCGCGTCGCGCCTGCACGGTTTCCGGTCGCGCCTGCACGATGAAGAGCTGCCCCGAGATGCCGTCCTTCGCCCACTCCATGTCCATCGGCGTCCACTGCTTCGCGCGTTCGGTGTAGTGCGCTTCGATTGCGGCGCCCCAGGAAGCCATGGTGACGATTTCGTCGTCAGAAAGCACGAAGTGCTTGGTATCCGCGACGGGCGTCGGCACTATCTTCGTCTGCTCGACCGCGCGTTTCCCGGTGTCGTACACCATCTTCTTCGCGTTCGTGCCGATTCTCTTATATATGATGGGCGTTCTTGATTTGCCTGCCCCGAGCGAAGTCGAGGGGCCGAGCGCGGACTTCCGCACGAGGTACTCGTCTGGCGTCACGTGGCCCTGCACAATCATCTCGCCGAGGCCGTAGGTCGCATTTATGACGACAATATCCTTGAAGCCGCTCTCGGTGTCGACGGTGAACATGACACCCGAGGCGCCTTTGTCGCTCCTCACCATCTTCTGCACGCCCGCGGAGAGGGCGACCTTCATGTGGTCAAAGCCGCGGTCGGCGCGGTAGGAGATGGCGCGGTCGGTGAAGAGGGAGGCGTTCGTCCAGATGACCGCGCGGATGACGTCTTTCGCGCCGCGAATATTCAGGTAGGTCTCCTGCTCGCCGGCGAAGGATGCGCCCGGGAGGTCCTCGGCGGTCGCAGAGGAGCGCACCGCGACGTCGGTATCCTTGCCGTACTCCTTCTCCATCTTTGCGTACGCCGCAGCGATTTCCTTCTCGAGGTCTTCGGGCAGTGGCGTCGCGCGCATCTTGTCGCGCACAAGCTTCCCGCGCTTTGCGAGCTCCTTCAGATTCTTCGTGTCGAGTCCTTTCAAGGTCTTCTCGATGAAAACGTCGAGGCCGGTCTCTTTCAGGTAGTAGAAATACGCGCTCGCGGTGACGGCGAAGCCGTGGGGTACCCGCACGCCCTTCGGCTCGACCGCGCGGATCATCTCGCCAAGGGATGCGTTCTTGCCGCCGACCTCTCCTACGTCGTCCATGGAAATATCGGTGAACCAGAGAATGTGCGGGTTGTTCTTCATGAAAGTACGTTACACCGTAATAATAGCGCGTCGCGGAAGAATGCTCCCTCGAAAAGTGCAGGATACTCTTTTGCTAAAGATTTCCTTCCTGCTCGGCCCGTCGGCCTGCGCAGAGCCTTTTCTCGGAAGATTCTTCCGCTCCGCTCGCCCCTACGACTTGATGGCTATGATAAGGTCGGAGACGTTCGACTCGAGGAGGCCGGTCAAGAGTGCGTCGCCAGTCGCCTCAAAGAAATCATAACTCGAATGCGCGGTGAGCGCGGCGGCGGCATCTGCGTTTCGTGCGCGCGCATGCGCGCGCGTCTCGCTGTCCGCGATGGCGCCCGCGTGGTCCGTCGCATCGCGCCCGTCAGATGAAAAGGGAAGCACCAGCTCGCCGTCGCGCACGTTGCCGAGCGTTGCGAGCGCGAGCTCCTGATTGCGTCCGCCCCGTCCCGGATGGTCGCCGAGGGTAACGGTCGTCTCGCCCGCGTAGAGGAGTGCGGTTTTCGGTGGTGCGCCGTGGAGTTCCTCTACTATCTGTGACGCGACCGCACGCGCTTCGCCGCGCAGGGTATCCGTGACGACGCGCGCGGCGTAGCCGCGCGCGCTCGCCTCGGCCGCCATTGCGGCGAGCGCGTCCTTGTTCGAGAGGAAGAGCACGTTCGTCGTGCGGGCGAAGTCTGCCTCATCCTTCGGTGTTTCGATGAAGCCGCCCGGCGGTAGCGGAACGCCGTACTTCGCAAGCACGGCTTCCGCGTCGGCGACCGAGGTCGTGTCTTTCACGGTCGGCCCGCTCGCGATGAACTCGGGGTCGTTCCCGGGGACGTCAGAGACGATGAGTGCGATGACCTCAGCGGGCAGGGCCGCTTTCGCGAGCCAACCGCCGCGCGCTTTCGACAGGTGCTTCCGCACCGTGTTGAGCTCCTCGATAGTCGCGCCCTTGTCGGTTAGCGCGTCGAAGAGCACGCCTTCATCCGTGCAGGTGAACGGTTCTTCGGGCGAGCAGAGGAGGACGGAGCCGCCGCCCGAGACGAGCAGGATGACGAGGTCGCGCTCCTCGAGCTGTTCGAGGAGGGAGAGAATGCGGTGCGTCGCGTCGACGTTCTCCTGGGTCGGCTTCGGGTGCGTGCCGACGAACGCGTCGATTCTTTTCAATCGCCCATCCGCGAGCCCGCGCACGTCGAGCGCGATGCCGCCCGCGAGCCGGGCGCCGAGGACGCGCTCCGCCGCTTCGGCGCCCGCGATAGCGCACTTCCCGACGCCGACAAAAAAGATGCGCCGTCCGGAAACCGGGTGCGCAGTGCCCGCGACGATGAGTTCGTCGCCCTCGAGCCGTACGGTGCGCGCGAACGCGGCGCCCACGTCTATCGCCTCGTACCCGGCCTCCGCGATGGCGAGCGCGTCCTTGCGGAGCGGCGTCGAGGCGAGCGCGTCGAAATTCCGGCTACGGCGGTCCATAGGGTCAGCTTACCGCACCCGTCCTCGTTTTGCGTGCATACGGCGGCGTTCCTGTGCGTTCCAGTTATCCACATGCGAGAGGGCGGAATCGCTTCGCTACCATGCATAGGTATCAATAACCGTATCGCTGTAATGAAACTGTATTACCTGCCGGGCGCTTGCTCACTCTCGCCGCACATCGTCCTTCGCGAAGCCGGGCTGCCCGTCGAATTATCAAAGGTGACGTTCTCCGCTGAGGGTCGCACGACCGATGACGGAGAGGACTTCTTCCAGGTGAACCCGCGCGGCGGCTACGTGCCCGCGTGCCGGCTCGACGACGGCGAGGTGCTCATCGAGGGTCCCGCCATCATCCAGTACCTCGCGGACCAGGCACCCGAGAAGCAGCTCACGCCGGAGCGGGGCGAGAGGGCGTACTATGAGATGCTCTCGTGGATCGCGTTCGTGAGCAGCGAGCTTCACAAGGGATTCAGTCCGCTGTTCGGCAGCCCGAGCGAAGACGAGAAGGCGCGCATCATTGAGCGCCTGCAAAAGCGTCTCGCGTACGTCGACAGCGCGCTCCTCGGGAAGGACTACCTCCTCGGCGACGCGTTCTCTATCGCGGATGCGTACCTCTACACCATCGCGCGCTGGGCGCCAAATTTCGGCATTGCGCTTAGCGACTACCCGAACCTCGCGGCATTCGCGAAGCGCATGGAAGGGCGCGCCGCGGTCGCGACCGCGCTCACGGAAGAGGGACTCAAGCCTCTCGCGTAGGCGTTCGCAGGTTAGAGAATAGGAATACGTGGAAAGCGCGCAGCGGGCCGAAGGGCTCGCTGCGCGCTTTCCACAAGCGTAATCGACCGTCTCGCTATACTATGAAGCTCATGGGTTCCATGCTCTTCCATCGCTACAAGCGCGCCGTCGTCGGCCTGGTCGCGCTCGCGATTATTGCGGGCGCTGGCTATGCGCTCTACGCGTACCTCGCGTCGCCCGGAAAGTACGCGACGCCCGAAGAGGCGTCGAGCGTGTCCGTGCGCTTCGAGATGGAGGCGTACGACGCGATACAGAAGAACTACTGGAACAAGCTCACGGACGCGCAGCTCGCGCAGCTCTTCACGCTCTCGGCGGAAAAGGCGGCGAATGCGACCGGCCTTGCGCCCGCGGCCGATCGCGCCTCGACCGCAAAGATGCTCGCGGCGGCGTTCGCGACCGCGACGAGCTCGTCGGCGCGCGCGAACCTCGCCCTCGATACGCTCGCGGTCGCGCTCTACAACCTCGCGCCGGCCGGCCGGGACCAGCTCTTCACGAACCAAGAGACGACCGCGCTCCGGCAGGAGGTGAGTAACGTCCACCCGTCGGTGAGTCTCTACGGCGACCTCGGCATCGCGACCGGTTCGTCGCCCGCGCAGGTCTCTGCGGCAGCCGCGGCGAAAGAGAAAGCGCTTGCCGCGTCGACGTCGCCCGCAGCGGCAGCGGCGCTCGCACAGGTGGCATACGCGAAGCAGGTGCTCACGAACCCGGAGACGAAGTCCCTCTACGACCAGGCGGGCATAGAGCCGACCGTGTTCTCGCACATCATCGGACACACGCTCTACCTCGACCTTTCGCAGATAGCGCCGACGACCCTGCAGGAGTTCGGCTACGCGGTCGACCAGGCGTCCACGACGCCGGGCCTCGACAGCATGATCATCGACCTGCGCGGCAACATCGGCGGCGACCTCGCCTTCACGCAGAACTTCCTCGGCCTCTTCATCGGGAACGACCAGTACGCGTTCGACCTCTACCACCAGGGCGACTACCAGGTACAGCGTACCGTGCAGCCGCAGTTCCCGGAGCTCGCGCGCTACAAGGACATCGCGATACTCGTCGACGGCATGACGCAGTCGACCGCCGAGCTCACGACCGCCGCGTTCCTGCGCTACCACCTCGCGACCGCGGTCGGCACGACGACGCGCGGCTGGGGCACGGTCGAGAACACGTACCCGCTCTCGACCGCGCTCCTCGGCAAGACGTACACGCTCCTCCTCGTGAACAGTCTCACGCTCCGGCCGGACAACCAGCCTATCCAGGGCCGCGGCGTCGACCCGAATGTCGATACGTCGAAGGCTCTCTGGCAGGCGAAGCTCTCGAACTACTTCCGCTCGGCGAGCCTCATTGCAGCCTTGAAGCAGACAGCGGTGCAGCCGCCGCTACGGTAGACAGAAATAGGATAGCGGCGCGTAGTAAGAGATACGCCGCTCGCGTGTCTCGCGGGCAGGAGTATGATGGGATCGTTACCAGCTTACTATCGCTATGATGTGGAACTACGGATATGGCTACGGGCCGATGATGTGGGGCGGGGGATACGGACCGCTTGACTGGATCTTCTCGATCTTCTGGCTCGTCGTCCTCGTGCTCATCGTGGTCGGCCTCGTGCGTCTTTTGCGCGGACGCCGCGGCATGCACTGGCAGCACATGATGGGCAACAGCGCGCTCGACATCCTCCGCGAGCGCTACGCGAAGGGCGAGATTGACCGCGCCGAGTTCGAGGAAAAGAAGAAGGATCTCTCGTAATGTACGCATGACCGGAAACGGAGCGCACGCGCGACGCGCGTGCGCTCCGTTTCCGCATTCCTGAATGAAACTTGTCCGGAAAGAGTAGTAAAGTGCGTATATGAACAAGAAAGCACTTCTTTCGGCAGTCCTGGTAGGCGCTTCGGCGCTCTATCTTTTGGCGCGCACGCCGGCGGAGGCGACCGCCGTCGGCGCGTCGGCGCCCATTGCGGCGGGCGCGGGGAGTGCAGGGAACACGGCGACTCCGCCGCCCACGACCTCGGCACCCTCCGCTCCGAGCGCGCCCGCCGCGCTCCCGACGCCCGCTGCTGCGACCCCGAAGCCCGCGCCCGCGCCGAAGCCCGCAGCTACCGGCCAGTACAAGGACGGCACGTACACCGGTTCGACCGCGGACGCGTTCTACGGCTACGTGCAGGTGAAGGCGACCGTCTCGGGCGGCAAGCTCACGGACGTGA
>JAKAGB010000020.1 GCA_021817705.1 bacterium | reverse complement strand
CGCTCAGCGCCATGCGCAAAGACGTGACGGGCTACCTCTACGGCGGCGACGTTTCCCGCAAGCAAAAACTCCTGCAAAAGCAAAAGCGCGGCAAAAAGAAACTCTTGGAGCACGGCACGGGCAAGGTGAACATTCCAGAAGACGTGTTCATGAAGATGGTGCAAGAAAGCTCGTAGCCTACGCTATACTCTCCGCATGAAAGTCACGTTCGTCTACGATCCAGAAAAAGACGCGGAGATTTTGCTCAAGTTCGGGAAGGGTGGCTCGCACTCGGCGCGCCCTATTGAAGCGTATCAGGCGCTCATTGCAACCGCGGGCTCAGAGCCGACGCAAGCGGATGCGAAAGCGTTCGTCGCAACGTATCCGTCGCAGATAGGTATCGATATTCCGAGCCGTGTGCGCGAAGACCAGGCAGAATGGGATAGCGTCGCCGATGCATTCACGCATCGCGCCGAACAGGTCTTCGGCGTCGCGCTACCGCACGATGTGATCGCGTACCTTACCGTAAGCGGCCGCTGTCCGTACAACATCAATCAAAATCTGTATTTCGTGTACATGAAGTATCCGCACAAAGCGCGGAGCACTTCCATGCACGAGCTCTGGCATTTTTACACCTGGTATCGCCTCGGGCGTATTTGGGAGGCGAAGCTCGGGAAAGCGCGCTACGAAGACCTCAAGGAGTCGCTCACGGTGCTGCTCAATATAGAGTGCGCGGATTTGATGCCAGAGGGGATTACCGACAAAGGCTATTCGCAACACCAAGAACTGCGCGCCGAGATAGCAAAAGCATGGGCTGCAACAGGCGATATTGAGGCGGTGTGGCAACGGCTCGCTGCCGCGTAATGACTTGACAGAATCGGCGAGTCCGGTATCATTCTCCGCACATGAAAAATACCCGCCACAACTACGGCACCACGACGACCCGCACGGAGGTCGCGATTCGCGTGCCCGTGTGGATGACGCTCTTCTCGAGCGTTGCCGCGCGTGGGCAGGGTGGAAGCAGGACGTAAGGATTTCTCTAATCCTTGCTACTTGAACCGCCCGGCTCACCCCGGGCGGTAGTTCTTTGACAACCGCAACCAGCCAACCAAAGGAATACCCGATGGCTGAACAAACCTACGATTGGGACGATACGCCCGATCTAACCAACCAGACGCTCGCGTACTTTACGCGCGGCGTAAAGACGTTCTGGGCGCTCATTGCCACAGAGCGGAAAGTAATCCTTACGACTCTAGCGCTTCTGATCTTATGTCAGACGCTCGGGCTCGCGAGCCCGCTGCTTTTCTCCGAACTGCTCGACTATCTCCCGCATGTGGTGCGGGACGGCGTTGGGCCGCGTGTGTACCTGCTCGCAGGCAGCATGCTCGTTGCCGTGGGCACTATGCTCGTAGTGCGGCGATTTGTCTGGGAACCGCTCTTTCTGCGCTCGATTATCCGGCTTGAAAACTACTGGCCGCAGCTTGCACAGAAAAAACTTCTTGCGCTTTCTGTGGGATACCACGAGCGCGAGAATACCGGCAAGAAGATTGCCAAGGTGAACAAGGGTGTGGAGAAGCTCGTGGGCATGCTCGGGGATCTTTTCTGGGCACTTTTGCCCGCGCTCTTCTACCTGGTCATCAATGGCATCATCATCTTGGTGCGTGATTGGCGGCTCGGGCTCATCCTGCTTCTGCCATTCATTCCGGCAATATGGTTCTACCTGCAATCGTACAAACTGTTCTTTCCCATGTGGGAAGAATGGGAGTGTGCAAAAGAGAAAGCCGTCGGCTACTTCTGTCAGTCTATCCTCAACATTCGCACCGTGCAGGCGTTCGTTGCGGAGAAACGGGAAGAAGAGATGCATGGAGACGTGCGCGAGCGCATGCGTTCCATGGACACGAGTGTGTCGGTGCGCATGCAACGGTACTTCTTCGGGATGGAGGCGACGCTGCAGGTTGCGTTTATCGGAACGCTCTTGCTCGGGTTCTTCTTCGTCTACTGGGGGTGGAGCACGGTCGGTACAGTGGCGTACATTGCCATCACCGGCAACGCTACCATCCAGAGCGTCTGGAGCATCATTCATGTGTATACCCGGATGATGCGCGACCTGGTGGCCGCAGAACGCATGCACGCGCTTCTTCTGGAAGACGTGGATGTGGCGAATACGGCTACAGGCGTGGTGCCCGCGCACGTGCGCGGCACGCTCGCGTTCGAGCACGTGACGCACACGTACCCGGGCAGGCAGGAGCCCGTCTTGCGCGATTTCAATCTTGAAATCGCGCCGGGCGAGATGCTTGCGTTCGTGGGGCGGAGCGGCTCGGGCAAAACCACAGCCGCGAATCTGCTCTTGCGCACACTCGACCCATCGTCTGGTGGCATCACCATTGATGGTGTCGATGCGCGCTCGGTAGACCGCGACTGGTACCGCAAGCGCTTCGCGCACGTTCAGCAGGACGTGGAAGTGCTCGAGTGTTCCATACGCGAGAACATCGCGTACGGCGTGCCCGGGGCGAGCGAAGAAGCGGTGCTGCGCGCAGTAGAGGCTGCATGCCTGAGCGACGTGCTTTCCGACCGAAAGCGCTTTCCTGACGGGCTCGACACGGAAGTGGGCGAGCGGGGCGTGCGATTGTCGGGCGGGGAACGTCAGCGCGTGGGCATCGCCCGCGCATACCTGGCGCTCCTTGCGGGCGATGCAAAGGTGCTCGTCTTAGACGAAGCCACCGCGAGCCTCGATTCTGAGAGCGAGCGCGTGGTGCAGCGGTTCATTGGCGAGTTGCGCAAGCAGCGCGGCGTGACCATCGTTGCCATCGCGCATCGGCTCTCGACTATTCGGGAGGCGGATCGTATCTGCGTGCTCGATTCCGGAGTGATTTCTGAAATCGGCACCCACGACGAGCTCCTGCGCGAGAACGGCCTCTACCACCGGCTCGTGCAGCTGCAGACACTTGGTGAATTGCGCGAATAATATGGCGCGCGGGTCTTCGACCCGCGCGTTTTTCTATACCGTATACTGTGTGCCATGCGACGCTGGAGATGGCAGGAATGGCGGCGAGGGACCACACCAATCCGATTGGTGTGGTCCCAGGGGCTTCTGGTGGGCGCGCTACTCCTCGTGTCCCTATGGCTCGGCTCGCTCATCTGGGGTCTCGCGGGGAAGGCACGCATCGCATTCACGCAGGAGCAGCAGGCGCGCGACGCGTACCGCGGGCTCGAGGCGCGCAAGGCGACCTTGGAGGCGAACCTGGCAACTCTCGCCACGCCGCGCGGGCAGGATGCAGCCATCCGACAGGCGTTCAGCGTTGCAAAACCAGGCGAAGAGGTTATCGTAGTCGTGCCGCCCGCCACTACGACGTCCCTGGCGCCGAAACCTTGGTGGCAGCGCGTGCTGAATTGGTTTTAATGTAGGGTGTCGGACACCCTACATGAATGATGCGGGATTAGTTTAGTGGTAGAACAGTTGCTTCCCAAGCAATAGGCAGGAGTTCGATTCTCCTATCCCGCACAAAAGAAAAAGGCACGCCGTACTCGGCGCGCCCAAGGCATTATTCAGAATCCGATTCCGATTCCGGAAATACCAGAAAGAACGAGATAGTGAAGAACGCGCCCATTTGCGCAAGGTGAATGAGCTGCTCATACTCTTCGCGTGAAATGACGACATCGAGCTGGTGCCACGGCGCTCGGCGCACTGTCTCGCCATCCTCATTCGTAGAGGTGCTCCCCGCGCGTTCGGCCGAATTAAAGACCGCCCAGCACATCGACTCGACGCCGTCTCGAATGGCCCACTCTTTGCGGCAAACGCCGGCGAGAACCACAACGTTTTCGGCGGCATTCTCCTCAGACATCGGCGGGTCCGTCATGAGGTCGAGGAAGCAGAGAACACGATCGCCTTTGCGGGCTTCAGTGAACGGATATCCGTTTTTAGTCTCATCTTTGGGATGAAACCTAAGAATGGCATTCACATCCTCATATTCCGTGTCTTCAAGCTGCAGAATGACCGGAGCGGTTGCTATCGCATGCTTGCGCCCAATTACGTCAAATGCCCTTTCAAGCTTCATATTGCACCTCTGTGCACTGGTTTCCGTGTCAACACTACAGCACGGAAATGTGATGTGCAAGGGAGCGCGATCTCGCAGAATATGAACGATGTAGGTGTGGATAACTGGGGGTGGTACAATACGCCCATAACAAAATCGCACATGGATAAACATATAACCATCTACAGCACGCCCACCTGCCATTTCTGCCAGATGACGAAGGATTTCCTTAAGGAAAAGGGCATTGCGTACACCGACTACGACGTGGCGCACGACCTGGAGAAGCGCCAGGAAATGGTGCAGAAGTCCGGCCAGATGGGCGTGCCGGTCATCTTCGTGGGCAACGAGATGATTATCGGCTTCGACAAGGAGCACCTCGAGCATTCGCTCGGCCTCAGCGCGTAAGCGAGGCACGTTCATATAGCCCCGCGCCGGCTTCGCCGGCGCGGGGTTTGTGCTAGGCTCGAAGCACGCCCTCATATGTAGGCATATGAGGGCTCGTTCGGAGAACGCGTGTCTGCGAGGACGCACACACGCATTTCCTCACTTCGCCCTCGTAGCACAATGGATAGTGCAGCTCACTCCTAACGAGCCGATCCAGGTTCGACTCCTGGCGAGGGCACCCGTTTGAAGATTGTGTCTCACTGCCATGCCTGATATAGTTAGAACACCTAACTAATTGTCTCGCATGAAGCCAGCACTCGAAAAAGCAATCGCACTCATCGCGAAACCCGCAGTCGCCGTGGGCGGCTCGCTCGCTATCGGCGCGGCCCTGATCGCGTACGTGTATGTCTCGACCGCGGTCGCGCCCACGGGCGTGGTGGCGAAGGTGGTGCAGGGCGCGATTACCCAGGAAGTAGACGTGACCGGTTCGGTGCAGGCGGCGCAGTCGACCGATCTCGCGTTCCAGACCTCCGGCCGCATCGCGGCCGTGAGCGTACAGGTTGGGCAGCACGTCGCGGCAGGGCAGGTGCTGCTTTCGCTCGATGGCGCGAGCCAGTCGGCGGCGCTCGCCGGTGCGCAGGCGAACCTAGAGGCGGCACAGGCGAAGCTTGCCTCGCTTACGGCAGGCACGCGCCCAGAGCAGCTTTCCATCGATGAGACGAACGTGGCGCAGACGAAGCAAGCGCTCCTTGATACGGTGCGGAGCGCCTATGTCTCGGCCGACGACGCCGTGCACGTGAAGTCCGACCTGCTCTTCACCAATCCGCGCACCTCGTATGCGGTGCTCACTTACCCGGTGTCAGATCAGATGCTCGCCAACACCGTTGCGCAGGAACGCGTCGCCATCGAGCCTATCTTCGCGCCGTGGCAGTCGCTCCTTTCGGCGGGCACCGACCCCCTCGCGGCAGCCGCGACCACGACCGCGTATCTCACGCAAACGAGCACATTCCTCGACGACCTCGCTCGCGCGCTCGCGCAGACTTCGGCGGGCGGCGCGCTCACCGCGACGGCGCTCGCGGCAGACCAGGCCGCGGTGGACACAGCGCGCAGCGCGGTGGCTGCCGCGCTCGGGAGCGTGACGACCGCGACGACCGCATACCGAGCGGCAGAAGGCGCGCTCACGCTCGCGCAGGCAGGCGCGACGGCGAACGACATCGCAGCCGAACAGGCGGCAGTGGATGCGGCAGCCGCTGCGGTACAGAGCGCGAAGGTGGCGCTCGGCGAGACCGCACTCATCGCGCCCGTTTCCGGCACCATAACGGTGCAGAGCGCGAATCCGGGCGAGACGGTCACGCCCGGCAGCCCGCTCGTTTCGATGCTCGCCGATGGCGCGTTCGAGGCGAAGGCGCTCGTGTCCGAAGCAGACATCGGCAAGGTGAAAGTGGGCGACGCGGTATCCGCGACCTTCGACGCGTACCCGGGCGCGACCTTCCCGGCGACTGTCACCACGGTCGACCCGGCCGCGACCGTCGTAAGCGGCGTTTCGTCGTACGGCGTCACGGTCACGTTCTCGAATCGCGACCCGCGCCTCACCTCCGGACTTTCGGCGAACCTGCGCATCATTACGGCGACGAAAGAGAATGTGCTCATCGTGCCCACGAGCGCACTCATCCAGAACGGCCCGAGCACGTTCGTCTTCGTGCAGGGCGCGCATGGCGCCGTCGAAACGCAGGTCGCGACCGGCATCGAGAGCGCGGACGGCATGACGGAAATCGTGAGTGGCATCGCCACCGACACGCCGGTCTTTACCTATGGCGAGAGCGCGTCCTTCTAGTATGACTGCACCGAATCCTATGCAAAACGAACTTACGCCCGAGACGAAGAAACGCGCCATCATGATGGCGAGCGTCGCGGCGCTCATCCTCATCGCTTCCGGCGTCGCCGCGTTCGTCATCTCGGGGAACCGCGAGGTCGCCATCACGAGCTCGAGCGTCTCGGCGCCTCTCATCGCGCTCGCGCCCGCCGCGGGCGGACGACTGAACGCCGTGTACGTGAATCCGGGCGACCTGCTCGTCGCTGACGAGGCGGTCGCCTTGGTCGGCACCGAAGTGGTGAAGGCGAAAGTCGCGGGGCTGGTCGTCGCCGTGAATGACACGGTCGGTGCTTCGGTCGCACCGGACGAATCGGTGGTGACCATGATTGACCCCACGCAGCTGCGCGTCGTGGGGAAGATAGACGAGAACAAGGGCCTCGCGCAGATTCGTGTGGGCGACCCGGTCACCTTCACCGTCGACGCATACGGCGGAAAGCAGTTCAAAGGAGTCGTCGACCAGATCGCGCCGACGGCAAACCAGTCGAGCGTCGTGTTCGACATATCGAACCAGCGCCAGGTGCAGCAATTTAACGTCGAAGCGCGTTTCGACACGACCGCGTATCCGTTCCTCCGGAATGGCATGAGCGCGCGGATGTACGTGTATACGCGGTAAGCGGTTACCGCAATGAACGCCGTCGCGCATTCCAAAGCCTCAAACGAGGCCGCCCGCCCAAAAAATTTCGTAAGACTTGGCCAAGCGGCCCGGAGCGTGAAATTTTTTGGGCGGGCGGTTGAGTCGGTTTTGGAATGCGCGGACGGCAACTGGTATGAATAACCGTCTAGGCAACCCGTGGCTTGTGCTTGCCACCGTGATGCTTGGCACGCTCCTCATCGGGCTCGACCGCACGGTCGTGAACCTTGCGGTGCCGAAGATAATCGGTGACTTCGGCATTTCCGTCACCACGGCCGCGTGGATCGCCACGGCATACATCATTTCGAACGCGGTGTTCGTGCCGGTGTTCGGCAAGCTCGGCGACCTGTTCGGAAACCGTCAGATTTACGTGTGGAGCTTCATCGGCTTCATCGTCGTGTCGGTACTCACCGGCCTTTCCTGGGATTTCAGCTCGCTCGTGTTCTTCCGCACGCTCCAGGGTTTCGTGGGCGCGGCCATCTATCCGACCGCGATGTCGCTCATCGCGAAGTCGTTCGTGAACCGCGAAGCGCGCGCGCAGGCCTTGGGCATCTGGTCGTCGTCATTCGCGGTATCGGCCGTCATCGGGCCGTTACTCGGCGGTTATCTCATCGACAACTTCTCCTGGCGCATGATTTTCTACATCAACCTGCCGATCGGCATCGCGGGACTCGTAATGACGCTCCTCTTTCTGCCGCACGATTCGCCGGAAGAGCGAGGCGCTTTCGACTGGTTCGGCTCGGTGCTCCTGGCTGTCGCCATCACCGCGATGGTGATGGTCTTGGACCAGGGACAGACGTGGGGCTGGGGCTCCTTCGCAAGCTGGCTGTGCTATGTGGCTACGCTCGTCTTCGGCTACCTTACGTTCTTGTGGGAGACGCGCCATCCGCACCCAGTCATCGACTTCAAGCTCTTCAGGAACCCGACCATCGTTTCTGTGCTCGCGGTGTCCTTCATCTCCTTCGGCGGCATGATGGGCGCCATGTTCCTCTTGCCGGTATTCACGCAGACGTTCCTCGGCTATGACGCCATGCAGACCGGCTACCTCTTCGTACCGATGGCGCTCGCGCTGCCCGTCTTCGCGCCCTTGGGTGCGCAGCTCGCCGTACGATTCCGCGCGCGATACGTCGTGTCCCTCGGCATGGCGCTTTCGGGAATCGGGCTCTACCTCATGCACGCTCTGTACCCGGGCATGACCTCGTTCGATTTCATTCTGCCCCTCGTGCTCTTCGGCGCCGGCCTCGGTCTCGGCATGGCGCCTTTGACGAACGCCGCCACGACCGCGGTGCCCATTAACGAAGTCGGCATGTCGAGCGGGCTTTTGAACCTGACGCGCAATGTGGGCGGCGCGTTCGGCATCGCGCTCTTCGGCACGCTGCTCACGAACGCGACGAACGCGAACGTGGCCCTTGTGGCGCTCAATTCCGCCATCCGTTCTGCCGCACCGGTCGCGCACCAGATAGGCACGGCGCTCATTATCCTGAAGGCCGACCTTATGGCCTATGGCACGGTGTTCGTGTGGGCAGCCGGCGCGATGCTCCTTGGCGCGCTGGTCGCGCTCGTCTTGCTGCAAGATTCCGGCGAAGGCGCCGACCTCTCGTCCGAGCAGCGCGCGGAAGCGATGGCCGGCGGGTAGGATGAGAAGCATGGCGAACACGAATCGAGAAGACATCATGCAAGCCGCCTCGCTCTTCTTCGCGGTGCGCGGGCTCGTGCGCACGCGGCTCGCGCAAGGGAAGCGGCTTAACCCTTCTGCGTGGCTTTCGGTAGAAACGCTGAAGTTCATCGCCGACGCCGACCGGCCTTCGATGCGCGCCCTGGCCGCTCACCTGTCTATCACGGCGCCGTCGGCCACCTCACTCGTGCGGCGGCTCGAAAAAGACGGACTCGTCTCGCGCGCCACCGACCCGCACGATCGTCGCTCCGCGCGGCTCTCGCTCACGAGGAAAGGCAAGCGCGCGCTCGCGAAGACGCTCGCGCGCGGCGCCCGCATCCTCGAAGAGGTCTTCGGCGTGCTCTCTTCGCGCGAGCTCGCTGCGTTCACTCGCGCACTCGAGCGCATCCGCGACCGAGGCGCGGAGTGATATACTGAGCGCCAATGGACCCTGAACTCCGCCGCGCACTCGAAGAAGTGCACGCCTTGACGCGCGATAACCACCGCCTCTTGCGCGCGGTGCGCCGGCACCAGCTTCTCGAGATGTTCGGGCGCTATGCGTTCTGGCTCATCGTCATCGGCGGCACCTACTACGGCTACGTCGCGTACTTCATGCCGCTCGCGCAGAAATATGCCACGCTCCACCCGACCACGAGCTCCGCGGTGCAGAACGTCGTGAACTCCGTGACGGGGCAGTAGGAGAGGGAGTGAAAGAAAGCGCGCTTCGTGCTAAGGTATCGAAGCGTCTGGATATGGCGGCATATCAAGGACTCGATCGGGCGACAAAGCACGAATGCGGACATTCATGCTATTGTGCCCTCACTTCGCCTGGATAGCTCAGTTGGTAGAGCACTTCCCTGAAGAGGAAGGGGTCGTCGGTTCAAGCCCGACTCCAGGCACCGAGGCTTACGGAACGCGCCCGCGAAGCGGGCGCGTTTCTTATATAATGCTCTCATGCTCCGCAAGCTCTTCGCATGGCTCCAGAAGTATGAGCGGCACCTCTCGGTGCTCGCCACCTTGGGCGGCTTCGGCATCGACCAGGTTTTTTTCGGTCGTATCGACATCACGCGCACGCAGGTGCTCCTCGCTGCATACACGCTCATCACGTTCGTCTCTATCTTGCTCTACCACTGGTTCGAAGAGCGCGCGCAGGAAGGGAAGCCGCGTCCGCGCTGGCGGAGTCTTCTGCCCATCATCACGCAGTTCATGCTCGGCGGGTACTGGAGCGCGTTCTTCTTCTTTTACGGCCACAGTGCCGCACTGCCGGCTTCGTGGCCGTTCCTGCTCCTCATCCTCGTCATGCTCATCGGTAACGAGTACTTCGCCAAGTACCACAGCCGGCTTGTATTCGCGAGCGTGCTCTACTTCTTCGCGCTCTATTCGTACGCCATTTTCGAAGTGCCGATCGTGGTGGGGAAGATGAGCACGGCGGTATTCCTTCTCTCGAGTCTCGTGGCCGTCGGAGCGTTCGCGCTCTTTACGACCCTGCTGCGCGTCCTTGGCCACCGCCGATTCAAGAAGGACATCTGGCGTATCCGCGTGGGCGCGTTCGTCGTACTCGCCCTCATGGGCACGTTCTATTTCACCAATATCCTGCCGCCCCTGCCGCTCTCGGTGAAGGCGGCGGGCGTCTACCACAGCGTGTGGCGCGTGCCGGGCGACTACCTGGCCGCGGCGGAGCCGGAACCATGGACCGTGCGGTATCTGGGCGCGACGCCGACCTTGCACGTGGCGCCGAACGAATCGCTCTATGCAT
>JAKAGB010000052.1 GCA_021817705.1 bacterium | reverse complement strand
CCGAAAAATCCGCCTCGCAGCGGCCACGGGTTTCGGAGGTTATTTTTGAGACAGGTTCTATTCAAACCCGAACAAACCCTTCGGGCGGTACTGGAGCGCTTCGAGGACATGCGCGGGGAGGACCGCGTCGCTTTCGGCAAGGTCGGCGATGGTGCGCGCGACGCGCATGGTGCGATGGTACGAACGGGGCGAGAGTCCGAGGCGCGCAGCGGCCGCGGTGAGCGTGTGCTTCGCTTCTCTCGTGAAGCCGCTCGATTCGTCGAGCGCGCGGCCGGATAGTTCTGCGTTTACCGCGCCGGCCTTACCGACGCGCTCGGCGGCGCGTTCACGTGCCGCGCGCACCCGTGCGCGCACGACCGCTGACGATTCGCCGCCCGAGAGCTTCTCGAGCACGTCGTGGGGCACGAGGGGCACCTCTATCCAAAGGTCGAGCCGGTCGACGATGGGGCGCGAGATCTTGCGCGACTGTTTGAGCGCTTGGCGCGCGGCAACGGCATCATCTGACGCGAGCGTATCGGCGGGATTCAAGGCCGCGACGATCATGCAGTCAGCAGGAAACGTGACGGAGGCACGCGCACGCGAGACGGTCACCACCTTGTCTTCGAGCGGCTGACGCAGCGCTTCGAGCACGCGGCTTTCAAATTCGACGAATTCGTCCAAGAAGAGTACGCCCTTGTGCGCGAGCGTCACTTCGCCCGCTTTCGGGAACGCGCCGCCACCCACCACCGCCACGTGCGACACGCTGTGGTGCGGCGCACGGAACGGCGGCCAGTGCACCGCCTCGCCGCCCGCAAGGAGCCCGGCCGTGGAGTGGATGGCAGTCACCTCAAGCAAGTCATCCGGAGACAGAGGCGGCAGGATGCCGGGCAAAGCGCGGGCGAGCATCGTCTTCCCCGTGCCGGGCGGTCCATAGAACACGATGTTGTGGCGACCGGCAGCAGCGATTTCGAGCGCACGCTTCGCGCTCTCCTGCCCTTTTACTTCAGAAAGGTCGACTGCGGGCGGCGGCGCCGGAAGGCGCGCGTCGCGCGCTTCGGGCGCAAGCAGTGTTTCGTTTTTGAGGTGCGCGATGAGCGCGGCGAGATTTTGCGGCGCATACACCGTGATGTCCTCGGCGAGGAGCGCCTCGCGAGCATTCATAGGCGGTACGTACACGGTCTTCACGCCCTTCTTCTTTGCCGCGAGCACCTGCGGCAAGACACCCCGTGCGCTGCGCACCGTGCCATCGAGCGCGAGCTCGCCTACGAAGAGCGCTGCGTGCGCGGGCGCCGGCACTTCCCCGGCAGCGATGAGATACGCAAGCGCAAGCGGTAGGTCGTAGTGCGAGCCTTCTTTCTTCAGGTCGGCCGGCGCCAAGGAAAGTACGATGCGCTTGTTCTGCTGCTTCGGCGATTTGAGGCCGGAATGGCGGATGGCGGCCGAAACGCGATCGCGCGCTTCTTCGACCGCCTTGTCGGCGAGCCCGACGACCGAAAACGTATGGAGCCCGCGTGTAAGGTCCGCCTCCACCGCGACGAGTTCCGCCGCCGCACCGACCGGCTGCGCGGCGAGCACTTTGGCGTAGCCTTTCTTCTCTTCGTTTGCGGCGTTCTTCCGTGCGACCGGCTTCGGGCGCTTCACGGGACGCGGCCTTGCCGAAGTCTTCTTTGCGACCATGATGTCCGTAATTAAAGCACGCGGCGCGGGCCTCTGGCTCGCGCCGCGCTGCATTCCTGTGCACGCGCCCTATGCCATGCACTTCGTGCAGGTGGTCGCAGCGGGATCGGCTTCGAGCCGCGCCTCTTCGACGTCGCCGCCGCAGGCAGAGCACTTCCCGTACGTGCCGCTTTCGATGCGGGCGAGGGCAGCGTTCACGTCGGCGTAGCGCAGCTCGAGGTCGCGCAGGATGCCTTCGTTCTCTTCGAAGCTCTGTGTGTCCTTTGCCTGGTCGAGCTCGTCGGGCTCCGCGCCCTGCTCGGAGCCGACCGGCTCAAAGTCGCCCGGCACGGCGGGATTCTTGCGGCCGACTGCAGCCATTTCGGCTTCGAGTTTCGTCTTTTCGGCTTCAAGACGCTGTTTGAAGTGTTCGGTATTCATAGTGCCGCTTAGTGTACCGGACTATTGTGTCGTGCGCGAGGTGGCGAGGCGCGAAAGGAGCGCACTGAACGCAGGCTCGTCGCGCGCAATGATGAGCGTCTGCGCGTCCCAGTATCCGTAGATGAGCACGGTGCGCCCCGCTGCATCCTGGTACGCGCGCGCGTCGTGATTCGAGACCACGACATCGCGCCAGCCGCCGAGCCCGGACGGCGCGCTCGCTGCTGCGACGGGCGTCGACGTTGCGGTGCTCGTCGCCCTCGCCTGCGTCGAAACGGCATAGTCTGGGAACAGGAGCGCGAGCGAGGCGGGCATGGTCGGCTCCCAGGAGAGCATCGCCGCGAACGTTTCGGGGTACGACGCGACCGAGAGTATGAAGAACGGCGCCTGCGACGAGCCGCTCGATATGATGCCGGCCATGCTGCCGTTCGCGTTCAC
>JAKAGB010000051.1 GCA_021817705.1 bacterium | reverse complement strand
GCGCGGGAGCTGAGACAGCATACGGCCCACTGCCGCTGCGCGGTCTCGATGAGGGCTCTCGGCTTGATTGCTGCGAGCGAGCGCCGTGCGGCAGTTGCTTCCGGCGTGCCCTTTGTGGTATTCTCTTTCCCACAGATGGAGGCACTCGTATCGGCATTGCCATACGCGGAAATCGTCCTCGCTACGCTCCTCATCGTCGGCATCGTGCTCCAGCAGCGCGGCGCGACCCTCGGGGGAGCCTTCGGCGGCGATAACTTCGCGTCAACTTTCTACAAGCGCAGAGGCGCCGAGAAATTCCTTTTCAACGCGACGATAGTCATCGCGGTTCTCCTTGTGCTTGCGGCGATAGCGAACTTCCTTCTGCACTAGAGTAGAACATGCCTAAAAACCTCATCTGCTGCGTTACGGGCACCCGCCTCCTCGCTCCGTCGTATTCCGAATACGCCTACGCTCGTCGGCTGCCCGCGCCTTGCATCTGAGGCTTTTCGGCACGTTCTAACCCTAGGCAACCGTCCGGAAACCCGGATGTATTTTCTCGAAATGAACGATTGGATTACCCGATGCAAAGAACGTTGCGCGCCACTCACTGAACGCCTCGTGCGTGCGCGTTCGTTCGCGCTCGTCACGCGCCTCGAATCCCGCGTGCGTGCGCTTTCCTTGGGCGACCGGCTCATCTTTTACGTGCTTGCGGCCTTAGTGGGCATCACCACGCTCTCCGCGCTCTACACGCTCGAGCAGTCGCTTCTCGTTTCGGTACCCGCCCATGGCGGCACGCTGGTCGAAGGCGAAATCGGCAGTCCGCGCTTCATAAACCCGCTCCTTGCCATCACCGACGCCGACCGCGACCTTTCCACGCTCACCTACGCCGGGCTCATGGGACTCGACGGCTCTGGGAACCTCGTGCCCGTCCTGGCCGAAAGCTACACCATCTCGCCGGACGGCAAGACCTATACGTTCACGCTCCGGAAGGATGCGAAGTTTTCCGACGGGACGCCCGTGACTGCGGCCGACGTCGTGTTCACGGTGGGCAAAGCGGAAGACCCCGGGCTAAAGAGCCCGGCCTACGCGGACTGGGCGGGCGTGGGCGTGGAGGCGGTCGGCACGCGCACCGTGCGCTTTACGCTCTCGAAGCCGTACGCGCCGTTCCTTGACGTGACCACGCTCGGCATCCTGCCCGCACACCTCTGGCAGAACGTCTCCGACGACGAGTTCCCGTTCAGCGACCTCGAGAGCAATCCGGTGGGTGCGGGGCCGTTCGTGCTGTCGTCGGAATCGCGCGATTCGTCCGGACTCGTCTCTTCGGCTTCGTTCAGTGCGAATCCGAATTACCCGCTCGGCCGTCCGTACCTTTCCGGCATCCGCTTCGTATTCTTCTCAAACGCGAGCGACCTTACCCGCGCCTTGAGTAACGGCACGGTCGAGAGTGCCTACGGATTGCCTGCGGCGACTACGCAGGGGAGCACGAAGACCTTGACCGCCCCCTACGCGCGCGTCTATGGCGTCTTCTTCAACCCGAGCCAGAACAAGACGTTCGCGGAACTGCCGGTGCGCGAAGCGCTCTCTCTTGGTATCGACCGCACGAACATCGTGCAGAACGTGCTCGGCGGCTATGCGGAACCGCTCATGGGCCCCGTGCCGCCCGGAAGCGCGGTGCACGAGACGCCCATCCCCTCGGGCAACCCGACCGAGAACGCCGCGGCGGTACTCGAAAAAGCCGGCTGGACGTACGACGCGAACGCGCGCGCCTGGCGGCACGAAAAGGAGTCCCTCTCGTCCATCACCATCCGCACGAGTAACGACCCCGAGCTGAAGAACGTGGCGGCAGCGGTGAAAGCCGACTGGGAGAAGCTTGGTATCTCTGTCGACATCGAGCTCTACGAACCCGGCGACCTTTCGCAGAACGTGATTCGCCCGCGCAATTACGAGGCGCTCCTCTTCGGCGAAGTGGTGGGGCGCGACCAGGACCTCTACGCGTTCTGGGACTCGCAGGAGCAGAACGACCCGGGCCTCAATATCGCGCTCTACGCGAACAAGACGGTCGACGCGCTCCTCGAGAAGGCACGCGGCGAATCGAGCACGGCAGCGCGCACGGGAGACTTGCAGCAGGTGGAGGCGCTCGTGTCGGCCGACTTCCCCGCCGCGTTCACGCACGCGCCCGAGTTCACCTACACCGTGCCGAACGCGCTCGAAGGCATAACATTGCCGCAGATCGCGACGCCGTCCGACCGCTTCGCCTCGGTCGCGTCGTGGTCCCTCGTGCGCGACCGCGTGTGGCCGTTCTTCGTAAAGAGCAACTGAGCAGTCGCGAGCGCGCGAACGAGTTCGCACTTTCACGACTGAGCATTCGGCTCGAATCTCAGACTAACTACTAATCAACTAATCACTCATATGAATCAAGCACCAGCACCCGCGCCGGCTCCCGCGCCCCGTTCGCCCGAACGAGGCTCAAGTGAGCGTGATGCACGTCCGGAGCGCGCGCCGCTCCGCGGCGCGCGTTCCGGACCCTCCCGCG